>JAWCLA010000024.1:0-11242 GCA_039091855.1 Candidatus Aenigmatarchaeota archaeon | reverse complement strand
AACTTGGAAAGAAATAAAAAAACCAAAACAAAAGACGTTGAGCCTTGGGATGTTATTATGTATCCGCATCTTGCTGAAAAATCCATGAAAATGGTAGAGGCTGAAAACAAGCTCGTGTTTATGGTAAGAAGAAATTCAACAAGGAAAGAGGTAAAGGATGCTGTTGAGAAGGCTTTTGAGGTAAAGGTTGAAAAGGTAAATTTCGAGATAACACCAAACGGTGAGAAAAAGGCTTATGTGAAGTTGAAGAGGGAATTTTCAGCATCGGATATAGCAACAAAGCTTGGCATAGTATAAGCTTGAGGGATGTTATGGGTAAGAGGATAATACCACAGAGAAGGGGGAAAGGCTCTCATACTTACAGGGTTCCTGAAAGGAAATTCAAGCCAAAGTTAGGATACAAAAAACAGAACGGGGTTGTGATTGACATAGTAAACGATCCTCTTAGGGATGCACCGCTTGCAGAGATTGAATATGAGGATAAGACAAAGGGCTACATTGTTGCAATAGAGGGTATGAAAGTCGGCGACAATATAGATAAAGTCATAGTCCCACTTTCAAGCCTTAGCGAAGGACAGCAGATATGCTGCGTCGAAACATATCCCAATTCAGGACCCAAGCTTTGCAGATCTCCAGGATCATTTGCAATAGTGGAATCAAAAACAGAAAAGGAGTGTATAATAATGCTTCCATCAAAGAAGAAGATTAAGCTCAATCCTCAGTGCTTGGCAACAATCGGTGTTCCTGCTGGTGACGGAAGAAATGAGAAGCCTTGGGTAAAGGCAGGAAAAAAATGGATAGCAATGCACGCAAGAGGTAAGCTTTATCCAAGGACATCCGGAACTTCAATGAATGCTGTAGACCATCCCTTTGGGGGAGGATACACAGGACTTGGAAAACCCAAGAGCGTTTCAAGAAACGCTCCTCCTGGAAGGAAGGTCGGCTCAATATCTCCAAGGAGGATGGGCAGAAAGAAATAATGGGTGTATAGGAAATGGCAAAATTTGAACTAAGGGGGAAATCCCTTGAAGAGATAAAGAGTATGAGCATAGAGGAATTCAGCAGGCTTATACCTGCAAGGGAAAGGAGAGCCTTAAAAAGAGGTTTCACAAGGAAGGAAAGGATTTTGCTCGAAAAAATTATGAAAAATCCTGGCAAGTTTCACAGGACAAGATGCAGGGAAATGGTGATAGTTCCCCAAATGCTTGGTGTAAAGATAGGTGTTCACAACGGAAAGGAGTATGTTCCTGTAGAAATAAAGCCAGAGATGCTCGGGCACAGGCTTGGTGAGTTCGCTCTCACAAGAAAGGCTGTCAAGCATTCAGCGCCTGGGTTTGGTGCAACAAGGTCCAGCAAGTTCGTACCGCTTAAGTAAAGGTGGATTATGGAAAGGTATGCTTTCAATCCTAACCCAAAGAAGTCAGTGAGGGTCTATGGCAGAAGCCTCAGGCTTTCTGAAAAAAACTCTGCAATAGTATGCAGAAGGATAACGGGTATGAATCTGGAAAAGGCAAAAAAACTTCTTGAGGATATGATTTCAGGAAGGCGCAGCATCGATGGAAAATATTACACCAACATTTCAAAAGAGATACTTTCCCTGCTTAAAAGTGGAGAGTCAAACGCCGAGAACAAAGGTCTTGACACGTCAAGGCTTTATGTTCATGCCTCTGCACACAAGGGCTTCACATTCATGAGGCCAAGAAGGCTGAAAATGAGGGGAACAAAAAGGAAGATGGCAAACATACAGATAGTTTTGATGGAGAGATGATATGAAAGTGGATATTTATATTTGTGGAAGGGGGAGCCTAAGGATAGCGAAATACCTTTCGAATGTCCTTAAGAAAGATTACGATACGGACGGGGAGAGCATCTTTATTATTGAGGATGTTGATTCTGAAAAATTACCTGAAAGGTTTTTAAGAAGCCCTGTTATGAAAAGGCTTGAAATAAGGGATAAGGAAAAAAGCGGGGAGTTAATATGGCCAGTAGGGATTAGATATGCTTAAGAGATACTTCATCGGTCATGCAATAAAGGAGATGGAAATAGAGAAATTCATAAGGGAAAGCTTTCCTTCTGGAGACTATTCAAAGATAGAGCTTCAAAGGACGCCTCTCGGGATAAAGATAATAATATACACAAACAAACCTGGAAGGATAATAGGAAGAAGTGGTAGGACAATAAATGAAATGACAGAGGCTATAAAGCAGAAGTTTGGGTTGGAAAACCCACAACTTGATGTTAAAATGATAAGGAATCCAGACTTAGATGCCAAACTGGTAGCGAAACATATTGCATCCTCTCTGGAAAAGGGATTCAATTACAAGAAGATAGGAAATGTTATGATAAAGAGGATAATGGACGCGGGCGCTGTTGGTGCTGAAATAATAATTTCAGGAAAGTTTGGAACAGGAAAGGCTATGACATCAAAGTTTACAGAAGGTTACCTTAAACATTGCGGACAGCCATCAAAAGAGCTTGTTGACTATGGTTTTGAAGAGGCAAACACAAAACCAGGAAAGATAGGCGTGAAGGTAAAGATAATGAAGTATTTTATGGATATTGATGGTGAGCTCAAGACAACAAGACCTGAAAAAACCGAAATTGAGCAAAAAGGTGAAGAGATTTTGGAAGAGCTTGAAAAAGAGGCTGAGAAAAATGAAGAGGCTGTTCATAAAGAAAAACCCATTAAAACTGAAATAACAGAAAAGGACGAACAAAAGAAGAAAAAGGTTAAAAAGGCTGAATCGAAAAATTAAAGGAAACCACATTATGGCAATCATAAGAAAAAAAGAAATGAGGAAAATGGAGTCAAGAGAGCTTGACAGAAAAATTGCTGAACTCAGGCTTGAGCTTGCCAAGCAAAAAGCAAGCATAAAGATAGGTGCTACTGTTTCTTCTCCGGGAAGAATAAGGCAGTTGAGAAAAACCATTGCAAGAGGGCTTACTATAAAGAAAGAGAAAAGTATAAGGAATGAAACAAAGGAGGTAAAAAAGAAAGAATGAGCGAAGTCTGTCCTAACTGCGGCCTGCCGAAGGAACTATGTGTTTGCGAGACAATAGCAAAGGAGAGCGAGAAGATAAGAGTTTCTGGGATAAAAAAAAGGTACGGAAAGATAACAACAGTGATTGAGGGCATAAGCAAGGACGTTGACATAAAGAACGTTCTTAAGGAGTTGAAGACAAGGCTTGCCTGCGGAGGAACCATAAAGGAAGGCGTGATAGAGTTGCAGGGAAACCACACAGAAAAGGTGAAGGCAATACTTGTGAAGCTCGGCTTTCCTGAGGAAAAGATAGAGGTTTCATAGAAGGCTGCAGTATTTGGTTGAAGAGGGTTTTTATATTATGGCAACTCCCGAAGAGATTGTAAGGCACGAGCTTATAGGCCTGTTAGCAAAGGTAGCAAACTCAAAAAATTCGCATCTTGTTGGAATAGAGGGAAAGGTTGTTGGAGAGAGCAGGAATATGCTTGTCATTGAAACAAAAAGCGGAGAAAAATCTGTCCCTAAGGATATTTGCGTTTTTTCTTTCCTTGTTAACGGAAAATGGGTAAGGGTTGACGGAAGCCTTCTTGTTTCCAGACCAGAAGACAGGGTAAAGAAAAAGTTCAAGAAATGGTAGTTACTGATTTGGAACAAGGTAATATATTTAAAAAGCCATCTTACCAAATGATTAGGGTAAGCTGAGTTACTGGCTGTGTAAAGCGGGGTTTTAGCTGCTTTCTTTTGCAACCAGTAGAGAGGCTTCTCAAAAGGTTTTTTGAGAGCCTGTTTTTAGGAGTTAGTGATTATATATGTCAAAAAAATCGAAAGTGAAAGAAGCGGGGAATATAGGAATACCTATAAAACCGCCTGAAAAGAAGTGCAATGACGCAAAATGTCCTTGGCACGGAAAACTGAGCATAAGGGGAAGGGTTTTCAGGGGCGTTGTCAGGTCGGACAAATCCCACAACACAGTAATAGTTGAGTGGGGCTATCACAGGTTTATTCCTAAATATGAAAGATACCAGAGGCAAAAATCAAGGATAACTGCCCATAATCCACCGTGCATAAGAGCCAGGGAAGGTGACAGCGTGATTGTGGCTGAATGCAGACCTCTTTCAAAAACAAAGCACAGTGTTGTTGTTGGCTTTGAAAAGGATTTTAAAAAATCTGTTAAGGAGAAAAAGCCAAAAGCACATTCCTCCTCTGAAAAGGAGTGATTGTTTATGAAAGCAATAAGCGCAAAGGTTACAAAGCCTCTTCAAATAGGATCTGTAGTCATATGTGCTGACAACAGCGGCGCAAAGGAGCTTCAAATAATATCTGTAATGGGATTCAAGGGCAAACACAGGACAAGGGCAAATGCAGGTGTTGGAAGCTTTGTAACATGCAGGGTTTTCAAAGGGAATGAAAAGGTAAGACATGAGGTATTCAAGGCTGTTATAATAAGGCAGAAAAAGGAATACAGGAGGCCTAATGGTATGTGGATATCGTTTGAGGACAATGCAGCAGTAATAGTTAATGAAAAGGGAGAACCAAAAGGCACGCTTATAAAAGGACCTGTTGCAAAAGAGGCTGTAGAGAGGTTTCCGCTTGTCGGAAAGATTGCAAGCTTAGTTGTTTGACGGAGTGGTTTAATGAAAAATTTTTGGTCGCCTAAATGGGCAAGCAGCACGCAACCGAGAAAGCAGAGGAAATATAGATATAACGCTCCGCTTCACATAAGGAGAAAGTTCATTTCTGCCCATCTATCAAAGGAGCTCAGGGAAAAGTTTGGAAAGAGGTCTGTTCCTTTGAGGAAAGGCGATGAGGTTTTGATAATGAGAGGCGCTTTCAAGGGATTCAGGGGAAATGTTGAAAGGATTGACCTTAAAAAATCAAGGATTTATATCGAAGGTGTTAAAAGGAAAAAGGTTGATGGCTCAGAGGTTTTGGTTCCTATACACCCATCAAACACTATGATTACCAAGCTTTCTCTTGATGACAAGAGAAGGCAGGAGATTTTCGAAAGAAAGGAAAGTAAAGAAGATGCAAAAAAATCGGATGTGAAGAAAACCAGTAAAAAGAAAGGAGATGGAAGTTGATTGTTATGGCACACATGAAGAGATATTTTATGCCTGAATTCTGGCCAATTCCCAAAAAAGAAAATGTTTATGCAACCAGCCCTGTTCCAGGTCCTCACCCAAAATATAGATGTATACCTCTCAGGATTTTGGTGAGAGATGTTTTGAAACTTGCTGAAAGTTCGGCTGAGGTAAAGAAAATATTGAATGCCGGCAAGGTTTTGGTAGATAAGAAGGTGAGGAAAGAACCAGGCTTTCCTGTTGGTCTTATGGACGTAATCGAGATACCAGAAATTGACATAAGTTACAGGGTGAATGTTGGGAAAAAAGGCCTTTTGCTTGAGAAAATAAAAAAATCAGAAACAGGGTTTAAGCTTTGCAAGATAATCGGCAAAAAAACGCTAAAAGGCAAGAAACAACAGTTGAACCTCCACGATGGAAGAAACATACTAGTGGAAGGTCCGTATAAGGTTGGCGATTCTGTGTTAATAGAGATTCCTACCCAAAAGATACTGCATCACTTTCCACTAAAAAAAGGCGAAACCGTGGTTATAATATCAGGAAGAAACATTGGTATAAAAGGAAAAATAAAGGAAATAAAAGAAAGGAAAAGTATGTTGGAGAGGAGTATGATAATGATAGAGTCTGATGATGGAAAGGAGATAGAAACACCAAAAGACTATATTATGGTTGGCAACTTGCAGGAAATAAGAACTAAGGAAGAGAAAAACCATTCAGATAAGGGGGAATAGTGATATGAATCCTATGAGAGAGATAAGGCTTGCAAAGGTGACAATTAATATGGGAGCAGGAGAGTCAGGACCAAAGCTTGAGAAATGCAGGAAGATAATAGAAATTGTTACAGGGAAAAAATCCGTAACAACAATAACAAAGAAGAGAAGCACTTTTGGGGTTGCAAAGCACAGGCCGATAGGCGTAAAGGTAACCGTGCGCGGGGAGGAGGCAAAAAGCCTTCTAAAAAAACTCCTTCATGCTGTTGACAACAAGTTAAAGGAATCCTGTTTTGATGAAAATGGAAACTTCTCCTTTGGCATTCAGGAATACATACACATTCCTGGCGTAAGATATGATCCTGATGTTGGAATACTAGGAATGGACGTGGCGGTAACTCTTGAAAGACCTGGTTTCAGGATAAAAAAAAGGAGGATAAGGCATTCTGTGATAGGAAAGTCGCACAGAATAAAAAAGGAGGAAGCGATTGATTGGGCAAGAAAAAATCTTAATGTGGAAATAGTGCAAGCGTGATATTATGACTTATGAAAGGGTTAAAAAGCAGATAGAAAGAAAGCCTGTAAAACTGGCGAGGTTTGAGAAATTTAACGCCCCCCAAAAAAGGAAGTTTGGTAAAAGTGTTTACAGATGCAGGAAATGCGGAAGGACAGGAGGCATAATAAGGAAATATGGCCTTATATACTGCCGTCAATGTTTTAGGGAGGAGGCAGAGAAACTTGGGTTCAAAAAATACAGCTGATGTGATATTATGAAACACGACCCTTTAGCAGATATGTTCTCAATACTGAAGAATATGGAATCAATAGGCAGAAAGGAGTGCACAGTTCCTGCATCGAAGGTGATAAAGGATGTTCTCAATGTTTTGAAGAGTCATAATTACATAGGGAATTATGAGTTTGTTGATGATGGAAAGGGTGGAAATTTCAAGGTAAGTCTTTTGGGAAAAATAAACAAATGTGGCACAATAAAGCCGAGGTTTTCTGTAAGGAAGGAGGAATTCATAAAATGGGAAAAAAGGTATCTTCCTGCAAGCGGGACAGGAATCCTTATAGTGACCACACCAAAAGGTATAATGGACCAGAGAAATGCTATAAAATTAGGTACAGGCGGAAAGCTAATAGGCTATGTTTATTAAAGGTGTAAAAAATGTTATCATTAAACCAAATAAAAGAGGCTGAAAAGGAAAAAAAGCTCGTCATAGGCAGCAGAACAGTTATAAAAGGTATCAAAAGAGGGATTATACACAGCGTTATTTACGCATCAAACTGCCCTGAAACCATAAGAAAGGACTTGGAATACTATGCAAAAAATCTTTTCATATCAATAAGGCAGTTCGAAGGAAATTCCCTGCAACTCGGCGAGGCTTGCGGAAAGCCTTTCAGCGTTCTGCTTGTAGGGATAAAAAAGTGATTATTAGCATCTTTAATAATTATGGCTAATATTAAGGATATGTCTAAAATGGGGATGTCTGATGCCCGTTAAATTAAGCAATGATTCAATAAGAATGATAGCAGCCTTTGAGAAAATAACAGAGGTTCACGCTATAGACTGCCTTATAAAGGAAGGTTGCATCTACTTTGTCGTTAGTCCAGAAAAAATAGGCTTGGTTATAGGAAGAAACGGCAAAGTGATAAGAGAGCTCAGAAAGGTTTTTGGAAGGCCTGTAAGGGTTTTTGGGTATTATGACACCCCCGAAGCATTTTTGAGAGGCGTTTTTCCTTCTGCAAAAATCATAGAAACAGGCAACAAAAGAATAACTTTAACAATTCCTGAGGAGGAAAGAATTTCAGCAATCGGCAAGAACGGTGAAAACATAAATGCAGTCAGGGAAATAATGAACAGGCACTTCTCCATTAAAAGCCTTAAAATAAAATAAATAGTATTGGTGGTGATATGAAAATTAGTGTTGCTGGAAAAAAAGGTGATAAGCTGAATTTCGTAATTCAGGGCACAACCCCCGCATTTGCAAATGCCTTGAGAAGGATAATGATTTCGGAAGTTCCAACGATGGCTGTTGACACTGTCGATTTTTATGAAAATAGCTCTGTATTATTTGATGAGTTTATAGCTCACAGGCTGGGAATGATTCCACTTTCTTTCAATCCTGAAAAATTCAATTTCAAGGAATCGTGCAAATGCAATGGAAAGGGTTGCTCTCTGTGTCAGGTTGTTTTCGTTATTGACAAGACAGGACCTTGTATAGTTTATTCCGGAGATATGAAATCTTCCAATAAGGATGTAAAACCATTAAGCCCTGATTTCCCGATAGTTGAGCTTCTTGGCGGACAAAGACTTAAACTCGAGGCAATTGCCATAATGGGTATTGGAAAGAACCACTCAAAATGGCAGGCGTCAAATGCGTATTACCAGTATTATCCTGAGATAGTTGTTAAGGATGAGAAAGATTCAAAAAAATGCCTGAAAGAATGCCCAAAGGGTTTGATAAAATTTAAGGCAGGAAAACCTGTGATATCAGACCCTATGCAGTGCGACCTTTGCAAGGCGTGTGTTGAAGGCTGTAAAGGAATAGAGATAAGGGGTGACGAAACAAGGATTATATTCAGGGTGGAATCTGTTTCAGGGCTCAAGCCAGATTATATAATATCAAAGGCTGCAGAGATTCTCGAGAAAAAGGCAGAGGACTTTAAAAAGGAGATTAAAAAATCTGAGTAATTGTTTTTTATTCTAAAAAATCAAATATTGATTGTCAAGAAAGTGAAAACTTAAAGTGAAGAGTATGAGTGCCAAGCTTGTTTTAATATGGATATTGGGAGGACTTTTTATACTGGGAGGCACCTGGATAGTCCAGAACCTGGAACTTAATATAGGGGTTTCTGAATTCCAGTATGCCCTCGCGCTAATAATAGCCTTTGTGCTTTTCCTTATAGCAGGATTGTGCTGGATTTCTGTTGCCGTTGCTACCAGGCAGGAAATCGCGTAATATCATATTTAAATCTTTGTGGACAATATTCGAGTTATGGCAAGAATATACTCAAGGAAAAAGGGAAAGTCTGGAAGCAAAAAGCCAATTCATAAGACTGCTTCCTGGTTGAAGGACAGGTACAAGCCACAGGAAGTCGAGGAGATAATAGTCAAGCTTGCAAAAAAAGGACATTCTTCTGCTGAGATAGGGCTTATACTAAGAGACCAGTACGGAATACCATCAATAAGGGTAAAGGAACTTAACATAAAGGAAAAAATAGCGAAAATAATGAAAAAGCATAATTTATATCCCCCCTTACCCGAGGATATGTACAACCTTATGAGGAAGGCCGTTATCCTTCATGCCCATCTTGAAAAGAACAAAAAGGATTACACTTCAAAGCGTGGGTTGGAAATCACGGAGTCAAAAATCCGCAGGCTTACGAAATACTACAAATCCCGTGGGGTTTTGCCTGCTGATTTCAAGTACGACATTGAGAAGGCAAAGCTTTTGGTAAAGTAAGCTACTATTTATTAAATTCCCTTAAATTTTAAATTAACAGGTTTTCCCTTTACGCCTGTTTTCGGGCTCTTCAATCCATGACCAGTCACCAAACAAACAACCTTTGACCATTTCTCTATCATTTCCTTGGATTTGATAATACCAGCGAAGGCTGCTGCACCCCCAGGCTCAGCAAAAAGCCCTTCCCTTCTTGATAACAACTCCCTCGCCTTTAGAATCTCTCTGTCCGAAACGCTCCCTGCAAACCCTCCTGACTCCCTCATCGCTTTCAATGCCCCATTTCCGTCTATCGGTTCTCCACATTCTATGGCAACTGCTATTGTGTGCGGGTTTTCTATTGGGACTATTTCAGAATTGTATTTGAACGCTTTAACTACAGGACTGCATGTTTTTGCCTGTATCCCAACCATCTTGGGAAGGGTTTTTGTAAAACCAAAAAGTTTGAATTCCTTGAATGCCTTCCATACCGCCGTTATCAGCGTTCCGTTTCCTATGGGGCAGAAAACATAATCTACCCCAGGCAACTGTTCACATATTTCAAAACCAATCGATTTTGTCCCCTCTCTCCTGTAAAGGTAGTCTCCTAAAAGATATGCCTTTCCTTCCAAAAAAACCCTTTCCGCCGTTTTTGCAGCAATTGTGTAATCACCGCTTATGTGATAAACCTTTGCCCCGTATGCAAGAATCTGCTCTATTTTTGTGAAGGCTGTGTCCTTTGGGACAATGACAGAACATCGTATGTTTGCCAACGCTGTGTATGCTGCCAGAGAGGCACCCATATTTCCTGTTGACGCGCATACTGCTTTTTTTGCGCCGAATTCGAGGGCTTTTGCAATCTCCACTGACGAGCCCCTGTCCTTGAAGGACCCCGTGGGATTTGTTGCCTCATACTTGAAGTAAAGCTCAAACCCCAAACCAAGTTCCTTCTCAAGATTTCTTGACCTGATAAGGGCAGTTCCTCCCTCCTGAAGAGAAACGATTTTTTTCACAGGGTAAAGTTCCTTGTATCTGGAATGGATGAAAGGCCTTTGGAGAAGCCTCTCTTTCGTGATATAGTTTTTCAGTTTTCTATAGTCAAAAATCACCTCAAGCGTTGAATTGCATTTTTTGCACCTGAAAATGATATTTTTAAGCGGATATTCCTGTCCGCAATTGGTGCATCTTGAGCATATTTCAAACATGGTTTTTTATTGTTCTTTTGGGATAAATTATTTAACTGCAAAGAATGAATAGTTATTATGGCAGAGGTTGTCGGTATTTTTGCTTTGTTAAACCTTTTTTGGACATTAATATACATTTTTTATGTTATAAGTTCAGGATGGATTATTGTTAAGGGCGTGAGAGGACTGTTCCCTTTGTATGTTAAGATCTTGTTATGGCTTGGTTTTGGTTTTCTGTCACTTTTTTGTGCGCTCGGACTGTCCGCAATAATACCTTTGAGTGGAACAGGTGTTTTCAGAATAATTTTCAGCATTACTCAAATTAACTTTATAATAGCTGGTATGATTTCAACCACTATACTTACGCTTTGCGTTTTTCTCATATCAAGCAAGTTTTACAACGTTAAAGCAATAGAAAAATCCATCGAAAAACTGAATGCAAAGCTTGAGAAGGCAAAATCTTTTGAAAGGAAAATGGAAAAAAAGAGTTTAGTAAGTAAGGTTATGATACCTACAAGACTTGCAGGCATTATCCTAATTGTTGCATTTGTTTTTATTGCACTTTACAATTTTAGGGGAATTCCAAATATGACAGATATAATACAAAACACAACGGGAAACATTATTTCAGAACTTGGAATAAGCCAAGAAGATATAAGAATGTTTTGCAAAATAATAGAGAATTCCCAATATGATGAAATGCCAAGCGGGTGCATAGGCCCGATAGAATTAATACAAAGCCTGAATGAAACTTCTCCGGATAAGATTTTGAATATCCTGAGTAAAACGCCTGTTTACGTAGATTCTAGTATAGAATCTCTTATAGAATCGAATTCAGGGGA
>JAWCLA010000023.1:0-11977 GCA_039091855.1 Candidatus Aenigmatarchaeota archaeon | reverse complement strand
TCGAGTAAATCTGAGCAGTAAGTATCCCTAATGCCTCAGATTTCCAGAGTTAAATTGGCAAAGCCAAAAACGTTAACTATTTAAATACATTACACTAAATAATTCTGTTTTATTTTTGTGGGAAAAAAGTGGGTGAAATCGTCTGGATAAAAACATAATTTCATACGAGGAGACTAAAACAGGTTTATATAATAAAAATGATGCCTTTATGCGAAACGTAAACATAACAAAAATGGACTCGAAGGGCAGGATACTCATACCTTCTCACATAAGGGAAATTCTTGACATAGAGGAGGGAACGGAAATAATAATAATTCCAAACAGCGAAAAATCAGAGGCAAGGTTGTTGCCTCTAACGAAAAACAACACAGCAGAGATAAAGATAAGGATGACGGACTCTCCCGGAAGCCTCGCCGGGATAGCAAAAATGCTTGAAAAGCACAAAATAAGCATACTGATGAGCAAGACAAGGTCGATAGTAAAGGGAAAGGTTGCGGAATGGGATATGATAGTTGACATATCGAATTCAAGCAAGCAGCTTGATAAGATAAAATCAAGCTTCCTTGGTTCAGGTTTCATAAAGCACATGGAAATAAAATCCCCACAACTTTAAAGCATTTAAAACCTGATATATATGCCTGAAATAGACATACTCAAACACAGGCTCGTGCCAAAGCACGAGATTCTCTCGCAGAAGGAAAAGAAGGAGCTTTTGGAAAAAATGAAAGTGTCTGAAAAACAGCTTCCTAAGATACTTGATTCAGACCCTGTAGTTAAAAAAATAGGCGCAAAGCCTGGCGACCTTATAAAGATAACAAGAAAATCGCAGACAGCAGGCGAATCTGTTTACTACAGGATTGTTGCAGAGAAATCATAATGCTCATATAACTGTTAAGGCTGATGTGCCATTGAGGCAAAGGCCTTTGAAGAATAAGGGCTGGGGAAATGTCATTCGAATCTCTGATAGAGTTGTATGAGAGGGACAAGGGCTGGGTAAAGTTCCAGATTGATTCTTTCAACAGGTTCATCGACCAGGGAATGCAGGAGATAATAGACGAGATAGGAACAATAAAAATGAATCCCGAGGTCGGCGACCTTAAGCTTAAGTTCGGAAAGGTTTCTGTCGGAAAGCCGATAATAAAGGAGGCTGACGGCTCAACAAGGCAGATATACCCAAACGAGGCAAGGATAAGGAACCTCACTTATGCCGCTCCTGTATATGTGGAAATAACCCCGATAATAAACGGCATACAGGAGAAGCCAGAAACAGTTCACATAGGAAACATGCCTGTTATGGTGAGGTCAAACATATGCTCGACCTTTGGCTTAAGCGAGCAGGAGCTTATAGAAAGGGGAGAAGACCCAAACGACCCGGGAGGGTATTTCATAGTAAACGGAACGGAGAGAGTTCTAGTTCTGATAGAAGAGATTGCCTCAAACAAGGCGATTTTTGAGAAAGAAAAGGACACGGTTTCTGTAAGGATAAGTTCGGAGAGGTCTGGCTTCAGGCAGAGGCATGTCATAGAGAGGAGACCTGACGGTGAGATAACAATATCATTTGCAAACCTGAGAAGGTTGCCTATAGTTATTCTTATGAAATCCCTTGGTCTCGAGACAGACAAAGAGATATGCTTTGCGATATCTAACGAGCCAAGAATACTTAACGAGCTTTACATAAACCTCTACCAGACCGATGTTGCCACAAAGGACGAGGCGATAAAAGTTCTCGGAAAGAAGCTGAAGGTATCAGAGGACTACAAGGAAGAGAGAGTAGCCCAAATCCTTGACAGGTATCTTCTTCCTCACATAGGTCAGGAACCAAAGAACAGGATTGAGAAGGCAAAATTCCTCGCAAAGGTTGTGAGAAAGACGATAATGCTAGGAATAAACATGATTCCTGAGGATGACATAGATCACTATGGAAACAAGAGGCTGCTGATGTCAGGAGAGCTTTTAGGCCAGCTTTTCCGCTCAATACTTCTCGGAAGATGGGGTATGCTTGCAAAGATGAACTACAATTACCAGAAGCTTGTAAAAAGGGGGAAGCACTCATCCATTCAGGGAATAATAGAGGCAAACGCGGTGACAAAGCAGATTCTTTCCTCTCTTGCGACAGGAAACTGGATAGGAGGAAGGACGGGGGTTTCCCAGCGCCTTGACAGGAGTTCTTATGTAAAAACAATTTCCCATCTGCGTTCTGTCATTTCGCCACTTACCTCCACGCAGGAACACTTCAAGGCAAGGCAGATTCATCCAACAGAGTGGGGAAGGATTTGCCCTGCAGAAACACCAGAAGGCTCTGCAATAGGACTGAGAAAGCACCTTGCACTTATGGCTGAGATAACACCTGGTCTTGACGTGAATGAAAACGAGATGATAATGAAATCTGTTATGGATTTGAAGCCTGAAATTGTAAAAACCCAAAAACCGAAGGATGAAACTCCACATTCAGCAAAGGCCGATGTTTACTTCAATGGAAGTTTCATTATGGAAACAAGGAACGCTCCCGAGCTTGTAGAAAGCATAAAGAGAAAAAGAAGGATGAACCTGATATCAAACCAGGTGAATGTTTCCTATTACCCACAACTTCAGGAAGTCAGAATAAACACCACACACGGAAGGGTGAGAAGGCCACTGATAATTGTTGAAAACGGCAAACCAAAGATAACAGAGCAGATTCTTGAAAAAATCAAGGAAGGAAAGATAGACTGGAACTACCTGATACAACATGGTATAGTAGAGTACCTTGATGCAGAGGAGGAGGAAAACAGCTACATTGCACTATGGAAGGATGAAATAACAAAGGACCACACCCATGTTGAAATAGACCCAATAAGCATGGCAGGTTTATCCGCAAACCTCATACCTTATCCTGAATACAACAGGGGGGACAGGATAAACTACGGCGCAAAGATGGTAGGTCAGTCAATAGGGCTTATGTGCAACAACTTCCCTCTAAGGGTGGACACAAAATTCAACGTCCTTGCATATCCCCAATCACCACTTATAACAACAAAAGCGAGCAGGATTATGGAAATCTATCCAGAAGGCCAAAACATAGTTATTGCGATAATGTGCTATGACGGTTACAATATGAATGACGCAATCGTTATGAACAAGTCCTCTGTTGAGAGAGGGATGTTCAGGTCTTTCTACTTCCGCACATACGAGACTCTTAAAAAGAAATACTGGGGAGGACAGGAAGACGAGATTGCGATACCTGACCCTGCAATAAAGGGTTTCAGGGGAGACTCTGCCTACAAGGACATAGGGGAAGACGGTATAATAAACCCTGAGACGCCCGTGGAGTCTGACTCCGTTCTTATAGGCAAAATCTCTCCTTTAAGGTTCCTTTCAGGAGAGGAGTTCGTCAGCGACATAGAAAACAAGAGGGAAACATCAATAACAGTAAGGCACGGGGAGCGGGGTGTTGTTGACAAGGTTATAATCTCCGAGACAACAGATGCCAACCAGCTTTTCAAGGTGGTTATAAGGGACAACAGGATTCCTGAACTTGGGGACAAGTTTGCATCAAGACACGGGCAAAAGGGTGTAATAAGCCTTCTTGTTCCTCATGAGGATATGCCGTTCACATCAAGCGGCATAGTTCCTGACATAGTATTCAATCCCCACGCCATACCTTCGAGAATGACGGTTGGACAGCTTCTTGAAATGCTTGCTGGAAAGATGGCAAGCCAATCAGGCAGGAAAATTGACGCTTCTGCATTCAGGCATATGAAGGAGGGAGAAATAAGAAAGGCGATGAGAAAAATGGGTTTCAGGGATGACGGAAAGGAAACGCTTTATGATGGAAGGACAGGGAGAAAGTATGAGGCCCTGATATTCACAGGAATTTCCTACTATATGAAGCTTGACCATATGGTTGCAAACAAGATTCACGCAAGGTCAAGAGGCCCTGTCACCCTTCTTACGAAGCAGCCAACTGAAGGAAGGGCAAAGAGGGGAGGACTGAGGATAGGTGAGATGGAGCAGCAGTGCCTTGTTGGTCACGGGGCAGCCCTTGCACTTAAGGAAAGGTTCGACTCAGACACCACAAAAATACCGATATGCAGGAAATGCGGTTTGGTTGCAATTCACGACTTTGTAAAGAACAAGACATACTGCGGAATCTGCAAGGAAAGCGAGATCGTGTGGGTCGAAACCTCATACGCGTTCAAGCTGACTGCTGACGAGATGAAGTCTATGATAATATACCCGAAGATTGTAACAGAAGAGGTGTAGTCCGATGTCATCAAGAATAAAGTCAATAGAGTTCAGCCTTATGTCGCCAGAGATGATAAAGAACATGGCAAGGGTAAGAGTAGTTACGTCAGACCTTTATGACGCAGATGGCTATCCTGTTGAAGGTGGTGTTATGGACCTTCGAATGGGTGTTATAGACCCAGGATTCCACTGCAGGACTTGTGGGGGTGGGATAGGGGAGTGTCCCGGGCATTTCGGTTACCTTGAGCTTGCAAAGCCTGTTATTCACGTGCTTTACACAAAGGTTATTTACTACCTTCTCAGGCACACCTGCAGGAAGTGCGGCAGGATAATGACAGTAAACGTGAAAACCCCTTCAAAAAAGAAACCCTCCTCTACGCAACCTTCCAAGTGTCCGCACTGCAATGCACAGCAGAAAAAAATCAATTTCGTCAAGCCTTACATCTTCTATGAAGACAAGAGCGAGCTTTCCCCTCTTGAAATAAGGGAGAGGTTCGAGAAGATTCCTGACAGCGACCTTAAGGCAATAGGAATAAAGGGGGGAAGGCCGGAATGGCTCATACTGACCTTGTTTCCCATACCTCCTGTCACTATGAGACCATCAATCACATTAGAGGGTGGTGAAAGGTCAGAGGACGACCTAACTCACAAGCTTGTTGACCTTGTAAGAATAAACCAATCCCTTAAGGAAAACATAGACATAGGAGCACCAGAATTCATACTTAACGACCTGTGGGAACTTGTGCAGTATCACATCTCGACCTATTTTGACAACGAGTTGACAGGGGTCCCACTTGCAAGGCACAGGTCAGGAAGGCCGCTAAAGGGGATAATACAGCGCCTGAAGGCAAAGGAAGGCAGAATAAGGGGAAACCTTCTCGGAAAGAGGGTAAACTTCTCCGCAAGGACGGTGATATCCCCTGACCCGAGAATATCGATAAATGAGGTGGGAGTTCCTGAAACGATCGCGCAGGAGCTCACAATACCGGAGTATGTCACAAACGTTAATCTAAAACAGGTAAAGGAGATGATAAGGGCAGGAAAGGTTAATTATGTCCTTAGACCTGACGGTAGAAGGATAAAGATAACAGAGGAAAACAGGAAGGACATCGCAGAAAACATAACAAAAGACTGGATTGCTGACAGACAAATAATGGATGGTGATATAGTTCTTTTCAACAGGCAACCTTCACTTCACAGGGTTTCTATGATGGCTCACAGGGTAAAGGTTATGCCCTACAAGACTTTCAGGCTTAACCCAAGCGTGTGTCCTCCTTACAATGCAGATTTCGACGGGGATGAAATGAACCTTCACGCAATGCAGACAGAGGAAGCAAGAGTGGAGGCAGAAATGCTTATGGACGTGAAGCACAACATAAGGTCGCCGAGATCAGGTATGCCTGTTGTAGGGCTTGACCTCGACCAGATTTCAGGAATATTCCTTCTCACAAGGAAAGGCGTGGTTTTATCAAGAGAAGATGCTAGTCAGCTCTTTGCAGACGCAGGAATAGACATAGAGCTTCCTGAAAAGGAGGAATTCACGGGAAAGGAGGTTTTTTCCCTTCTGCTTCCAAAGGGCCTTAACATAGAATACAAGGCAAACTGTTGCGAGAATTGCGAGGAATGCAAGAGGTCGGCATGCGAGCATGACGCCTGGGTTATAATAAAAGACGGTGAGGTTAAAACAGGCGCGATAGATGCAAAGGGCGTTGGCGCCTTCAAGGGAAAGATAATCAGCAAGATTGACGGTATTTATGCTGACAAGGAAGAGGTCAAGAACTTCATAGACAAATGCGGAAGACTAGGAATAGCATTCATTATGCGAAGGGGATTCTCTATGGGAATTTCCGACCTTGACATTGACCCACAGATAAGGAAAAGTATACAAGAGGAAATTAAAACCTCTGAAAGGGAGGCAAACCTTCTCATACAGAAGTTCAGAAGGAACGAATTGAAGATACTTCCCGGCATGACAGCAGAGGCTTCTCTTGAGGCACAGATAATGAATGCCCTTGCCTCAGGCGTCAGCAGGGTGAGTGACATAGTTTCAGAGCACATTAAGGCAAGCGACATAATAGTTATGGCAAAATCCGGAGCAAAGGGCTCTATGATAAACACAACGCAGATGGCTGCAGTTGTCGGGCAGGAAACAATACTCGGCAAGAGGATAAAGAGAGGATACCTAAACAGGACGCTTCCTCACATAGTCCCGGGCGACCTTTCACCAATGTCCCACGGTTTTGTTTCAAGGGGTTTCAAGGACGGGCTGAACCCTTTCGAGCTTTTCTGGAACATAATGAATGGCAGGGAAGGGCTTATGGACAAGTCGCTCAGGACAAGGAAGTCCGGATACATGCAAAGAAGGCTGATAAACGCCTTGCAGGATCTTAAGGTAGCTCACGACAGGAGCGTGAGAAACTCAAACAACCAGATTATACAGTTTGTTGCAGGGGAGGATGGCGTTGACCCGTCCAAGTCTGATTCAGGAAAGGTCAACTGGAAGGAATTCATTGTGTAATTTTATGAAGGAGATTGTATGGACTCATTGCCGCCTGTTATAAGACAGGAACTAAGAGAATATTTTGAGAAGCACAGGCTTTCTCAGGAGGAGCAAGAGAGGATTCTGGAAATGGTTAAAACCATATACCAAAAAGTCACCTATGAGCCTGAGGAACCGATAGGCGTGGTCACAGCCCAGTCGCTTTCCGAACCGGCCACCCAGATGACAATGCGTACCTACCACTTTGCAGGAACGGCAGGAATTCAGGTCACTCTTGGGCTTCCAAGGATGATAGAAATATTCGATGCCAGAAGGGAGCCGCGCACGCCAACTATGACTGTTTATATTGACAGGGATCACCAGTCAGTCGAAGAGGTAAAAAGAATAGCTGAGCAGATAAAGGAGGTCAAGCTGAAGGATGTTGTTACGTCCACAATTATAGACCTAACCGACATGTGGATAAAGTGCAGGCTGAACTTACCAAAGATGAAGGAACTGAACATAGAACCTGAAAGCCTCGCAAAGAAAATAAAGATAAGGAGCGCTGACATTTCTGTGGAAGACGGGAACCTTGTTGTAAAATCCAGGAACCTTGACATACGCTCGCTTTACAAGATGAAATACAGCCTTCTTGAGACACACATAAAGGGAATAAAGGGGGTTTCGCAGGTAGTAGTTACAAAGGAGGACGAGGAATGGGTGATAACAACACTAGGCTCAAACCTAAAGCAGGTCTTCGATATAAAGGGAGTGGACTACACGAGAACCTACTGCAACAACATATTCGAGATGTATGACGTTCTTGGCATAGAGGCAGCAAGAACAGCAATAATAAAACAGGCCCAATACACAATGGAGGAGCAGGGGCTTGGTGTTGACATAAGATACATAATGCTTCTTGCAGACCTTATGACAGTTGACGGGGAGATAAAGGCAATAGGAAGATACGGAATATCAGGGCAGAAGCCTTCTGTCTTGGTCAGGGCATCATTTGAGGAAACAAAGAAGCACCTTGTTTCAGCGTCAGTGAGAGGGGAGAAAGACCATCTTAAAGGAGCAATAGAGAACATAATCCTGAATCAGGTGGCACCTATAGGAACAGGTGCATTTGAGCTTATAGGAAGAATCCCAGAAGGTATTGTAACAGAAGAGCCAAAGGAAGAGGAGAAGCCTAAGGAAGAGAAACCGAAGAAAGCTAAAAAGCCAGCCAAGAAGAAGGAAAAGGAGAAGCCAAGGAAAAAGGCAGCAAAGGCCAAAAAGTCAAAGAAGTAGCGCAAGCTTTTATAAACTATTCTCAAAATTTTAATCCTTAAAAGGTGAAGCAATATGCCTGAAAGGGTTGTGCAGATACCTGAAGGTATTGATGTCAGGATGAGCGAAGATGGAAGTTCATTGATTGTTAAAGGGCCAAAGGGAGAGCTTAGAAGGGCTTTTTCCCATCCCAACGCAAAAATCCAGATAAGGGAGGGTAATGTAATATTCTCAACTGATTCGGAAAGAAAAAAGGACAGGGCGATTGTTGGGACATGGGCAGCCCACTTCAAGAACATGTGCACAGGTGTTTCATCTGGCTGGGAGGCAAGGCTGAAGGTGATATACTCGCACTTCCCGATAAAAATCAGCGTGGAGGGAAAAAAAGTTATAATCGGAAACTTTCTCGGCGAGAGGAAGAACAGGGAAGCGGATATAGTGGGCAACACGAAAGTTGAGCTGTCAAAGGATGAGATAATAGTGACAGGAATTGACAAGGAGGAGGTGGGGCTCACAGCAGCGAACATAGAGAGGGCGGCAAGGGTTCAGGGATATGACCGTCGCATCTTCCAGGACGGATGCCACCTTATACAAAAGGCAAGGCCTGTTGAGGCAAAATAAAAAACCTCATTTTTGTTGGTCCTTTCTTAACGGATTGACAGGAGAATCCTCATTCAGAAAAAGCATTTCCATATTGGGATGCCCCTTGAAAAACACACCCAGCATCTCGTGAACCTCCCTCTCGAAAAGGCTCGCTCCCGGATAAATCCCCGTGATTGTCTCTATCTCGGGGCTTTTTTTCTGGACAGGGACTTTTATATTTACATAGTATTTTTCAGAGAACAGGTGGTAAATCAGAGTGATGGACTTCCCTTCATCAGTTCCTGATATGGCGGAAACCCTTGTGAATCCCATACCTTTCAACTGAGAAAGAACGTGGTGAAGGTTTCTCGGTTCAAGATAAATCCAAGCCTCTCCCTTCTCTTCCCTGAATTCCATCCCGACGGACCTAAGGTATTCCGAGATTCCCATAAATTACTAATTAGACTGCGTGAAATAAAAATAAGCATTCACTTGGCTTCAGGCGCCTTTAGTACCTCAATCTTTGCTATGTCAAAGAACCTTACGGGGTAAATCTTGTTTCCCATCTTCCTTATCTCCTTTTGTATGGAGCCTTCAATGATTTTTTTCATAAGCTCATCCGTGCCTGACTTTTTGAGCGTTTCGGATATGTGCTTTCTTACTACTTCCCTCATTTTTTTCTGTATCTCCGACTCTGTGTTCCTGTTCAGGATAGCGACAGATGTTATCTGCAACTTCCAGCCATCTCTCGTGTCAAAGTTGTCTATGCATTCAACCTTCTGGCTCCTCTTTCTCACCATCCTGTAAATGTATTCCCTTGATGCCAAATAGCCATTGAACCTCGTGTAGGCATTCCTTGAGTCAACATCTATTATCTTGAAGAGAATTTTCATATAGTACTTGGCAGGCTGGTTTAGTAGTTCGGAAACAGAAACCTCAACACTTCTTCCCAAAAGCATTGCTGGGTCGGTGGTGGGAGTTTCAGCCAGCTGCGTTTCCCCGAACATCTTTGGCGCCAAAATAACGAACCAGTCCTTTCCCTTCCACTTTTTTGGTTGGGGCTTCTCTTCCCTCTTTGGAGCCTCCTTTTTCTCCTCCTTCTCCTTCACTTCTTTCGGCCTTTGCTGTCCCATAAAAAACCCCTGATTTTTCTGTTTGGCTGTGGCTTATCAGCCCATTGCCCAAAGGGTTTGCTAATGTTTGTTGTTCTGGAATATTTAAATTGCTTTGCACTTCAGGAATATTTACCGAAAAACAACCCTTCGTTTCTTTTTCAGCATTTCCATCATTTCCTATAAGTTGTTCCACATAAGATATGAAAAAATCCTGCGAATCCCTCGGTATGGTTGCCCCTGCCGCTCCCTTGTGTCCTCCACCCTCACCGCCGAGTTTACAGGCAACCTCCGAAACAATGGCTTCCATACTAAGTCCGTTTTCCACCAGCGTGTCGTGTGCCCTTGCACTGACCTTTATGTTACCATCCTCGGTTTCCGCGAAAGCAAAAACAGGCTTTTCCTTTGGCAGGAAAGACCTGCTTAACATGGATACGAGGTTTGAAACTATGTGCTCCGAAACCTGTTTTCCGGCAAGTATATAAACGCATTTTTCTGTTGATTTTATTGCATAACTGTTCTGGTTAATCCAGCTTATTGCTTTTCCTATATCCTTCCTGTAAGCAGAGAGCAGCGATTTTGCCTCCTCAAAGGATTCAGGATTGCCCATGCACATTGAAAGCCCAATGTAAGCCTTTCCAAGCTTGCCACAGGCATTAAGAACGGTTGCAAACTCTTCGGCGCTACTGAATTCCTGTGGATGGAACGGAATCTCGTAAACATCTCCAAAAATCTCGTGCGCATCAGCCAAATTTCCCCTTATCCTCTCCTTTATTATGCCGTCGGCAAGCCTTTTCTGCTCCTCCACAGAAAGTTCAGAAAGCGTTCTCCACCTTTCCCCGTCTTTTATTTTTATCCCGATTTCGTTCAGGAACTGCACGCTTGCTGACTCTGAACCAGATATCCCGGGAATGTAAGGGTCGGTGCAGTATTCTATTGCCTTGTGGATTGGCCTTGAATGCCTCCCCCATATCCTAAGTCCTGTTGACACAACAATTTTCCCTGATTTTTTTGCGTCTTTAAGTATTTCCCTGTTTGCACCAGAAAGTCCCCAGTTCTCCTCTATCGAGCCTTTTTGGGAATCTCCTAATGCTCCAACAACAGCAAGGTAGCTAAGCTCGATGTTTTCTGGATTAATCTCCCTTGCCAAAAAATACGCAACGCCTGCGCCAGAAAGGTTCTCGCCTATACCAAATGAAAGCGGATTTAAATGTATAAATGATGAAGCCTTGTTCCCCATTACCTCTCCCTTTATTTGGTGGTGGTCAAGAACTATCACTTTCGCTCCTGGGAAAATCAGGCTTTCCTGAATTTGGTTTATGTGTCCTGACCCAAGGTCTGAAAAAATTGTCAGCAGATTTTTCTCCAAAGCGAGTTCCTTTATCCTTTTTTCACCCAACTGCTTTACAAAAGAAATCCTGAACGGTTTTCCCTCCCTTGAAAGAGCAGACGCTATTATCGAAGCCGACGCTATACCGTCAGCATCATAATGTGCTATCACTCTTATCACACCCTGAAAGTTTCTTATCTCTGTTGCTGCCCTTCTCGCCTGCAAAACAAGATTTTCCAACCTTTTCATCATATTTTCACTTACACAAAATTCTTGTTTCAGCCCGCTTAAATGTTTGAATTATAAAATAGAAAATTATTTTCTTTCTAATACTATTCCAAGCTTTATAAGCTACGATTTTGTGAGGATTCTCATTAGGAAATATCATTCTAATGTCTGATACAGATAATACATTTACCTATTTAACTCATAAGCAAGTTCATTTGTAAGTTCAAAATTATCATATTTACCCATAGTATTCCATTTTTTAAAGACCTTAACTCTTGAGGAATGAATCCAATATAACTATTTGAATTTCTAAATGATCATAGCCTTATTTCAAAAAAACTATTGCTGCTTTTTGATATATGCGGACTACCTGTTGGGCTCATTTTTTACACTCCTTTATTCCTTTCATTGCTAAACTATGGTTACCAATCATATACAGCGACACCATTGATAAGGAACCAACATAGATATGCAATATATTCAATCAATGAAATAAAAGAAAACATAAAAATACACTCGGTAAGTTATTTAACCAATAAATACAAAATTATGACCGGTGGTTGAACCAGTTATACAGATCTAACTTCTCCCTTAAATTGCAAAAACGCAATAGTCAATATAAGGATTATAACCCCTCCAGCTAAAAGGAGCCAGTTGTATGGAATTCCGCACCTTTCTGGACAGGAGCCACCACAGTCTATTCCTTCCTCGTTTGGATCCTGCCTTCCGTTATTACAGGTGAAGCTTGTT
>JAWCLA010000022.1:0-12421 GCA_039091855.1 Candidatus Aenigmatarchaeota archaeon | reverse complement strand
TCAAAATCAACATAATAAGTCACAGCTAGAGAAATCTTTGGCAAAATCAAAACAATTAGAATTGACACAAACAAGATTGTCAGTAATTTGTATTTCATACTTTTTATTTTGTTTGTTTTATTTTAAAAAACATTAAATACTGTGCGACTGCGAGCTAAAGCCCGCAGAATTTTGGTTATGTGAACTGGCCCAAAGTCAGGTGGTTTTGACGGTTCACATAATTCACGAATGTCTGTTTCTCAACGTCACCAACACTCCTGAACCCGCCGCCGATAGCCCACAAATGGCCGCGTGGATGTCTTTTCCTGAAGTTGGTGATTGCCCTAAAAAGGACATAAGAAGAGATCACTTGCGAGGGAATGCCTTGCAGACCGATAACGTGGGTTGTAGTTTTATAAAAATGTGAACTGGGTAGTCTCCTATCGCAAGGCTTACCACTCCCATTCTATGTCTCTTGGCAACATTCATAAGGATATCCTGCACAGGTATTTGTGTCCGCGGTTCCTCAATATTTTATATCTGCATTTGGTTATCCATCAAATCGATAGACGACTTGAAACAGTTAACCAAGTCGTCATTCTCATTCTGTGGTAGGTTGAGTCTCCACAGCTATGGCTGAATGAATTCATGTTGTCACCATCCATTTATTATTTGGTTCAGAAACGGGAAATAGAGCTGGCTATGAGTCGCAATTCATCTGATGGCTGAAGCCATAGGATTCTTGCTCAAAACATTTTAACAGTCTCCGAACCTCCAGCCCTTCAAAAATATAAACACGGCAAACCTAAATAATTATTGCTGATTTGATGGAAAGGTATGATGTTGTGGTTCTAGGAGCAGGCCCAGGGGGTATGGGAACAGCGGTTTACTGCGCAAGATACAACCTGAAAACACTGGTAATAGGAAAAATACTGGGCGGAATGGCAGCAGAGGCACACAGGGTTGAGAATTACCTCGGCTTCAAGTCTATATCCGGGGTTGAGCTTTCCCAAAAGTTCAGGGAGCATGTCGAGTCTCTTGGGGTTAAGGTGGTTCTCGGGACTGACATAGTTTCTGTCAAAAAATCCAAGTCAGGCTTTGAGGTGGGGACAGCCGACAGGAAAAAATATTCTTCAAGGTCAGTTGTCGTTGCCCTTGGCACGCAGAAGAGGAAGCTTGAACTCCCGAACGAAGAGAAGTTTCTTGGGAAAGGAGTCTCTTATTGCGCGTCCTGCGATGCCGCTTTCTACAAGGGAAAGGTTGTTGGTGTAGTGGGAGGCAGCGATTCCGCAGGAACAACAGCACTTATGCTCGCGGAGCACGCAAGTAAGGTATATATTATATACAGAAAGGAGGATTTGAGGGCAGAGCCTATAACAAAGAAGAGGATAGCCGAAAACAGGAAAATAGAGATAATTTACAAGACAGTTGTAAGGGAATTGAAAGGAAGGGAAAGGCTCGAGTCAGTGATTCTTGACACAGAAGGGAAACAGAAAGAGCTAAAGATAGATGGTCTTTTTATAGAGATAGGCTCTGTTCCTTCGACTGTTATACTTAAAGAACTTGGCGTTGAGACCACAGAGGAAGGGTACATAAAGGTAAGGGAGGATATGTCAACAAACGTGCCAGGGATTTTTGCAGTAGGGGACATAACCAACGCCTGCAACAACTTCAAGCAGATAATAACCGCTGTCGCAGAGGGTGGCATTGCCGCCAATTCTATTTTCAGGTATCTTAAAGGTAAATAAGTGATATTATGGAAAGGAAAAAACCAAAAAAGGACAACCCATTTTTGAATGCCCAGATACAGCTGAAAGAGGCATTTGACAGGATGAACCTTCCAAAGGAATGGTATGAGATACTGAAAGAGCCAAAGGAAGTTTTAGAAGTAACATTTTCTGTGCATACAGAAAAAGGCATTCAGGTTTTCAAGGGCTACAGGGTCCACCATAATGATTCAAGAGGTCCTTACAAGGGTGGAATAAGATACCACCCTGATGTCAATATGGATGAGGTAAAGGCTCTCGCCATGTGGATGACTTGGAAGTGTGCAATTACAGGAATACCATTCGGCGGGGCAAAGGGAGGAGTTGTTTGCGACCCCAAAAAAATGTCAAGGATAGAGCTTGAAAACATGACCCGGGCATATGTAAGGGCGCTTGGGGATTTCATAGGTCCTATGAAGGACATTCCCGCTCCGGATGTTTACACCGACGCGCAGGTTATGGCTTGGATAATGGACGAATACAGCAGGGAAAGGAGGCACAATGTTTTCGGGATAGTTACAGGAAAGCCGCCCTCTCTTGGAGGCTCGTTTGGAAGGGATTGCGCGACAGGATGCGGTCTTTCCTTCATAACAAGGGAAGTGATGAAATACTACAAGATGGATCCTACAAAAACAACCGCTGTTGTGCAGGGCTACGGCAACCTGGGAAGCGTGGTTTCAAAAAGGCTTCACGAGATGGGAGTGAAGGTTATAGCAGTAAGCGACTCCAAAGGTGGAATATACAGCGAGGCAGGGCTTGACCCGGATGAAGTTGAAGGACACAAGGCTAAAACAGGCTCTGTTGTCGGTTTGAAGGGAACGAAAACTATAACCAACAAACAACTTCTTGAGTTAAAGTGCGACCTTCTGCTACCCTGCGCGCTGGAAAACCAGATAACAGGCGAGAACGCAAGCAGGATAAAGGCAAAAATAATATTGGAAGGGGCAAACGGTCCCACGACACCGGAGGCAGAAAGGATTTTAACAAAGAAAGGGGTAGTTGTTGTACCGGATGTGTTGGCAAACGCAGGCGGGGTTGTTGTTAGCTATTTTGAATGGGTGCAGGATCTTCAGTCCTACTTCTGGTCAGAGGAAGAGGTAAACCAGAAAATGGACTCTGTTCTAACAAAGGCCTTTCAGAATGTTATTTCGATAATGGAAAAATACAAGGTCACGATGAGGACAGCAGCATATATGCTTGCGATACAGAGAGTGGTGGACGCTATGCAGAAGAGGGACTGACAACGGAAACACTTATATATCAGTATGCTCATATTATCTGTCAATTCAGAATTATTAAGCCAACCAACGCTTTTTCTGGTTGGAATTCCGTAAAAGGTGAAAGATGGCAAAGGAGATTACTCAGGTAGTGAAGGAGCTCATGCGCAAGCCGGAGCACATAAGAAACATAGGTATAGTTGCCCACATAGACCACGGGAAAACCACGCTTTCGGACAACCTCCTGGCAGGCGCTGGTATGATTTCGCAGGAGCTCGCTGGAAAGCAGCTCGTTATGGACTTTGACAAGCAAGAGCAGGAGAGGGGAATAACCATTTACGCAGCCAATGCATCAATGGTGCACGAATATCAGGGAATGGATTACCTGATAAACCTGATTGACACGCCTGGTCACGTGGATTTTGGTGGAGATGTGACGAGGGCGATGAGGGCAGTGGACGGGGTTATAGTTGTTTCTGATGCTGTTGAGGGGGTTATGCCGCAGACAGAGACAGTTGTCAGGCAGGCCCTGAAAGAGAGGGTAAGGCCAGTGCTTTTCATCAACAAGGTTGACAGGCTGATAAAAGAATTGAAGCTAACACCTGAGCAGATGCAGGAAAGGTTCAAGAACATAATAACAGAGGTCAATATGCTTATCCATAAATTCGCTGAGGAAGAGTACAAGGACAAGTGGACTGTGAACGTAAACAACGGTTCTGTGGCTTTCGGTTCGGCAACAAAGAAATGGGCAATATCAATCCCTGTCATGCAGAAGAAGGGAATAACGTTCAAGGAAATAATAGAGATGACCCAAAGCGACAGGGAAAAGGAGCTTTCGGAAAAAACCCCTCTTCACGCCGTTGTTCTGGATATGGTAATCCAGCACCTTCCGAACCCGCTTGTAGCGCAGAAATACAGGATTCCAAAGATATGGCCAGGGGATATTGATTCTGATGTTGGTAAGGACATGTTGAACTGCAATCCTGACGGCAAGTTGGCGGGTATTGTGACAAAGATTTACCCTGACCCCCACGCAGGATATGTTGCCACTGTAAGGATATTCTCTGGAAAAATAGAGAAAGGGCAGGAGGTTTATTTGGTGAGCAGGTTCAAGGCAGAGAGGGTTCAGCAGGTTTCCATATACAAGGGGCAGCAGAGAATACAGATGGATGAGGTTCTCGCGGGAAACATTGTCGGAATAGTGGGACTGAAGGAAGCCTCCTCAGGAGAAACAATATGCAATCCCGACAATCCAATAACGGGCTTTGAGGCAATAAAGCACATATTCGAGCCTGTTGTAACCAAGGCAATAGAGCCCAAACACCCCAAAGACCTTTCAAAGCTTATAGAATTCCTTAAAAAAACCAGCAGGGAAGATCCCACTTTGCAGATAAAGATAAACGAGGAGACAGGGGAATACCTGGTTTCTGGTTTGGGGGAGCTTCACATAAACGCAAAGATAGAGAACAAGCTGAAGGACGAGGGAATAGAGGTTGAAATCTCACCTCCGATTGTGATATACAGGGAAGGCGTGAAATCGGTAACGCCGGAAGCCATAGAGGGAAAGTCGCCAAACAAGCACAACAGGTTCTACCTGATAACCGCTCCGCTGGAGAAGGAGGTTTACGAGGCAATGGTTAGGGGAGAGATAGGGGACACGGAAATAAAGAAGAAGGATGTCGAGCTTGTTGACACGCTTGTGAAATACGGAATGGACAGGGACGAGATAAGGAAAATCAAGATGATATACAACAGGAACATTCTCATAGACGCTACGCACGGAGTTCACGCGATACTTGAAATAATGGAGATGGTGAAGCAGGCATTCAAGGAGGCAATGGACGAAGGTCCTCTTGCCAGGGAGCCCTGTTCAGGTGTAAAGGTTATGCTTGTTGACGCAAAGCTTCACGAGGATGCCATTCACAGGGGTCCGGCGCAGGTCATACCTGCAGTCAGGAGGGCGATAAGGCAGGCAATGATCGCGGGAAAGGCTTACATCCTTGAACCAAAGCAAATAATAAGGATTGATGTCCCCACAGAAGAGCTGAGTGGGGCAATGAAAGAGATTAACAACAGGCGCGGTCAGATTATAGAGATGAATGAGGAAAGGGGAACGACCATAATAAAGGCAAAGCTTCCTGTTGCCGATATGTTCGGATTCAATTCCTCGCTTAAGTCCTCGACAGGGGGCAAGGGCTTCTACTGGCTTATAGACATAGTTTACGAGCCATTGCCGAAGGAGCTAGAACCCAAAGTCATTTCCCAGATAAAGCAGAGAAAGGGAATAACGGATATGAAGGAAGAAGGGGAAGAGGACTAGTACCTCATTTTATTTCTTTTGCATGGCATCGGCACTAACCGATTGGATGATTTTTGATAAGAGCAATATATAAACGATATAGTCGATCAATGCCTGTTACATTTCCCGAAGGGAATTTGATTGTTGGCCCTATGTAGAAAAGCAAAATTTTAATAATAATATAAACTTAATAGTAGTAACAAAACGAAATCTTTATAAAACTTTGGATTCTTTTATAAAGAATGGACAGAGAAAATTTGGATAATTTATTAAGTGAATTGCTTCCAGGAATTGAAATTGATCAATTTTCAATACGTTGGGTTTTAGATAGTCCCAAAGCTACTGAAGAGTCTATTAGAGAGGTTTATAGATTTCTAAAAGAAAAAAGTCTAAGTGATGATAAGATAGCAACATTAGCACATTTGCTTGGAAGGAATCCTGAAACCATTGAGAGAAACTATAAGAGATTGTCAGCTCTTGGATTGAGTGATGAGAAGATAGCAAACAAGCACATTTGCTTGGAAGAAATCCTGAAACCATTGAGAGAAACTATCATCATCATGTTGGATTATTGAGACAGGATTACAAAGATAGAAAATCCGGCAGGGAGCTATTGACAAACCAGCCACAACTTTTAGGAACCAATCCACAAACAATAGAAGCAAATGTTCAATTTCTGTATAGTTTGGATATTGATTATAATGAATCTTTCTTGCTGGGGACAACACCCCAGCTAAAAAGGAAGAAAATGGCTTGGATGTTAAGAGAACTGTTTGATTACAGAAGCCTTTCAGAAGAACAAAGAAGGAAAGCTGTTTATGGGTTGTATGATTTCTTGAGGGATGAACCTGAAACTTTAAAAAAATCTATTGCTTCTATGGAGAGAAACAGTGATAAATTACGGAAAATGGTTGCACCATATAAAATATTGGACTGAAAGGAAAAATCAAACCCCGACCTCCTTCATCTGCTTAGGGTCCCACACCTTGCGGAATTCTTTTTCTTCTTTTGGAATTATTGCCAAATACCTTCCCCCTTTTGTGGGAATCAGGAAATAATGGGTACGCTCACCCTTCTCGTTTGTCAGAATCACGCTTATCTTTCCACCTTCCGCAGGCTTCCCGTCCGGATAAATGTAAGTGTACCTTGTGAACTTTCCCCTGTCTATCAAAAGCCTCACTTCTGTCTCTCCCTTCCTGTTTTTTGTCAAAACAGAATCCGGGTATTTCATAATTTTGCTCTCCTTCCAATAATCATATAAAGTTGCGATTTATATTTTAATCTGAATGAGGGACGGAAAGCCTGTTATAGTCGGTATAGATCCTGGAACCACAACCGGAATCGCTGTTTTTGACCTTGACGGAAAGCTTCTTCTTATTAAGAGCGGGAAAAACCTCTCAAGGTCAGACATCTCAAGGATTGTTTCAGAGGAGGGAAATCCGATAATAATTTCCACTGACATAAACCCTGCACCAAAGGGTGTCGAAAGGATAGCCACTAGCTTTTCAGCAAGGCTTATACAGCCAGGAGAGACATTCTCAAGAAAGGAAAAGCACGAGATAGCGAAGGAATATCTCAACTCAAATGGCAGGGTCTGGCAGAACAGGCACGAGAGGGACGCCCTTGTTTCAGGAATCTATGCCTACAAACAGGTAAGGCAGACAATAAACAGGATTAACTCAAAATTAAGAAAAAATAACATAACCGAACGCAGAGTTAAAAACAACATACTTACTGATGTGATTCTGGAAAGAAAGAGCATAGACTCCGCTATAAAAAAGCACAGCCGTTAGTCATTTCCTGAAGTAGCCCAAGTCAGAAATCCACTCCATCCTGAACCTGTCCCTGTATTTTCTTATTATGGCTTCGGAGTTGTGTTTGCACTCGTCCATTATCTCGTTCACCACATCAGGGTAAAAAAGCCTCCTGTCTTCCTCTGTCAGCTCTTCGGAAAATACCTTTTCCGCTGCCCAAAGATAGGGATATGAGTATTCTATTTTTGGCAAATAAGGACCCGTGTTGTCAATTGCGTTTACGAGAAGCTTTCTCACAAGCTTCTCTCCCAGCAAATCCAGGAATTCCCTCTCGCTCAGTCTTCTGTTGGAGTTCCTTATGTTGTATTTTTTCAAAAGCTCCCGTTCCCTTCCCTGTTTTTTGAACTCCCTGAACTCATCAACATAATAGTCCTTATTGATCCTGTCTTTCGGGTTTGTGTTTTCATATCTGTCAAGCATCTTGATGATAAGGGTTAGCAAATCAAGATCCCTTTCCTTTCCGGAAGGCGCAAGCCTGAAGAGCCTGTACATATACACAATATATCTTATATCCTTTTTGTGGGTGAGCTTGTCAACTATGTAACAAATGCTCTTTCCATCATTTTCAACATTCTTGTAAAAATTGCTCAGGCAAGGTTCTTCCCCAAAAACCTGTATGTTGCTGTCTTCAGAGCATTCGTGAACAAGCGCCGATGCCCTTGCGGGGATTTTGAGTTCTGTTTCTTTCAGGACGCTGCAAACAAGCTTTTCAAGCCTTTCAGGATGCCTTATGAAAGGCTCTCCTGTGAGTCTTCGTTGACATTTGTGGATGTATCTTCTGGCAAGCTCCCTTGACCTTTGGAGCACAAAATCCCTGCTTTCGGGTTCTGGAACCCCTGATATTTCTGACAGGCTTTTTTGTGCCATATTATTTCAAAAAGAAAAAAAGCTTTAAATTCTCCTTTTCCTTCTTCTCGGATATCTGCACGCATCGGAAAGCGGGCAGGAGTCGCATTTCGGGACTTTTTTGCACTTCTCCTTTCCCAGCTTCACTATCAGGGCGTGAAACTCCTTGTACACATCAACGTCCTTCGGGAGATTTTTCTCGAAAAAATGCCTTACCTTCTCATACCCCCAGTCATCGCCTATCATACCCATTCTTGAGAATATCCTTTTGGTGTAGGCGTCCACCACAAAGAACTTGCGGTTTGCGGCATATAGAAGTATAGAATCCGCTGTTTCAGGACCTATTCCATTTATGAGAAGCAGGTCATTCCTGTCCACTCCCTTCAGGAAATCCCTCTCCCCCTCAAACTGTGAAACGAACCTCGCAAGTTCTTTCAGCCTGTGCGCCTTCTGCGTGTAGTATCCAGACGGCCTTATCAGGTTTTTCAGCACGTGGTTCCTTTCGGAAAGTGTTTTTTGCGGTGAATTTACGCCGGCTTCTTTTAGGTTCTTGAGCGCCTTCTCAACATTTCCCCAATTGGTGTTTTGTGTCAGCACAGCTCCCACGCAAACCTCCCATTCGGGAGGTGAGAAGCCGTTCTGCACAGGCCACCATCCCTGCGGGCCGAATTCCTTCAACAACCTCCTGTAAACCTGAAGAGGGTTCATAAAAATATGATTGTTTAGCGAGGTTAAAAAGAATTGGCTTCTCTGCCTCGTGAATACCAAAAAACTTATAAATAACTTTTGGATAATTAAACCCGTTATGGTGGGTTTATTGCAAGAAAATGCTTCGGTAGGTGGTTGGAATGAGGGAAAAAAGCCGCAATACGGAAGCAAATGGGAGGTATTTGCTTAGTTTTCAGTCTGCCAAAGAGAGAAATCCTGCAAGGTTTCTTGTCAAAAGCGTGGAAATGTGGCTTAACAACCCGCTGTCAAGGCTTTTTCTGAAATCACTATCAATTGACTGCGAAAAGTGCGGGAAAAGGCTTGAGCTCATTCTCAGGAAGTATGCAGGCGAAGAGATAAAATTATGCCCGACCTGCGCCTTCCATTACGCGCTGGGCTCAATTGTTCTCAGAAGGGCAGGAAACGCTTTCGGTCTTTCGGAGGAGGAGATGAAAAGGACTTTTTCTAACCAAACGCTGATGAGGGGACTGATAAACGTTATAAGGGGCATAGCGTTTTATGGTGTAAAAAAGCCCCAGACAACAATCGCGCCATTTATGGTGGTCTGGGACTGGACACACTTGTGTAACCTAAAATGCAGGCACTGTTACATTAATGCCGGAAAGAGGCTTGATGAGGAGCTTTCCACAGAAGAGGCAAAAAAAGTTGTTGATGAGCTTTGCGAGGCAGGGGTGGTTGCTCTTTCATTCGCAGGCGGGGAGCCATTGATGAGAAGGGACTTCTTTGAGGTTGCCTCTTACGCAAGAGAGAAAGGTCTCTATGTATCAGTAGCAACCAACGGGACACTGATAACAAGGGATGTTGCAAAAAGACTCAAGGAATGTGTGGACTATGTGGAGATAAGCCTTGATGGCGCAAACGAGAGAACGCACGATTCTTTCAGGGGTATACCGGGAGTTTTCAATCTTACAATAAGGGGAATAAGGAATTCCGTGAAGGCAGGAAACTACACCTGCATAGCGACAACCATAACCAAAAACAACTTTCACGAGATGGGCGAAATATATGAGCTTGCCAGGTCATTGAAGGTGAAAATGCTCGTTTTTTTCAACTTTGTCCCTTCCGGAAGGGGAAAGGAAAACCAGAAACTTGATTTGTCCCCTGAAGAGAGGGAAAAAATGCTGGATTTCGTTTACAGCAAGATGAATTCAGGACCGCCTTATGTTATGACAACCGCCCCACAACTGGGAAGGGTTTGCGTCAACAACGGTTCCTCTATCCCAACACACTTCTTCCACAGGGACATCGTAGGGAAATACGACGAGCTTTGCGAGTTCATAGGTGGCTGCGGGGCAGGAAGGCTTTACTGTTCCATAGAGCCGACAGGTGATGTTCAGCCTTGCGTTTTTCTTCCAATAAAAGTTGGCAACATAAGGGAGTCTTCCATTGAAGAAATATGGCACAATTCGCCTGTATTGCAAAAATTAAGGGACCGCTCCTCATTGAAAGGGCATTGTGGTGTCTGTGAGAACAAGTTCGTTTGCGGTGGTTGCAGGGCAAGGGCTTATGCATATTTCGGTGAACTGGACGCCCCTGACATCGGTTGCATAAATAACAGAATTATAACAAAGTCTGCTGCAAGGCCCAGAAAAAACCCCATCGGAAGGATTTTCCACCTGTTCTGATATGGGGATTTATAACTCCTCATGACTGAAATTTTATATGCTCTACTTAATAGGACTCGGAATATGGGACGAGACGGACATCTCGCTTAAAGGTATCGAATACTGCAAAAAATCAAAAGAGGTGTTTGCCGAGCTTTACACTGCAAAGTGGGGAGGCTCTCTCAAAAATCTTGAGAAAATAATAGGAAAGAAGATAAGGGTTTTGGAGAGAAGGGACTTGGAGGAGAAATCTTTTAGTTTAGTTGATAAGGCAAAAAACAGGGACATAGCGGTTCTCGTTCCCGGCGACCCGCTTTCGGCAACCACGCACTTGTCCGTTGTTTGTGAGGCTAAAGAATTGGGAATTCCTGTCAAAATAATCCATTCCTCTTCCATTTTCACCGCTGTTGCGGAGTGTGGATTATCCATTTACAATTTTGGGAAGACTGTTAGCATACCTTCGCCGCAGGAAAACTTCCACCCAAGCTCTTTTGCCGACAATATTATCGAGAACAGGAAACTCGGGTTGCACACCCTTGTCCTTTTGGACATAGGAATGGGGGTTGCTCAGGGTGTGGAAATCCTTTTGGGCATTGAGAAATCGGTGAAGAAGAAAATAATCTCCGAGCAGAAGATAGTTGCCTGCTCCTGCCTCGGCTCGGAAAGTCGGAAAATCCTTTACAGGGGAGCAGGAGAGCTTTTGGCTTCTGATTTGGGCCCGCCCGCTGTTCTCATCATTCCGGGAAGGCTGCATTTTATGGAGAAGGAATTTTTGGAAAGGATAAATCCTTAGATGAAAAATGTTTTAATAGGGTGTGCACTCATAAGGATGGTCGCAATCTGGCTGGTTGAGCCACTTTTGGTATTCTTGCTGGGAAACGCCGGTGGGACCATTTAATGTCATAAGAAACTCCCTTTTCTTTGTTCCTAAATTGTGAATCATTATGTAAATTTCTTTGGAATTATAGTCTGTAAATCTAAAAAGAGCTGCACAGGCTCTTCCATTATCTCCCCATAAATGCCTATTACCAGGACCCTCCTCTGCCACTAAAACAGGGTGATTTTTGGTAACTTTTGATTGAAGTGCTTTAATAAATTCATTATACCCAGCTAGCTCTAAATCTAAATTATAAAGTGTAGTTCTTCCTAATTTCTGCTTTAATTCGCTTTTCCATTGTTCAATTTCGGCTTTGTCAAGAACTAGAGTAAACTCATGCTCCAAAAAATTTTCACAATTGTTGAAACTTTTACTGACAATTTGAGCAGGATAATTTTCGTAAATAGGTATGGCATCAAATCCTATGCCTATTCTAAGATTCCTATCCTCTGCATAGGGGTTATTAGGGTCACAGCCATGAGGACTAACATATGGAAAACATCCTATCTCTATGCCTATTAATAATGGTACAGAATTACCGCTTGCGTACAACTCTTCTAATTTTTTCATCCTTTCTTTTTCTTCTTTAATACTATTTTGTTGTGCCTCATAACATATAGTTTGATAATTTGGATTAGGTGGGTTTTTGCAATAATCACTACCACTACCCCAAATAATGGAAAAATAAGTTGAGCAACTTTCTAAGGGTTTTGCAGGGTCGCACTCTGGCCAGCAGCTGTATTCCTTGCAGAGTTGGCCGTCTTTGCATCTTCTATTGTAAAGTTCAATTTCTTTTTTACGATTAGATAAACAAATTTCATAACCTTTTTCAAAATTTCCCATAATCATTTCGTGCATTTTCCTCTCCCACTCAATCCATTTGGTCATGTCAATTTTGTAGTATTTGGTTTCGCCAGGATTGATGGATTCTCCGGAAGGAATTCCGCAAACTGCTCCGTAGCAGACAAGAAACCGGAGTAGTAGTGGGAGTAGGGGTGCCAGTCTCTTTTTCTTCGGTTAATAAATCAATAGCTTTGTTAATTTTAGAAATAATCTCGTTTGTTCCGGAAATCTTAGTAAGATCGATGATAACATTTTTCAGAATTTTAATTGCTTCTTGAGTATTTTCGGAAATAGAAAGGAGGTCATTCATAATATCTTTCAGAATTTTATTAATAACTGTTTCCGAAATATATGAGGATTTTGTTGAGAAAGGCGTAGCAGCGCCAACTGAAACAAAACCCAAGCCAATTAAAGATAACCCTATTAAAATACTTAAAATGGTTCTTT
>JAWCLA010000021.1:0-12574 GCA_039091855.1 Candidatus Aenigmatarchaeota archaeon | reverse complement strand
GAAGCGGCATGACAACCCTGTCGCAGGTTCCGTAAAACCTTTTTGCAGCCCTACTTACATCACCCAGAACAGGCTCAACCCTGTCAGAAACCTTGTTCAGCGTTATGTTCTCTCTCATGTATTCAACTGCCTTCGGGTTTATCTCAATGGCAATCACCTTTTTCACCTTTGGCTGCTTTTTGGCAATTTGTATTGCATAGGGTCCTACGCCCTCGAACATCACCATAACAGTTTCCTTTGGCTTGACCTGCTCGGCAACCCTTTGCCTTTCCGTACCCTCTCTTGGGGAAAAGTAAACCTTTCTCACATCCAGCTTGAAAGCACACCCATATTCCCTGTGGACGGTCTCTGTGCTTTTTCCAAGAAGAATTTCCATCTCCCTGAGCCTGTATCTTCCTTCCCTTTCGCCGAGCTTTCTGCAAACTGTCCTCACGTTCCTGTTTGCCATTAGAACTGCTTTCGCTATCGCCATCTTCTGCCTTTCCAATTCATCAGGTATCTCGATAACGGCAACATCCCCTATTATGTCGAACCCTGTCCTCAGGAAAGAGAGGCGATTTTTTGGGATTTTGCCTATGAGCTCGTCCTTCAGGCTCATACTAATTTATGGGCAATTCAATAAATATAAAGAAGCCAAATATCTACCATATATATTCAGAGGTGTTAATATGCTGAAGCTGCTTGAAAAGCTTGTTGAGGCCCCATCTATATCAGGATCTGAAGAGAGTGTCAGAGATGTCATAATGAAGGAAATCAAGCCGTTCTGTGACAACATAAGGACCGATAAGATAGGGAACCTTATAGCAACAAAGGGAAATGGTTCTCCAAAAATCCTGCTCGCGGCCCATATGGACGAGCTAGGGCTTATGGTAAAATACATAGAAAAATCAGGTTTCATAAGGTTCGAAACCGTTGGTGGCTGGGACGAGAGGATACTTCCTGGGGCAAAGGTAAGGATACACGGCTCAAAAGGCCCTGTGGTTGGGGTGGTGGGGACAAAACCCGTTCACATACAGGACAAGGAAGAGCAGAAGGTTCCTTACAAGCTGAAGGAGCTTTTCATTGACATAGGCGCCGAAAGCAGGGAGGATGTGGAAAAGGCAGGAATAGGCATAGGAGACCCAATAACACATCACGGGGAGATAAGCCAGCTTCTCGGCACAAGGGCAACAGGATATGGGTTTGACAACAGGGTTGGCTGCGCTGTTATGATAGAGGTTATGAGAAGGCTGAAGGGCTTCAAGGGAACTGTTTATGCAGCAGGCACTATACAGGAGGAAATAGGACTTATAGGTGTGAGAGGAACCATATTTGGAATAAACCCTGACGCTGTCATAGCCCTCGATACCAACATAGCAGGAGACACACCTGAAATAAAGCCAACAGAATCTTCGCTGAAGCTTGGCAAGGGACCCACGCTTGACCTCAAGGACGCGATAAGCATAATAAACCCAAAAGTGAAGAGATGGGTAGTTGAAACGGCAAAGGCATCAAAGATTCCCTTGCAACTTAACGTGATGAGTGGGGGCGCGACAGACGCCTCTATTGCCCCAATAATAAGGGAAGGGGTTCCCGGGGCGTGCATAGCAGTTCCTGTCAGGTATGTTCACACACCGGTTGAGGTTGTTGACACGAGGGATATGGAGAATGCCGTTAAGCTGACTGTTGAGTGCATAAAGAGCGCTGGCAAATACCTGTAAACCAATATCTGTTGGCAATATTTTCTCTTGCTGTATTGGGGGTATGTATTTAAGAATACCTGCCACCATATAATATATTATCCCTTTTCTCCCAAGAATTAGGCGGTCAGGGGTATTGCGCGTGAGCTTATGCTCAAGACAACCGAAATCCGCGTGAAAGACGTTATGAGCGAGCCTTTCACAGTGCGACCAACAATTACCATTCAGGAGGCAATAGACCTAATGAGAAAGGAAAGGGTAGACTTCCTTTCTGTAACTAATGAGGACAACAACCTGATAGGCGTCTTGACGGAAAATGACCTTATAAAAATAGTAAAGCATGAGTCCCCCTCGTTCTTTGCGGTTTCAAACCCGTGGCTTGACCACGTGAAAAAGGAGTATTTCAGCTTTCCCATAAGGGAGATAATGCACACCAAGTTCACATCCATATCTCCAGAGGAAAAGCTGAGCTCTGCATTCCGAATAATGCACGCCAACAACTACAAGATGCTGCACGTAGTGGACCAAAACGGAAAGCTTCTTGGCGTGCTTAGGATAAGGGATGTGTTCAAGAAGCTGACAGAATTCCAATAATTTGATTCTCTTCCCTTTCCCCTGCGGACAAAGGGGGAAAGAATATGGAACTGTTTGGTCTTATAGTGCTGCTTTTCGCGGCAAAGGCAGGAGGGATAATTTTCAGCAAGCTGAAGCAGCCAAGCGTTGCCGGAGAGGTTCTTGCGGGAGTGATAGTGGGACCCTCTGTCCTAAGCCTCGTCACCAAAACGCCGCTTATAGAGGAAATTAGCGAGCTCGGGCTGATATTCCTTGTCCTCCTTATAAGCATGCTTATAGACTGGAAAAGACTGGAGAACAGGGCGGAAACACTTGGCTGGATAGAATGCATAAGGGGGGTGTTAACCTTTGTTGTAGTGTTCCTGATAGGGCTTTATGTTGGTTGGGACTTTTACACAAATGTTGCGATAAGCCTGATAGCCGTCAACACAAGCACGGCATTCATTTCAAGAATCCTTATAGAGCTGAATGAGATGAAGACCCCGATAGGTGAAACCCTTATGGCGGTAAATGTAGTCGGGGATATGGTAGGAATAATAGCGATAACCATACTTGCGGGCTTTGTTTCAACCTCTACTCTCAACCTGTTGCCGATATTGACGATAGTTCTCCTTCTAATAGGATTCTTTGTTGTTATGGGAAGGGTGAGCGGCAGGTTTGTTAACAGGATAACAACTATCATACAAAAACACGGAATAGACGAAATTCTCGTCCCTTTCACCCTTATGATGGCTATGGTATTCGGCGTGCTCACAGAGGAGCTAAAGCTCGCCTCTCTCGTTGGTGTTTTCTTTGCTGGAATGCTTCTTAGCAAGAGCAACCAATACGCAGTGGCGGCGAAAAAAATAAAGGACATAGGCGAAGGCTTCTTCATACCAATATTCTTCGGCTCGATAGGGCTTGCGTTCAACATTTACGCGGTTTATTCCCAGCTGTATTTCATAATCGCCCTTATGGCAGTCCTCATAGGAATAAAATGGCTGACAACTTCAATAACCTTCAGGGCTTTCAATTTCTCAATGGAGGAATCGGCAAAGCTCGGCTCGGGGATGATTTCACTTTCCGAGCTTACGGTAGTTATGGCTTCAATGGCTTTCTCCACCACCAATCCTGCGATGTTCTCGGTTTTCGTGGTGCTTTTCATATCAGTCAGCATAGTCGCTCCCATAATAACTAGCATTGCATTCAGGTACAATTTTGGAAGTGGTGGAAGATACTTCAAGGTTTCAGGAAAGGGAATTTCATACAATTTCAGGAAATGAAATTTTTAACTCATCTTTAAAATAATCTTCACTAAATTGGGTGGGGCCTGTGTAAGTTAATTAGTGACTGTTAACTTAAAAGCCCTTTTCAAGTTTATACAGCCCCACAAAAACCTCGAGAAAAGCCTGGAGGTTTTCTATGCCGCTATTCAAATAAGCTCCATTTTGTGTACCAAGGTTCCCTGTATGTCAAACCTTGGTTCTCCCAATGCATCCTGCGAACTTCCTGCATTAACAGGTCTAGTATATAGCAGCGACTTAAACTTTTTTAGCCTTTTGAAAACAATATCTGTATCACAAATTAACGGCGAAAAATATAACAACATGAGCTAGATACTATAGGTCTGGAATTCGCTACTCTCAGGCATTATCCTGATAGCCAATATCTCTTGGGTGACAACGTCTATTGCCGCGTAGACTATAACGAGCCTTCCGTTGACCTTCAGCTTTGTCTCATCAACTGCAATCATTGTCCTGTATTTTGGCTTAATCCCATAAAGCAGCTTTCTCAATGCCCTGTGATACTTCCTGACCGAAACGTGGTAGACATTAGTTAAAGCAATAGACCTGTTTGCCCGAGGGACAACCTTGCATTGGTTATCAGTGCTGACACGATTGGTCAGAATTGGCTTCTTGTTGCGCTTGAAGACGTTTTTAGATTGACGGCTTAAGCCAATTTCATAAAGCCGTCCTTCCAAATCACGTCCCTGATACTATTCTCTATTGTTGGGAGGAGGTTCATGCATAGGTATATGTTGGTTTTCCTGCATATACCTATGCTCTCAACATTCTTATGTTAACAGTCTCATCATATTTATATTTCCTTATTTTAGCGATGAAAAACCCATCCGTGTCGTTGTGATGTGGATGTAATTTTCAGACCAATTCCGAAGAATGCCAGGGTTCTTCCTTACTGTTCCTTCTGAGGAGCAGGGAGCATCAAGTATTACAACATCGAACCGAAGTTTATCGCCTCCTTTGAAAAATCTTATGTCCTGGTTGGTTATCACAGCGTTAAGGACGCCTGACTTCTCAAGGTTGAACTTAAGCGCCCTTATCCTTTCATAGCTCAAGTCGTTTGCGATTATCGTGCCACGGTCTTTCATTATTGCAGCCATCTGCGTCGTCTTTGAGCCAGGGGCGGCACAGCAGTCCAAAACGAGTTCGGCCTTCCTTATATCCTTTCTGGCAGCCAGAACCGGCAGCATTGAGGCAAGCTCCTGCATATATATGTATCCAAGAAAGTGCTCAAGGGTTGAGCTTACAAAGGGGTTTTCAGAAACAAACGCCTCTGGATACCATTCCATATTCTTTATCTCTATACCATATGACTTCATTCTCTTCCTGACTTCAGAAACAGAGGACTTGAGGGTGTTGACCCTGAAGGATTTTTTTGTTCTTTTCAGGAGGGTTGAAAAAAACGCCTCCTTGTCGTCAACAATGTTTTCATATCTTTCGATAAACCTTTTTGGCATATGGCTCATAATCTGTTAAACCCCGCTTGCCATAACGCTTTTCTCTCTTGCGACAAAGAAAGCCCCACCTAATATCAGTGCGGAGCCTATCAGCTGAAGAAGCGGTGTTGGCTCTCCAAATACCAAAACTCCTATAAAAAGGGTTATCACAGGAGAAAGAAGGAGCAGGGTTGATGCCTTTGAGACGTTTATCAGCTTGATTGACCAGTAATAGCAGAAAACATAGCAGAAAAGCACTCCTGTAGATATAAGAACGTTCTGGATTTGTGCTTGCGTTAAGGCAAGGAGCGATTCAGCCTTTCCCAGAGCCAGAACAGCAGAGAACAGGAATATTGAACCTATGAACATCCTTGCAAACGAAACCACATAGTTTGACTCATCCTTAAGCAAAGCGTATCTTGCAAGAACGTTCTCCACTCCCCAAAGCATTGTTGCAAAAAGGACTAACATATCACCGAGCTGTGGGTTGCTCCAGAATTCAGAAGGGCTTATCTGGGCTGAAACCAAAAGGAATGTCCCTACAAGCATCACTAGAAGGGCTACGGACTGTCGTCGGGAAACCCTTTCCTTCAGGAATATGAAGGCGAGAACGGATGTGTATATTGGCAGTGTCTTGTGAAGGAAGGCTGCCCTTCCTGCAGTGGTCATCCTGAGCCCTGTGAAGTAAAGTAGAAACGCAAGCCCACCGCCTATTATCCCTATAGCAATCAGGTATTTCCAGGGAACTTTCCTGAAAGAGGTTTTTCCCTTTTTGGATTTCCAGCCTGCAAAAGCGAGAAAAACCAGCCCTATTATCAGCGCCCTTATTGCTGTGAAAACAGCAGGCTCCATCTGTACTACAAAAATCTTGTTGAGAGGTATTGCGATACCGCTTATTATTGCTGTAATTACAGCTAGAATGGTTCCGAGATGCTCCTTGTTCATAAGATATATTTGGTTATGGGATATAAATTTCTAAGGAGAGAAAACGAAAGGCCACTTGTTAAGATCATTTGAGTGGAGCCTGTCCTCTATCACACCTACGAACCTTTCCAGTATTGCCTGATAGTATTCGGCAGGTAGTATGTCAGGCCCAAGTTCAGGGGTCTCGTTGAAAGCGTCTATGAGGAAAAGGTTGTTGTTCTCATCAATCGCCCACTCGCAGGCGTTGAAGTCGTAGTCCAAAGCTGTGTTAAGCCTTATCATATAATTCCTTATGAGGTGCATCACTCCCTTTATGTCGGAATAGTCGCTTTTTTCATACCTCCTTTCGTTTGGCAGGTACCTGACAAAAACAGGCTCCCTCTTGGTAAAATAATAAACCCTGTAATATGTCTTTGGCTTTACCATCTCCTGCGCGAGAAGAACCATCCTGTTTTTCTGGGACTCGTAAATTCCCTTTGCCTCATCTGGTGTGTTTGCGACCGAAACGTTGTCCCATGCATAGCCGTCGTGAGGCTTAAGAACTATGGGAAACCTTAGTCTTGAAAAAACCAGGTCCAAGTTGGGAAGGCTTATCTGGTCGCTCGTGTCCATTTCCGTGTTGGTCTTTGGCAAAACCACAGTCTTTGGATAGGGTATACCGAGCTTTTGGCACATGTTGAATTCTGTTATCTTGTCATCGCATATGTTGGAAAATGGGTTGTTTATCACATACGTTCCCTTTAAGGAGTAGTTTTTCACCATTGACTTCAGGTAGTAGTCGCAGTAGCTTGCCCTGTCAACAAGAACCCTGTACCTGTAGTTGAATGGTATTTCCTCATCGGAAAATTTCAATATGCTTACGGGAAGGTTCTTTCCCTTCAGTATGTTAAAAACATCTGTCAGAAATTGGTCATCAGAATCCCCGAGAAGCGCGATTTCTCCTGGCATAATTTCATTCCTTCTTGAACTTTCTGACCCAATACATTATTCCGGGAATGTCGCAGTCCCTGAAATAAGGGTCCCTCATCCTTTGTTCAGGGTTGTGGAAATTCCTCTCCCAACATACCCTTTCAAATATTGTTTTGCATAATAATGAATTTTTCGCGAAGGGGTTTTTCCTTACTTCCTCTTTCGCTATGTCCCTTATCCTTTCCGCCACCTCAAGCGTTACCTCAAGGGCCCTTTTCCTGTAAATAATCCCATGGCCTGTTATTATATGGTTGGTTTTTAGGGAAATGATTTTTTTTAGAGAGTTTATGTATTCCTCGCCCAGATGAAAGTATGGGACAGGGGTTGCAAAGTCCGTTTTTTCATATGACGGTCCCTGCGGCTGGCAGAGGTCCCCGACAAAAACGGTTTTTTTATCAGGAAGGTAAATGCATATGTCATCACCACCGGGGCTGTGCCCAGGCGTCGGAATCACAACATATTCGCTATCCCCGAGAAACATGCTTTCCTCTTTCTGTATAACCATTTCTGAACCCCTCCTGCTATTTCTTATCACTTTCATTTTTGGGAACATTTTCCTGAAATATGACAGGTTGTGTGTGTGATCCCAGTGATTGTGTGTAATGAAGGCATAGCTTATTGGTTTTTTTGTCTGCCTGCAGAGGTGAATAAAATCACCTCTTGTTTTTGGCTCGCATCCTGCATCTACAAGGACAAAGAAATCTCTCTCCCTTACAATCGAGGCGTCATCAGAAACGAAAATCTTTCCGAACAGCTTTCGCATATTAATTTGTTGGTTACGGAAACTTATCTGCTTTTTTGCATAAATAGTTTTTTTCTTAGCATCCTTTTTGCTGTTTCTGTAGGGATTTTCTCAGAAGCATACGAGTAATGAATGCTTAACCAATCGTATCTCTTCGCCTCCGGAACGAATTTTTTGTCCAGGATTTTCCTGCCTGTGGGAGTGTTGACTATGAGAAGCTTTCCGGAGCGCAAGACCCTTGCCGGATAGACTATGCACTTCTCTGGTATCACATCTGGATAAATCTTTGCTCTCCATCGGACTGCCTTTTCGTGCTCAAAAAGGAAATAGCGCCGGATGACATCTGAGTCTATCGCTTTCTTTCCCATCCTTTGCGCAATCAGGGTGCACATCTTTACTGCAACAGGGAACATCCTTTCAATGTCTATTTTTGAGTCTTTTCCGTCGGTAACTATCTGTTCCGCCTTTTTCAACAGGTTTTGGTCCAAACTTCCCCTCCTCACTAAAACCTCCCCGCAGGGGATTGCATATCGGAGAAAAAGCTCCTTGTCGGTTATAGGAAGTGTTTTTGCAGGCTTAAGCAGTTTGGATTTCATACTCAAATCCCCAAGGTTTTCATTATCTCCCTTGCCCTTTTTTCAGTTGTTTTTTCAACTATGTTTCTCCCGAAAACGAGAACCCAGTCCCCCTTTTTTACCTTAAGAAAACGCGATTCCACTTTGGATATCTTTCCGGAAAAATCCACTGTTACCTCTTTTCCTCTCGCCTTGCAAACCCTTCCTGGAATTGCTATGCACATAAGAATAAATTCTCGGGGAGGTTTTTATTGGTATCAAACTTAAATAACCAATACAAAATCTCTTTATGGAAACGAGAAATCCTGTGGTTTCGGGAATGTTCTACCCCTCTGACAAGGCGAGGCTTTCAAACCAGATTAAGGAACTTTTCTCGAAGGCAAGCCCGAGCCAAAAATACAGGATTGTGGTATCGCCTCATGCAGGATATGTGTATTCAGGGCTTGGCGCGGCATTCGCGGTTGGCTCACTAAAACCTGCAAAAACCTTTGTTGTTTTGGGTCCCAACCACACAGGTATGGGGCAGGAGTTTTCCGTTATGACAGGAGGTGTTTGGAAAACCCCTCTCGGTGACATTGAGGTGGATTCAAAAACAGCGTCAGAGATCGTTAAGGCAGGTCTGGCTGAGGATGATGATTGGGCTCACGCCTCTGAGCACTCTATTGAAGTTCAGCTGCCGTTTCTGCAATACAGGTTTGGGAGTTTTGGCTTTGTTCCTGTCTGCATAATGAACGAAGGCTATTCTGAAAGTTTTCTCAAAAAATGCGCGTCCCTTGGGAATTTCTTGGGAAGGCTAATGAAAGAGAGGGATGTAAACATTGTCGCAAGCTCTGACTTCTCTCATTACATACCTGCGAAATCGGCAAAGAAGTTTGATATGGAGGCAATAGAAAGGGTATTAATGCTTGACTTAAAGGGATTTTTTGAAACCCTGAAAAGGAACAGGGCATCAGTGTGCGGCTATGGGCCAATAGCGGTCGCTATGGCAGCGGCAAAGTCTTTGGGGGTGAAAAAAGGCGAGTTACTGAGTTACACAAATTCCGGCGATGTGACAGGGGACCTCTCCTCTGTCGTGGCTTATGCAGCTATAGGGCTTGGTTAATATAGAAACAACTATAAATGAAAGAAAAAAATCGATCGGAAAGGTAAAAGCCTTTCACGCCTTTCCGAGAATCCTGTAAGCATCAATCCCGGACGGGGCTTTTGCTACAGCGAATTTCCTGCCTTTCTTTGTTATGATCTTCCAGTTCTTTGACTTGAACTTCTTTTTTGCCTTCACATCAAAGAAAAGCAATTCGTCCCCTGCCTTTGGCATTGGCATTTTTTACACCTCCTTTTTTAAAAATTTGACTATTCGCCTATCCTGAAAACACTTGTTGAGCAGTTGGGGCAAACACCCTTCGTCGCTGGCTTTCCGTTTTTCAGCTTAACTTTCTGCGGATTCTTTATCTCAACGTTTTTCTTGCATCTTACGCAGTAAGCCTGTGGCATTTATATACCTCCTACTGTTAAACTATCGCTTGTTTTTACTTTTATTATGTTATATGGAATTCGTTACTTATAAGCATATTTTGAACAGGTGAAGCAATTTATTAGTCCGAAACAAATAATAAAGTAGAAAGGAGGGGGCACCATCCCTTTGAATATGCCAAAGCAGAAGGACAAGAAGGTTGAGGACATACCGGAGGAGGAAAACATAATAACCCCCGAGGAGTTTGATGAAATCGAAAAGAGGGAAAGGAAGGGATTGAGAGGTATTTTTTCAAAAAAGCCAAAGGAGTCGAAAATAGAGGCGAAGGAAAGGGAGCCTGAACCCAAGGGGCTTCTTGATAAGATTTCTGGAAAAAGCTCTGAAGATGAGATTCTGATGAGCATAGAGAAGATAAACGCGAAGATTGAGACAATGGAAGGTCTCAGGCAGGTTACTGAGGAAAAGATATCCAGACTGAGTGAGGAAATAGGTGAGCTCAGGTCAGCAATACTAGAGAAGGAAAAGGTTTTCAACCAGATGGAAACAGGCTTCACAAGGATAAAGGAGATGTTCGAGGAAGTCCAGCCGAAGAAAATAAGGGCAGAGCTTGACAAGAAGGAAGACGCGATAGAGAAGCTTGCTGCAAAGGTTGAATCGTTTGATGCAAAAATTTCCGATATCAAGAAGAACATGGCTGACGTGGTTTCTGTGATGGAAAAGGTGAAGGACATAAAAAACATTATAGCTCTTTCTGCCACCATAACCAAAAAAATGGAGAAGATAGAGGAGGACAAGAAGGAAGTTACGAAGACCGCTTCAAAGATAGAGAGCATGTTCTCCGAGCTTTCTGAAAAGATGGCAGAGTTCCATCAGTACAGGGACAAAATAGAGTTCAGCTCTGACTCAATGCACGACCTGATGAAGTCCATAGACATGCTGGAGGCAAAGGTCGAGAATTCCGTCAGCAAGGATGACTTCAGGAAGCTCGATGACAGGTTCGAGCAGATCGAGAGGGACCTTAATGACAGAATACAGGCAATAAAAGACATAGTGGACGATCTTGTGGAGTCATTGAGAAGGGGCGGCTCAAAGGAGCTTCTTGCAAAGGAGGGAAAGTCAAGGATTGACGAGATAAACAGGAAGCTTTCGGAGATAAAGGATTATGAGAAGTCTATGAAAGCGCTGAAAGAGGAATTTGAGAAGTTCAGGGAGGAAAAAACAAAGGAGATTTCTGCGCTTGTCTCGGAAATCCAGAAAATTAAGGAAGGCTTTCAGGTTCCTATATCTGTCGCTTCTAAACCTGAAAAAAAATCCGAAAAGCCTCCTGTAAAGGAAAAACCAATGACCGTTGAGGTACCGAGGATGGAACAGAAGGTAGATGATGATATGAGCTTTGATGGAATATCCAATCTTATGGAGCAGTGCAACAGGTGCATAGACAACGGCGACATAGAAGAGGCAAAAAGGCTTTACAGCCATATACTCTCGATATATGAGTCAATAAAAAACGGCAGGGATTACCCAAGGATTTCAGACACGTACAACAAGATAAAGAGGATTTACTACAGGCTCCAGATTTATCGCTGATTTTCAAACGAGTGGAAGTGTTTATTCATATTAATCTTTCTTTTGATTATTTCTATCCCGTCTTTTTTGAGCAGCCTGAGCTTTTCCCTTTTCCCTCTTGAATACTCCCCAATCGAGCCGTCTCTTCTCACAACCCTGTAACAAGGTATTGTGTCGGGACTGCTGTTTCTTTTAAGTGCGTTTCCGACTGCCCTGCAAGCCCTCGGGTTTCCCAATGCTCTTGCAATCTCAGAATATGTGGTAACCCTTCCCTTTGGGATTTTTCTCACCATTTCAAGAACTTTTTCCGAAAATGTTTTATTTGCATTCATAATCAAAGTGTCGTAACAATAGCCTTATCCATAACTATTATCGTGTGCTCTGACTGGGCAACAGGCCTGCCTTCGCTCTCCCTTAGGACAGGATAGCTTTCTATCGCCCCCACTTCCTCGAGCTGCCTTATTGCAAGGGAAACCTTTATAGGAGAGAAATGTTTGTAAAGCCATCTTTTAGCGAAAGGCAGTTCATCGTATTCCTGTTTTGCCATTTCAAGGATCTTTCTCGCCTCCGGAAGCCTTACAGGCTTGTCCATAAGGTACCTGTAAATCTCGGCAGTGCCCGACTCCTTTACATATCCATTTGCTGTTGTTATGAAAGGTTCAAGTGCAATCACATCCCCTTCTTTTAGCTTGTGTTTTGAATTGTTTGATATGTTTGGTATTGACGGGCTTCCGTGGAAGACGTACCTGTCCAACATATGTCCTGTGAGGTTTACTATTACACCAAGGGAATGGCTTTTTGCCGTTTCCTCTATCCTGCTGCTTATCTCTGAAATGGTTATGCCCGGTTTTATTATTTCTATTGCCGCCTTCAGGCACTCCTCGGAGCATTTTACCAAGGGGTTAGGTTCTGAGCAATAGGTGAAGGCAGTGTCGCCTATGTAGCCATCAACGTGAACGCCTATGTCTATCTTAACGAGGTCTCCCTTGGATATCGCCTTCTGGTCGTTATGGGAAGGTGTGTAGTGGGCTGCAATCTCATTTAAGGAGATGTTTACAGGAAATGCTGGCTTTGCTCCCTTCTGCAAAATTTTTTTCTCTATGGTTTCCGCTATGTCAATCAGTTTTGTTCCAGGTTTCAGTATCTCTTGGATTTCTTTCCTTATATCCGCGCAAATCCTTCCTGCCTTCACATATTTATCAAGGATTTCCTTTTCCATAATGACAGAAAGATTTTTGGCTGATGGCTTAAATTGGTTTGCTCTTTTTCTTTAAATCTGCCAACCTTAAATAATCCTGTGCAAAATATTCTTATGCTTAATGAGATTGCTCTCGTGGCTTTTGTGGCAATGCTTCCTGT
>JAWCLA010000020.1:0-12996 GCA_039091855.1 Candidatus Aenigmatarchaeota archaeon | reverse complement strand
GTTCTTAATGATTTTTTAGCTGCAATTCAAGAATGTTCTGGTAACCTTTGGCCAACTAAAAAATACAAAACTTCTCTCATAAAAAGTCACTATGGGTTATCTATATTTATTGAATTATTACCATATATCAAAAAAGAATTTGAATATAGGAATCTTCCACTTACAAAAGATAATTTCAAAAAAATATTTCCCAATCTTAAAGATTTCTTAATCGAAAAAGATAGTTCTGGAAGAGATTTGTGGGAGAAATCTACATTAACGTCTGCTGGAACCCGAAGAAAAGCATTAAAACATTTTGTTAGTAGATATCTTATAACAATTCCAGAATGGGAAAATTCATCTCAGTTTAGAAGCATTCTACAATCATAATAAATCAGATAATTTATTTTATGTTTAACAAATGTTTAAATTGATTTTGAAGCGTGAACCGTAGGCGCCCGAGCGATTGAAATGAACATATGGCATTTTACGAAGTTTCCCGCAGGGAAATTTTGGCGAACGAGTGCAACGAAGTGAGCCGTAAAATGCCTGTTCAACGCCCCGAACGAAGTGAGAATGCAATGTGGTCGAGGAGCGAAGCGACGAAGAAGTGCGAACGGAGGGGCTCCGCAAAATTTTTATAGAATAAGTTTCTATTGATTATTATGCCATCGTTTTTAGCAAGAAGAAAGAAAACTAAAACTAAGAGACCTGTGTCCTTTAGAACAAGTAGTGGTCAAAGAGTTAGTTTCAAAGCAAGAAGAAGACCTAAAAGAAGGACACGAATCGAGTTTTAGTTGTTTAAAGTCGAAATAAAGGTTGGACCTTTTCTTTTCTACCTGTTATAGGATTAACCCAATAATTCCCTTTTGATTTCTTTCTAGTAGATTTTCTTTTCTTAGACTTAGTTTTAATTCCTAATCTTCTATGAATTTCAGAAAGCGATTTTTTACCTTTTAATCTATTACACGCACGGTGTGCCCAACTCACAGTCTGACCACCTTTAGAATGTGCTCTTATATGGTCAACTTCTGCTTCAGTTAAAGAATGTATTTTCTGTCTGCAGATATGACAAATGTGTGATTTATTTTTTTCCCATAAAATTGCTTTTTCTGTAAAAGAAATATTTTTCCTCTTTTTAGATTTTTTTGAAGTTCCCCAAATATCAACAGGTTTTATATCAATCGCAAATGGATTTCTTGGCATAATAATTCATTATTACTAGTTTGTATTTAAATTTTTCTTTTGGAGCCCCGTAGTGAGCATTGCGTTGAACAACTATTAAGCGAGATAAATATTCGTTTTATAGTATATATGAGTATAAAAAGCGAGATTTTATAAAGTTAGTTTCCATAATAAAATGTATGGCAGATAATAGTAAAATCTATTCTCCAGAAGAAAAGTATAAACTTATTGGCAAGCTGATTGAGGAAATAAAACTCAGAAGATATTCCTATCAAACAGGCAAATCATATATTTTCATAGTTAAAGAATTTCTGTCTTCAGGCAAAACACCAAGAGAATTTCTGTTATCCTACACAACTAAAAGCAAATCAACAATGAGGTCTGCATACTTTGCTCTGAAGTTCTTTTATGAAAACGTACTAAATACACGATTTGAGGAAAAACTTCCCCTCGCGAGAAAGTCGTTGAAACTGCCTTTAGTTTTGAGCAAAGAAGAAATAAACAAGATGATAGAAGCTACAAACAATTTGAAGCACAAGCTTGTTATTATGTTTCTTTATTATGCAGGGCTTCGTCTGGATGAAGTAAGAAATCTTAAATGGGACGACATTGATTTTGACAGAGAGATAATACATCTAAAAACGGCGAAAGGAGATAAAGAAAGGGTCGTATTTCTTCATAAAAGATTAATAGAAACTTTGAGGATTTTCGGAACTAAGGAAAAAGGTTCAATATTTATTTCTCAAAGAGAGAGAAAATACAACAAGCGGACAATTCAGCAAATCGTAAAATCCGCTCATAATAAAGCAGGAATCAAAAAGAATGTGACACCACATACGCTAAGGCACAGCTTTGCGACCCATCTATTAGAATCTGGTGCTGATATTCGATACATTCAGCAGTTATTAGGCCATAAAGATTTGAAGACTACGCAGATCTACACTCACGTCGCAAATAAAGACATAAAGAAACTTGCAAATCTGCTTTAGGCTTTAGAGCTCTTTTAAGTAGAAGATTAATTACCCTATATTGTTAATACTTATATAAGTTAACAGAATCGGAAATACCAATTCCATACGGGAAAGGCATACATTTTTGTGGCAAAGGATTTTTGAGGCAGGAAAGAAGCAAAGACAGGCTTGATTTAAATACCCGAAAAATATTTCTGACATATTATCAAATTATTATCCGGAGGATGTATGACAAAAAAGGACTATTATGAGATACTCGGCGTGAGCAGGAATGCCTCGCAGGAAGAGATAAAGAGGGCGTTCAGGCATCTTGCTAGAAAGTGGCATCCCGATGTAAACCCAGGGAACAAGGAGGCAGAGGAGAGGTTCAAGGAGATAAACGAGGCATTCCAGGTTTTGAGTGATCCTGAAAAAAGGGCGCAATATGACCAGTTCGGCCATGCCGCCTTCAGGCCGGAGGATTTTGCGGGCTTCAGGACATTCAGCTTTGACGAGCTGTTCAAAAATTTTGGCTTTGGCGACATATTTGATGTTTTTTCTGGCTTTGGAGAGAGGGGAAGAAGCGGATATGAGCAGGAGGAGGGTGCTGACCTGAGATACGAGCTTGAAATAAGTCTGGAAGATGCATTCCGTGGAGCGGACACAGAAATAGAAGTTCCGAGATTTGAGCAATGCTCTGTATGCAGTGGAAGCGGGGCGAAGCCAGGAACATATCCAAAAAAATGCCCGAAATGCGGTGGCACAGGGGAGATAAGGACAGTTAAAAGAACAGCGTTTATGCAGTCAATCAGCATATCTCCTTGCGACAGGTGTGAAGGCGAAGGAACGATAATAGAGGTCCCGTGTAAAAACTGCAACGGCACGGGAAAGGAAAGGAAAACAAGAAAGGTGAGGGTAAAAATACCAGCAGGAGTGGATGATGGTCAATACCTCAGGCTTGCAGGACAGGGACAGCCCGGTTATAAAGGAGGACCGTCAGGCGACCTTTACATAGAAATCAGGGTAAAGGAGCATCCTGTTTTTGAGAGGCACGGCAATGACATTTTCTGCAAGACAACCATAGACATAGGAACTGCAATCTTAGGCGGGGAGATAACAATACCAACCTTAACAGGAACGGCAAGACTTAAAATACCACCAGGAACCCAGAGCCATACCGTCTTTCGCCTGAAGGGACAGGGAATGCCTCACATAAAATCAGGAAAGAGAGGCGACCAGCTTGTAAAGGTTGTTGTTGAGATACCCAAAAGGCTTTCCAGAAAACAAGAGCATTTGATAAGGGAATTTTTGGGAGAGAGAAAGGCGGAAACAGGCAAGGGTTTCTTTGAAAGGATGAGGGAAATGTTTTAGCCCAAAAGTCACTTTGAGGCTTTCTTTTCTTCTATAAGAACTGCATTAACAGTCCCGTGCTGTCCTGGCCTTGATGTAACCTTTGCCAGACCCATATCAGTTTTAATCACAGCGCCCTTTGTTATGATGTTCCTTCTTATGTAGTGCGGGTTTGCAGGATTTTCCTGGACAGAGATTATCTTTGCCTTTTGCATTCTTCCTGTCTTTGGGTCAGCAACATTTGCAAAATCAATAGAAAGAAGCTTGGTTTTTTGGTTTCCACCCCTACATCGCTTTGTTTTTGTCCTTTTTTTGCCTATTTTAGTCTCCAGAAACTCAGAGCCTCTTTGAAACCTTTTTTTCTTGCTGCTCCTCTTTACCAATGCCCCGGTAGGTGTCCTGTTCGAGCGTAAGTGCCATCTTACCATAACCTTCGCCTTGTGACAATTCACATTATTATTGTTTACCTTTCCGACTTGACGGAGAAGTTCCTTCGGAACTTCCACTTAACCTTCGCCTTGTGACAATTCACATTATTATTGTTTACCTTTCCGACTTGACGGAGAAGTTCCTTCGGAACTTCCACTTAACCTTCGCCTTGTGACAATTCGCTTTGCAATCTGGTACTTATTCTACTAATACAGCAATCCTTTATATAGTTTTTGCAAAATCCGTTTTGCGTATTTAAATACCTGTGGGAATAAACTAATATTTTTGATTGATTGGGGTGTTAGGTTAATGCAGAGACCTTTGGATGTTCTTGGAAGTTCCCTGGAGAAGAGAATCCTGATAAGGACAAAAAAGGGAGAGGACATAGTGGGTGTCCTGAAGGCGTTTGACTCACACATAAACATATGGCTCGAGGATGCAAAGATACAGGGAGAAAACGAAATAACCCTCGGAAAGGTCCTTGTCAGGGGAGACAACATAGTCTACATCTCTCCGGGAAAATGATTGGTTAAAACCAGTTCAACTTGTGCTGTATAAAGAGGTAGTTTATGACAAAGGGAACTCCCAGTTTCGGGAAGAGGCAGAAAAAAGTCCACATAGTTTGCAGGAGATGCGGAAGGAGAAGCTATAACGTGACAAAAAAGTTTTGCTCAGCGTGCGGCTTCGGAAAATCAGCAAAAATCCGCAAGTATGCCTGGCAGTGGAAGACCGTTCAGGGAGACAGAAGGAAATAGCTTTGTTCTAAGAAATTAGTCCTTCAATGGTGTGACCTTTATCCCTATTTCCTCCAATCTCTTCTTCAGCTTGTTGAGCGCGCTGTGTATGTCATCGATGTTGTGCGCTCCTGTGCATATTATCTTCCCGGAGCTGAAAAGCAGGAAAGCGACTCTCGGGTCGTTTATCCTGTAAACAAGCCCGGGAAACTGCTCGGGCTCGTATTCTGCATTCTCAAGCGAAAAGGCTATCTCCTCAAGGTTGAGGTTTGCCTTGATTTTTGACGAAGCGACTATGTTTTCCACCTGAACGTTGAACTTGGTGGGAAGGTTTATACCTGTTTGCCTGACCCTGTCAACGACCTTTTTCATTGCAACCTTCGCCATGTCTATGCTTTTTGCACCTGTGCACACTATCTTCCCTGATGAGAATATGAGGGCAGCAGCCCTTGGATCGTTTGTCCTGTAAACAAGCCCGGGAAACTGCTCGGGCTCGTATTCAGCGTTTTCTATCTTGTTTATGAGCTTGTTCAAAGGTATGTCCTTTCCCAGCGAAGTAAAAGCAACCACATTCTCAACTTTAACCTGAAATTCCGCAGGCATATTCAAACCTCCTTTCGAAAAGGCAAGCGCCTTTCCCTTATAAAGATAACCCAAAGCTTTAAAAAGGGACTTATAAATATAACGATAAAGTATTTAAATAGTTATAAAACAATTCATAAAGGAACAAAGTTTGAGCCAGCAAACTAGTTCTAATTGAATGATGAGTTGCCCATATCATTAGCAGCTTATTGTTTTAGTGATGTGGGTCATCTATTGAAAAAATTTAATATATCTCACGTTCAGTGAAGATATTGCAAATAAGGAGAAAATTATGGAAAAGTCAAAAACACTCGTTCCTGACACGAGCATACTGATACACGGGGAGCTTTCTGCCCTAATAAAGTCAGGAAAGATAAAAAACGTCACTATACTGATACCAAGGGCTGTGGTGGATGAGCTGCAGGCCCAGGCATCAAGGGGGAAGGAGATAGGATTCCAGGGACTGGAAGAAATAAAGAAGATAAGAGAGGCAGGAAAGGAGCACAACGTAAAGGTTGAGTTCACGGGAAAAAGGCCCACGCTTGAGGAGATACAGCTTGCAAAGAAGGGAAGGATAGACGCCATAATAAGGGATGTTGCCGCAAAGCACAATGCAACACTTGTTACTGCCGATTACGTTCAGGCGCTTGTTGGCGAGGCGGAGGGAGTCCCGATAGAGCACGTGAAGTATGATGTAAGTAAGGAGAAGCTGATTATTGAGAAATTCTTCACCCCTGACACGCAATCTATCCATTTAAAGGCAGGAGTTATACCTTATGCCAAAAAGGGAAAACCAGGGGAAGTAAGGATGCACTTCCTCAGCGAAACCCCAATGGAAGAGTCAGAACTGAAGAAGATAATAGAACAGATAGAGTCAAAGGTAAGGGTTGATGAGGACGGCTTCATAGAAATGGGAAAGCACGGGGCAATGGTCATACAGCTCGGAAACTACAGGATAGCTATAACAAGGCCTCCTTTTTCAGACAGGCTTGAGCTCACGGCGGTAAGGCCCGTTGCAAAGCTCACGCTTTCTGACTACAATTTGCACAAGGAGCTTGAGGAAAAAATCCTCAAAGGCTCGTACGGGATTCTCATAGCAGGACCGCCAGGCTCAGGAAAGTCAACATTTGCCGCCTCCATTGCCGACTTCCTTTCGGCAAAGGGAAAGGTTGTGAAAACCTTTGAGCAGCCAAGGGACCTTCAGGTTGGGCCGGAGGTTACGCAGTACGCACCGCTTGAGGGGGACTGGGAGAAAACAGCAGAGATACTCCTTCTCGTTAGGCCTGATTACACAATATTTGATGAGGTCAGGAGGACAAAGGACTTCAAGGTTTTTGCTGACATGAGGCTTGCGGGCGTAGGTATGATAGGGGTTGTCCACGCAACCAACCCTGTCAGCGCTATACAAAGGTTCATAGGCAGGCTCGAGCTGGGGACAATTCCCCACGTGATAGACACGGTGATTTACATCTCGGGAGGAAAAATCCTAAAGACATTCGAGATAGGGATGAAGGTAAAAGTCCCGACAGGCATGAAGGAAGCGGACTTGGCAAGGCCTGTTGTCGAGGTCAGGGATTACGAGACAAAGAGGCTCGAATACGAGATTTACACCTACGGAGAGGAAAATGTCATAATCCCTGTCACGAAGCAGCACGAAAAATCGCCACTAAAAGACCTGGCAAAGGCGAGGATACTTCAGGAGCTCAGGAACTGGGATTCAAACCCTGAGGTTGAGTTTGAGTCTGAGGACAGGGTAGTTGTGAGGGTAAAAAACGAGGTAATATCAAAGCTTATAGGAAAAAAGGGCAAAAACATAGAGTCCCTTGAAAAGAAGCTGGGGCTTCACATCTCTGTCGAGCCTAAGGAAAAAACCCTTAAGCAGTCCATACCCTTCGGCTTTGAGGAGACAGGGAACCACTTTGACCTTAAGGTTAATTCCTCCCTGACAGGCGAGCAGGTTGACGTTTACAGCGGGAATGATTTTATATTCTCCGCAATAGTGGGAAAAAAGGGAAGGATAAGGGTTAAAAAGAAGTCCTCCCTCGGTAAAACTGTGTTGCAGGCAATATCTTCAGGACGGCTGAAGATTTACGGGAAAGGGTAAACTATTTTATTTCTATTGAAGTCGGCAATCCCTGCTCACTTATCCTTTTGAGCATATCTTTATGGATTTTTTGTGCAAAATGCTGTAAATAAAACCTGCTTTTAAGAAACTCTTGGCATGTTTTACAGGTTTCTGGCAGGTTTTTTGAATCATTTGAAATTTCGTTTTGGTTTGGACACCAATTGTAAGGAAGAATCTTTAAGCAGTCTGGATATCTGCCTTTACCGTCCTTTATTATTATGTTTTGTGCAAACGCCTTTGCCCTGCCTTCTGAAATCTTCCTCATCATCTGCCTTCCTTTTGAATAATTAGGTGCGCCTCCCACAATATCACTTCATGCTTTCCCTAAAAATTTTCGTCTTTTCTCCTTTTTCCGGCTTTCTGAAAACGAATAAATGCTCATGCGCAAGAAGCAGAAAGTTGTTTTTTAAGGACATTTTTTTCCAAAGCGGAGCAGTTTTTGTGTTGTGTTGTACCTTGATTATGTTTTCTTTTAGAACAAAACCGACATCAAGAAATGTTTGCATAACCCTGAAAGATATTGGAACTTGGTGTTTGTGTCGTCTCGTATCACCTATCAAAATTGCACAATACTTTCCTGGTTTTAATACCCGCCATAACTCAATAGCAACCTTTTTCATCTCTTTTACAAACTCGTCTATGGAGCGAACCTTTGAAAGATCACCTTCCTCCTTGTGGTTTGAGTTTTTTGTATAAGATATAATGCTTGCATACGGCGGGTGCGTAGCAATAAAATCAATGCTTTCATTACCAATTTCGTTAAGATTTCTTGCATCGCCCAAGAAAACCTTTTGACAATTATCTAGCATTTTTTTGTCAAGTGATGGCATATTTAATCTGTCCAAAGTCACTATAAGGGCTTCCTTATTTATGTCAATTCCTATTCCCTTCCTGCCTGTTATTTTGCATTCAATAAGAGTGGTTCCTGATCCCACAAAAGGATCCAAAACCGTGTCACCGTCTTTTGAATATCTCAAAATAAGGTTTCTTGCAACTTGTGGAGCCCAGTTTCCTCTGTATTTAGCATTCAGGTAGTGTGTTGCCCAATCACCCCTCTTTGGAAAACTCCAAATTGTAGTGGTTTCCATTTCAAAATCCTGGGGGTGAAGGGATTTTATTTTCCAGTTTTTACCAACATTCAAAACTGCGTCTTCGATTGTAACTGAATTATGGTTTTTGATAAATTCTAAATAGTCCCTCTTTGTTATTTCCTGCATTGGGATTAATTTTGACATATCTATTCTCCATTTTTAGAAACCCATTCCTTCATAAGTGTATTTATTTTGGTTGAAATTTTTATGTCATTTTTTTCACAAATACTTCTAAACTTTTCCAAAACTTCTCTGTCAATAGTTATCGTTATTACTGTTTTTCTCATACTATCTCTATTGATTAATAAATATAAATATTTATTAATTGATGAATCATTTTAATATTCTTTCTAAGTTTATTTTTATGGTAGAAATTAAAAAAGGCGAAAAATTAAGAGGAAAAGGCATAATAGATTTTGTGAGGCTCTCGAATGGATGGTACGTCATAAAAACAGAGGACGGAAAGTCTGCAAATGATTTTAAGGTTAGAGCGGTTTTCTCTCTAAATCCTTTGCATTTTTTAACCCCAAAACACGCTCATTTTGCAATTGATCTTTATGGCAAAATATGTGCAAATAGACAACAAGCAAGAGAAGTCTTTAATGCGATTATAGAATTATGGAATAATATACCCATAGAAAAGCTGCTTTCCAAATATTCAGCAAAAACACAAAACCTTCCTGGTTATTCGCTTGAATACATTTTATACTGCCTGAAATGGATACTTGAACAGGAAGATATAAATTTTAACGGCCGACCTGAAAGAAAACAAAAGCAATTGGACGAAATCTGCAAAAATCAAAATGTTGCTGTACCCAAAGGCAGAATTGGGAGCCAGCTGGCAATCTCACTTTTATGTGATGTGGCAGGTGGAACGCATCCCGTGGAGGCTATGATTAAATCGAATCTTGACGTTATGCCAAGAAAAAGGATGTTCAGGCCTTAATATGCTTTTGAATTAGCATCCTTTATCAACCATCCTGTAAAATATATTTAAACCTTTGCGCACAATCTCATACCTATGAAGGCAACAATAATAAGCTACAGGAGAGGAGCTCACACAATGCACGGGAACCAGCTCCTGATAGAGATAGAAGGAGTTAATTCCAAGGAGCTCGCTGCCAGGTACATAGGCAAAAGGGTGGTTTGGACCACTCCTGCAAAGAAAAAGATTTTCGGAAAGATAGTAAAAACCCACGGCAACAATGGGGTGTTAAGGGCAAGGTTTCCAAAGGGGCTTCCTGGAACAGCGATGGGAACAAAGGTTGAGATAGTTGAGAGGTAATCTGTTTTTGATTTTAAATAAAGAATCAATTAAAACATTTATATTTCCCAATATATATTCCCATCTTGAGGAGACTGTTCCTCAGCCATCTTCATTATAACCACATACTAAGAAATATTGTTGAGGTGAATTAATTAGAAACTCTCCCTTCCTAGTCAATTTATTGAAAAATTCCACAGTTTAATGAGTTGATGATGTGTGGAATTTACAATACACTAGGAATATTGTTATAGGCTTTTATGGATGGTTTCTACAGGCTGTTTCTCTGGCTCTGTAGAAAACATATAAGCAGGCTCCCAGCCTTAACTAATTATATATTTTAAACCAATAAGGAGGGAGCCTTATGAATAATAAGGTCAATCGGATAATAAAGCTAACTGTCCGTTTATGTTCGGTTCTCTCCCGCTCTCTCCCAGCATATTCATGCAGGAAGTCCAGGCACACCTATAAGCAGTATCAATTAGCGGCTATATGGTGCCTGATGAAATACACAAAAACAGATTACAGACGGATAATTGAGCTGCTTGAACTGATGCCTGAACTCAGGCAGGCAATTGGCATTCACCAACCACCTCACTTCACAACAGTTAACAAATTCTTCCTTCGCTCCAATTCATCTGTTATTTATGCTGTTTTTGTTCGAACTGTTTGCCTTTTTCATAGCGAGCAAACCATAGTCGCCATGGACTCAACCGGCTACTCCAGTACCCATGCAAGCGTATACTATGCACAAAGGATGCATGGGGAACAGGAAAGGAAGACCTACATAAAGACAAGCTTAGCCGTGTGCACAGTTAACCAGTCCATACTGGCAGTGAAAACAAGGCTCGGTCCAAGAAATGACAACACAGACTTTGAATGGCTGGCAAGGCAGTCAGCCAGCCTTGCCAAACCTGCATACATAACAGCTGATAAGGGTCATTACAGCGACTAACCACCGCCTTGTCAAGCAATTGGGCAGCAAACCTATGATACCGGTAAGGAAGAGAAGAGACGGCAAGACATACGGCTCGTACAGGAAGAAAATGCTAAGACATTTTGATAACACCATATATCACAAGAGATCGTTGGTAGAAACTGTTAACAGCGTGAGGAAACGGTTGATGGGCTCATGGCTTCAGTCAAGGTCATTGGTTCACCAATGCAATGAGGTCGTCTTGATGTGTGCTATTTGCAACGTGCACAGGAAGGTTATTATGGGCTTTTACGGATGGTTTCTACACAGCCCGTTTATTAGATTGGTTTTATGTGTCTTTATTCTATCAAATATAACAAAATATCATCAGTTTTATTTTACAATCAACCTACGTATTCCACCTTATCCTTTCCTTTTTCAGTGGGCGGGGCCTTAAGCCTCTCCGCTATCTTGTTGTAGAACTTAACCAGCTCCGGGGTCACGGAGGGCTTTACCTTTTTCATTGCCTCTTCAAAGTCCTTCTTTGTCACATACTTAGCCTTGAAGTCCTTTCTCAGTGCATTGAGTCCCGCCTCCCTGACCAAGGCCTCGAGGTCTGCCCCTGAATAGCCTTCGGTTTCCCTTGCTATGTGCTTTAAATCAACACCCTTCAAAGGCATTTTTTTCGTATGTATCTTAAGTATTTCAAGCCTTGCCTCCTCGTCAGGAGCAGGAACGAGAACCTGCCTGTCAAACCTTCCAGGTCTAAGAAGAGCGGGGTCTATTATGTCAGGCCTGTTTGTTGCAGCAATGACCACCACATTAGGAATGTCCTCAAGCCCTGACATCTCAGTAAGAATTTGCGAGACAACGTTCTCAGAAACCCTTGTTCCAACCTCAAGACCCCTGTGCGGTGCAAGGGCGTCTATCTCGTCAAAGAATATCACAGCAGGTGCAACCTGCCTTGCCCTCCTGAATATGTCTCTTATGTGCTTCTCCGACTCGCCAACCCATTTTGAAAAGACCTCGGGTCCCTTTATTGAGATGAAATTCGCTCCAGATTCAGTGGCAACAGCCCTTGCAAGAAGCGTCTTTCCTGAGCCGGGCGGGCCATAAAGCAAAATTCCCTTTGGGGGCCTTATGCCTATTCTCTCGAAGGATTCCGGATGTTTCAACGGCCACTCAACTATTTCTTGGAGGGATTGCTTCACCTCCTTCAATCCTCCCACATCATCCCACTTCACCTTTGGAACTTCAACAAGAACCTCCCTCATTGCAGAGGGCTCAACAATCTTCAACGCGTTGTCAAAATCCTGCTTTGTAACTTTCAGCTTCTCTATCACCTTTGGTGGAAGCTCGTCCATAGTCTTCCAGGATATCTGTGGAAGGTTTCTCCTGAGGGCTGACATTGCAGCTTCCTTGCAGAGAGCCTCAAGGTCTGCCCCAACAAAACCATATGTTATCGAGGCAAGATGGTCAAGGTCAACAGTGGAGAGGTCAATAGGCATGTTTCTCGTGTGTATTTGAAGAATCTCTTTCCTTCCCTTCTGGTCAGGGACCCCTATCTCTATCTCCCTGTCAAACCTTCCAGGCCTCCTTAGTGCGGGGTCTATGGCGTTAGGCCTGTTTGTGGCAGCAATTACTATGACCTTTCCCCTTGATTTCAACCCATCCATTAAAGTAAGAATCTGTGAAACAACCCTTCTCTCAACCTCCCCTGTAACCTCTTCCCTCTTCGGGGCGATGGCATCTATCTCGTCTATGAAAATTATTGAAGGCGCGTTCTTTTCCGCTTCCTCGAAAATCTTGCGAAGGTTTGCCTCGGACTCACCATACCACTTGCTCATAACCTCAGGTCCTGCTATAGAGTAAAAATTTGCTCCGGACTCGTTTGCAACAGCCTTCGCAAGCAGTGTCTTTCCCGTTCCAGGTGGCCCGTAAAGCAAAACGCCTTTTGGTGGCTCTATACCAAGTTTCGTGAACAGCTCAGGGTGCCTCATTGGAAGCTCGACCATCTCCCTTATCTTGTTTATGGCATCGCCCAAGCCTCCTATGTCCTCGTAGGTTATTGTTGGTATGACCTTTTCCTCTATCTCAACCGCCTCTGGCCTGAGCTCAACCTCTGTGTCTTCAGTAACCCTTACTATTCCCTCGGGATTTGTTGAAACAACAACGAGCTTTGTTTCTCCTGGTATTGGAGCGAAAAATATCTCCTCTATGTCCATCCCAAACAGGTCATCAAACGGGCTGCCCCTTCTCTGCTTTACAACAGGGAAAGGGGTTACTATGTCCTTCTTTGTCAGCGGTCTCATAATGAGGTTCTTTTTCAGAATGTCTGGGGACATTTGGAGAATAACTCCCTTCTGGGCAGGCGCAAGGACGACTTTCTTT
>JAWCLA010000002.1:0-55392 GCA_039091855.1 Candidatus Aenigmatarchaeota archaeon | reverse complement strand
AACATGGATTTACACAATCGGTGAGCTGTATGGAGGCATAACATGCATGATGGGTGTAATGGGGGCTGTGGGGGGATTGAGTTGGGGTGGAACAACTTCGACTGGTGGAAATGTTGTGGGAGGAGTAAGTCAACCTTCATGGATGAGCGATTATGCTACTCCAGGAAATGCATGGAGATTTAATACACCTGTAACTACAGACATTTAACCGAACAAACTCGACAAACCAGCCGCTGCCTCCTCAGCCTTCTTGGCTGCGTCTTCCTCTTTCTTCTCTTCCTTTTTCTCTTCTTTCGCTTGTTCTGCTCCAACACCTGATGGGGCCGCTGCTACGAAAGCAGCCTGCCTTATTGCATCGTCTATGTTCACTCCCTCAAGGCTGGAAACAACAGCCTTCACCATCGCTGGCTCTGGCTTCTTGCCTGCTGCCTCCAAAACCTTTGTGAGTGACTGCTCATCTATCTTCTTTCCTGCGCTGTGAAGCAGAAGCGCCGCGTATATCATTTCCATATTCACACCTCCAAAATATTAATTTGTTTTTCCTCCTTTGATTGCATCGTTCCTAATTTTTTCTCCAGAAAGTCGTGTTGCGCCTTTGCCCTTGCAAAAAGGGATGGTATTGTTTCCGGGAGAACTATCCCTGAGTTTTCAGCGAGAGCAAGTGCTTCTTTGTAAGCCTTTGAAAGGAACAATTGAATGTTATGGCTTGTGTAGTAATTTATGTTGAATGCCAAGTTAAAGGCAAATGAGAATGCCTGTTTTACATCATCAAGATATTTTGATGGCGGGATTGAAAGTATTTCTTTTGAGTATATTATACCATTTTCCCATACAGCAACAAGGTTCAGCCCGATTTCCATCGGCTCTATTCCAAGTTTTGCAAGCACGTCCGCAACAGGCTTTTGTATAACCTCTCCTGCCTTTGCAACAACGGTATCCTTTCTTATAACAATCTTGTCTCCTTCAACCCCTGCCGGGATTTTTATCCTTTGCAATTCACCTATGGCAGGTCCTGGTGGAAGGCTCGTGGGCCCTGCCTTAACCTCTATGTCATGAGGCGCGATTTCGCCCGGCTTTGCAAATGCTGTGGACTTTGACTCGTTAATCATTACAGAAAGTTTGAATGGGTTTTCATTGCTGAAAAGCAGTGCAGGCTCTCCCCTGACTGCTTCCGAAAGCTTTTCTATTCCCTCCAAGCCAGAGCTTTTTAATGCTATTTGTATTACCCTCTTCTTTGCGACTACTATCCTTGCCTTTCCCTTCAGCTTCTTTCTTATTTCAAAAAGCTGCTTTGCAGGGAGCTTGTGCATGTCAACTATGCCTACTACTTTGTTTGACCTTACAAGCTCCGTTAGTTCTCTTGCAACCCTTTTCTTTTTTTCTGAGACCATATCAATCTATCTTTACTTTAACAGGAGGTCCCATTGTAAGCTTTATGTGTGCTGATTTTATGTTGGTCTTTCCTTTTGGCAGCTTTTCCTTGAGAAAATTCAAGACTGCCTCCATGTTGGCTACAATTTTTTCGTCAGGCATGTCCTCTGTCCCGACAGAAACATGGACCACAGGGCTTTCTTTTAGTGATATCTTAACAGTTTTTTTTGCCGCTTCAATGAAAGGCTCTATCTTAACCTTTGGTGGTATTGGCTTTGGCATCTTTCCCCTTTGGCCCAAAACAATCCCAAAATATTTTCCTATAGTAGGCATAAGGCTGGCCTCTCCGAGAAACCTGTCATATTCTCTGGCTATTTTTTTAAGCCGTTTCCTGTTTTTAGCTATTTCCTCTATCTCTTCCTTTGTGATAACAAGGTCGGCTGATTTTTTTGCCTCATTTACGAGAGAGTCTGCTATTACAGCCACTTTAAGCTCCCTTCCGAGACCTTCTGGAAGTATAATTTCAGCATTTATCCTGTTTTCAGGTTTCTTCAGGTCAAGCCCCTTAAGGTTGACAGAAAAATCCCAGCTTTGTTTGAACCTTCTGGGTTTTGCCTTTTCCCTTGCTTCCCTTACCCTTTCCAAAAATTCGTTCATCTTATCCTCCTGCCGAAGCAGTGCGGCACTTTTTGCTGTAAGGTGTGTGCAGACACCTTCCCTATCAAATCGCCACGGATTGAAAGTATTTACATTATAGAAGTGTTGCCTTTATAAGCTTTATACGGCCAGAACGAAATATGTTTTTCTTCCCTTTCCTCTTTTCTTAACTATGTTCATTGCTGTCATTTTTTTAAGGTCATTTCTTGCGATGGCCCTGCTCACTCGGAGCCTTCTCGAATAAGATGAAATATTTATCATTCCCTCCTTTCTTAGAATGGCTATTGCCTTTCCTATCCTTTTTTCAATTTTTGTCATCGGTTTTGGCTTCTCCCCGGCAATTTTTTTGTTGATTGTCTTTATCTTGTTTTCAATATCGAGAAATCTCTTTGAGAATTCGTTGTTCCTCCTATCAAGCCTTTGTTCAAGACTTGAATACTTCAAGTCAAGCCTGTGAAACCTTAGTTCTTGGCTTTCTTTTATGTTCTTTATTAAAAAATGGCTTCCCTGCATAAGTTCTGAGAGCTGCTGAAGGGAATCATCCAGCTTTCTGAACATTCTTCTGTTGCTTCTCGACTCAAATTCCTCCAAGATGCCATGAAATCCTACTCCTATAAGCAAAAACGACAGTATCACATCTATATAAACCGTGTTTGCGGCGAAGCCTGCTATCAGAACTGCCGCAGACAGTATGAAAAATGCCCAGAATGCAATGTTAAGCCTTTTCCTTGTTATTTGAAACATGAACTATATTTTGATGTTAACTATTTAAAACTATCATTATTCACAACTTAGAAGTAATTAATGTTTTTTATTTTGCTGTCTTCCCCCTTGACTCTGCCTTTTTCTCTGCCTCTGCCTTAAGCCTTTGCCTTTCTGCTTCTGCTGCCTTTCGTTCCTCGTCTGTTATTGCTCCCTTACCTACAGTCACGCCCATGCTTCTTGCAGAACCTATGACTTGGTTGATATATACCGTTTCATCAGAACCGAACTTTGCCTTTGCTATCCTTTTTACCTGCTCCATTGAGAGGTCCCCTGCCCTTATTTTTCCTGCCTCTCCGGAACCCTTTTCAATGCCAAGTTCTCTTTTTATAAGTGCAGATATTGGAGGAGTTCCTATTGTAATTTCGTATTTTTTTGTTTCTGTGTTGACAACAATTTTTACAGGAACCTTCATTCCAGACAGCTCCTTTGTTTTGTCGTTTATTTCCTTAACTATCTGCATAACATTTACCTTAAGTGGCCCGAGTTGGTTCCCAAGTGGTGGTCCTGCTGTTGCCTTTCCTCCGTCAACCAGCGCCTCTACTGTTACCTTTCCCATATCACTCTCCTTTCTCCTTTTTTATTTCCTCGAATACGCTTTTTTCTTGTGGCTCCTTTTCTTCTGTTTTTGCCTCTTCCTCCTTTTTCTCTTTTTTGATTATCTTAACGAATTCTGTTGATATCGTGACTGGTATTGGTATTGACGCATCAAGAAGCTCAATCGTAACCTCTTCCTTTACCTTGTCTATCCTTTCTATTTTTCCCCTTTCTCCCTTGAATGGGCCTCCTATTATTTCAACTATGTCTCCTTTGTCAACCTTTATCCTGTCTTTCTTTATTTCAAGAAAATGCTGGATTTCAGAAAGATTTACAGGTTTGTCTATTATTCCCTTTACATGCATCATCCCATGAACTGCTTTATGTATGTCTGCAGAGCTGCCTTCGACAAATATGTATCCCTTTATTTCAGCAGGGTGAAATATTGCCTTTATGTTATAGCCTTCGCTTTTTAATCTCGTTGTAAGTATATCTATAACTATTTCCTCCCTTCCTGAAGTTGTTCTTATTGTATAAATCATTGTTCACCTCTCATTTTATATTCCTGCCAATATGAAAACGAGAAAGATGATGAATCCTACAAACCCTATTATAGCTATACCCAATGCGCATATCTTGCTTGAGCTTACGAACTCGTCCTTTCCAGGCTTTCTTGCTATTTGCATTACCCTGACATATTTCCTAACTATTGCTTTTAGGCCCATACGATTCACTTAATTGGATTTAATAACACGTTTGATGTTGCTGATTTAAATTATTTGCTATTTATTCCTATAGGTATTAGTGGTGTTGATTGAAGTATATGGTTTAAATTTTTTGTCAAATTGTTGGGAAATTTTTGATGTCTCTTTGTGCTTTTTATTTTTTATAGTGGCGACGTATGGTGATTAAGCAGTGCTTAAGCAGGTTAAGGTTTTTTTTGGAATTAAATGTTGGCTATATATAGCGATTAAGCACTGCTTAAGCAGTGCTTAAGCAGGTTAAGCAGCATTAAGCAGGATATAAAAATGTCCATGACTATAATTATTTTATGCTTAAAGAACTAAGAGAGATGGAAAGGCTTCTTGAGGAGATTTCTTCTGACATTGATGTAATTGTAAAGGAAGAAAAGCTGAGGGCTTCAAGGCAAAGGAGGATTGAATATTTGGAATCAGTTATAAGAAATGAATGTGCTGAAATAAAAGAGATGCTAAAAAATCTTGATAACCAAAAAATTGCTGACGCCGTTTCAAAAATGGTTGTAAATCAGATTATATCGCCTTTGCAAGAAGCAATAGAAAAAGCTATAAAAAACCCTGAAAAAACTCATTCAATAGGAAAAATAGCAGAGGATATGAAAAGAAAGGTTGAGCTGCTTTCTGAAAGACATATAAGAGTTATAAGGTGTCTTTCGCAGATGAAAGGTGAGTGGATTGATTATGGTTATCTTTCAAGTTTATGCGGTTTATCAAAATCGTGTATGAGAGGGTATATTTCTGACTTAAAACGTGTATATGATATACCCATAGAAACTTCAACAAGAGGTGGAAAGACTTATATAAGGCTTGATCCTGATACAATCAAAAGGCTTGCTTTGGGCTATCATGCACTTAAACTGAATGCTTCATAAAAAGACAGCGTCTATATATGCCGCTTAAGCACTTTTTGATGTCTCTTTGTGCTTTTTATTTTTTATAGTGGCGACGTATGGTGATTAAGCAGTGCTTAAGCAGGTTAAGGTTTTTTGGAATTAAATGTTGGCTATATATAGCGATTAAGCACTGCTTAAGCAGTGCTTAAGCAGGTTAAGCAGCATTAAGCAATAGAGGTTATATGTAGCGATTAATCACATTAAGCAGCTAATTTTCAGAAGTTTCTTTCTATAAGAAAGTATGCAAAACTCCTAAGTTTAGTTTTGGCTTCGGAATCTTTAAGTAACGGTTCTGCTCTTTTCCATGCACTAATAACTATTGCTTTTGCCTTCATTTTGGCATAATCAACTGAACCATATTTTTTTATTATTGATATTGCCTCTTCTATCTCATTTATATCACTTGTGTGAGAGTTTAAGATCATAATAAGTCTTTCCCTGTCTTTTTCTGATGCCTTTTCTAGTGTATGTATGACCATAAGCGTTCTCTTGCCTTCTTTTATATCGTTTCCAAATGATTTTCCAAATTTTTCCCTTTCCTTTCCTGAGGAAACAATATCTAGAATGTCATCCTGTATCTGAAATGCTATACCTATAGACTCTGCAAATTCTCCCAAAACGTCTTCCTGCTCTTTTGTTCCTCCTGAAAGTGCAACAGCCATTCTTGCAGCCATTCTTGCGAGAGTTCCTGTTTTATAGGCGCACATTTGCATATACTGGCTTTCTGTTGGATTTTCATTTCCCTTGTGCCACCATATGTCCATCGCCTGCCCTGCATGTATATTTATCATTTCCTGAGCATAAATTTCGTAAACCCTTAGCAAAGTTTTTTCATCAAAATCTTTGCTGTTTTTTATGAGAATGTATAGTGGAAAAAAATACAAAAAGTTTCCAGCGTTTATCGCTACATCCGTGCCAAAAATCTTGTGAAGACAGGGCTTTCCTCTCCTAAGTTCACCGTTGTCTTCAATGTCATCAACTATTATAGATCCTGTATGTATAAGTTCTGTTATTGTTGCGAATTTCTTGAGCTTTTTTATATCTCCTCCCATTGCATTGGCTATAAGCAAAAAAAGCGTTGGCCTCCATCTTTTTCCGCCTCTTGATATTGAATCCCAAACAGGTATGTTCAATGTTTTGAATATTGCAGAAATGTCATATGAATATTTTGGCTTACCAAATATTTTTTCCATTGAGATTTTATCTGGTTTTTTTGGAAGAATTTTCTCTATTTCTCTGTCTATAATTTTCTTAAAGTGTTCGAGTATCTTTTCAGTTTCATTTGTTTTCATATATTAGTATTTAAAGATAGTGTTTAAATTAAATTAAATAGTGATAGTATGATTTCGAGGGTAGAATCTGGTATTCCGGGTCTTGATCCTCTTATTCAGGGCGGTTTTTTGTCTAATTCTGTTAACCTTATATCTGGAGAAACAGGAACTGGAAAAACGATATTCTGTCTTCAGTTCTTATGGCACGGTTTACAGAAGGGGGAGAACTGCCTTTATATAACCCTTGAGGAAGAACCAAATGACATACTAGAGGACGCGCTTCAGTTTGGATGGGATTTCAACAAGTTCATAAAGAAGGGTATGTTCAAGATTTCATATTATGACCCTGCTCAGATGAGCAACATGGGTTCTATGATAATGGACGAGATAAGGAGGATGGGAGTTAAAAGGCTTGTTATAGACTCGATTTCGATCGTTGGTTTAATAATTGAAAACCCGTCGCAGACAAGGAAAAATCTTTACAATTTAATAAGCACGATAAAGAAAACTGAATGCACTGTTCTATTAACATCTGAAATAGTTGATGGTAGCCAGCAACTCAGCAGGTCAGGGGTTGAGGAGTTTGTTGTAGATGGTGTTATAAGATTGTGTTTCACCGGAGTCGGTGGTGAAGAGGAAAACAGGTTGCAGGTAAGAAAGATGAGGAGAACAAGGCATCCAAAAGGTTTCTTCCCATTTTCATTCACTTCAAAAGGCATTGTTGTAAGAAAGGATGAGTCCTCAGTTCTTATGAAGTGAGCTTATGTATACGTTCATAAGCAAGCTATTGGTTTCAAGAAAGCTTAATTTCGAGGAGGGTAGAATTTCGCTTCTCGGAGAAGATATATGCCTCGTTCCAATAAGCTTCATTTACCAGCTCACAAGGGATGATCTTTCAAAAAAGGAGATAAATGACCTTTACTTTGAATCTTGGGTGGCTGGATTTTTCATAATGGGTAAAATGATAGAAGGTTATGGATTGAAAAAATTCGAAGAAAGGTACAGGCTTGCGATGGATACTGTAAGTATGATGGGTTTCGGGGATTACAAAACACTTGAATTTTATCAGGGATTTGCAAAATTCGCTGTTATTAAAAACCCGCTTTCCCTGAAGTTTTATCCTGGAAAGGTTCCTATTGATCATTTTTTAAGGGGGGCAAACGCGGGAGGTGGAACTCTTGTTCATGAGATGTTGATAAACTGTGTTGAGATTGACTGCGCTGCAATAAACGGGAATTCCTGCCTCTTCATAAATTCAACGAATGATTTGCTTTTTGACAAGTACAAGAAATTTGCAGAAAGCCAGCTCGATCTTAAATATCTTACCCAAAGGCAGATTGATGTTATAAAAAACAGCAAATATAAGGACTGGGTAAAATTATAATATGACGGTAACCATTTTGGGAGGCGGCATATCAGGGCTTTCCTGTGCTATAAATTTGGGCAAGGCAGGAATAAGAAATGTTGTTTATGAAAAGGAAAAGGCAATAGGTAGTAAGCACGATTATCATATATCAGCAATCAGGAATTACGATCTGAAAAAAGATGCAATTGAGGAGTTAAGAGATTTTGGAGTTAGTTTAAAGCCAAGCAATAGTGTCAAAAAGGTTTACAGGCTTTCGCCAAATTTTTGCTCAGTTCTTTATTCAGAAAAGCCTGTTTTTTACCTGTTTAAAAGGGGTTCTGCAAGAGATTCTATTGAAAGCCAGCTTTTTTCACAGCTTACCAAAAATACAGAAGTTTATCTTGGCTTTAATGGAAAGTTAAGCCCTGATGTAATAGCCAGTGGTGCAAAGAGGGCTGATGTTTTTGGCTTCGGATATGTTTTTAAAGGACTTAATATGGAAAATGCTGTTTATATTTTTTATGACAACAGGTACGCTCCCGGAGGATATGTTTGCGTTCTTCCTTCAGGTAAAGAAGGTTTCGTTCTTTCCGTGATATTCAAAAAGGAATATTTTAAAAGGGCAAAATCATTGCTAAATAGTGCAATTCTTGAAAACCGTGTTCTTTCAGGAATGACTGATGGGGCGGAAAGGTTGAATGTTTTTTCTTGTTATTCAAGTCTTAATTCAAACAGGAAAAAAACCATATGTATAGGCGAGGCGGGTGGGTTTCAGGACGCTTCCAAGGGTTTTGGTATAAGATATGCAATAATATCTGGCTGTCTGGCAGCAAAGTCTATAATAGAAGGTAAGGATTTTTCTAGATTATGTGAATTTTTGAGAAAGGAATTTAAAGAGAACAAAAAGTTCAGGATGTTTGCTAACAGGGCAACAAATGATGATTATGATAGAATGGTGAAGGGGCTTGGCAAAGAAGTTTCTCTAGATTCTTATTTAGAAAAGAGGGAAAAATACAGAAATGATTAAAAAATTGGAATAAGATTTTTAATAATTAAGAAACAATTTGAAAACAAAAGAAAGTAAAGAATGAAAAACCTTGCATCCGACCATACCTTTTCTCCATTTTCTATTGAGGGATTTTTACATAAGCCGAAAACTATTTTTGAATAATAAAAAATTCCTAAAAAAGCTATTATCAAAAAGATGTAGGAATTAAAGAAATAGAAATTCATAATCAAGGTTGTAAGAATAAAAAATGGTATAGAGAGCAAAGACAGCCTGCTGAGCGGAATCAGGCCGTGCCTTGCGCCTGCTGTTCCCTTTTTTGCAGCAACATCCCCTATGTAGTCTTTGAAATCTTTTAGTATGTTGACGAAAACAAAGGTTGCTGTAAGTGATATCATAATGGCAAGTATGTTGCTTTGTATTTCAAGATTGTTTGTCGTTCCTACCCAACCACTATACATAGTAAGAAAAACTGTTGATATGCTAAGCCATATATTTCCAATATATCCCCTGTTTTTGAAGTTAAATGGTTTCAGGGAATAACATAAACCAGAAAGGAAAATAAGAACTATAGTAATTGTGAAATTAATGGATAGTAAGAGAGAGAAAGAGAAAGCTATTAACGCAGAAAATGCTATAAACATATAAGACTCTTTTATAGTTATGCTTTTTTGTAGGGGGCGAAATGGCATATTTATGCTGTCGCAGTCTCTGTCTTTTATGTCATTTATAGTCGCTCCTGTAAAATATGTAAAGAGTATTGCCAAAAAAATTATGATGGCTGTTATGGGGCTTGAAATCCCTGAAAAAAGCGCCGCTAATATACCAAGAAGGCCTGCTATTATACCATTCCAGAACCTGCCAAGCTCTAAATAGGCTGCGATTTTGCCCTTTCCTTTCAGCATTTCTGAAAACTGCCTTTCCATAAAAATATTTATATATTTGGAATCTTTAAGAATAGTGAAAATAATATGTGATTGTATGATAAAGGTAAAAAGCATAATGAAAACAAGGGTAATAACAGTTGATCCTAATGTCAGCGTTTCGGATGCCGCAAGGATAATGACAAACAACAGGGTTGGGTCGCTTATTGTTATGAAAAAAAGGAGGCCTGTTGGCATAATAACCGATGATGACATTGTTGGTGTGATTGCAAAAGGGAAAAACCCTAAGCTTGTTAAGATAGAAGAACTTATGGTAAAGAAGAGGTTCATAACAGCAAGCCCGGAGGAAACAATAACAGAGGTAACAAAGAAGATGATAAAGAATGGCATCAAGAGAGTTCCTATTGTACAGAACGGGAAGCTTCTTGGTATTGTTTCTGACAAGGAGATACTTCTTGTTTCCCCTGAGCTTTTGGATATTCTTTCAGAGAAGCTGAAGATGAGGGTGGAATCAGTAGCCAACCCTGAACACGAAATATCAGGAATATGCGAGGAATGTGGCGAGTTTTCAGATTCACTTAAGAACATCGGAGGCAGCTGGCTTTGCGAGGATTGTAGGGAAGAGGATTAAGATACGCTGTTTTTCTGTCCGGGGGTTCCCTTTTCCTTTATACTCTGTTTCCAATTGTCCTGTGTGTTTGGGTTGTTGAGTTTTATTTTTTCAATAGAGAATCCGTTTCCATTTCCGCCCCATGTGCTATTATAAAAAACTGAATCGATAATTTCACCGTTTTTTCCTAATCTAAGCAATAGCTCTTCTCCTGTATTACTTAGTGAAAAGGAGGAATCAAAAATCAGGCAGGAGCATTCGGGGTAATCAATGAGAAATTGGTCCGAATTTTCAGCTATTACAGCATATTCTCCTGCTTTTATATAGGTTAAGTTTGTTGAGTTTTTTATTGTGTGTTGTGTTCCGCTTTCCTCAAGCCGCAGTTTTGTGACATCAACAGCAATTGTTCCGTTGTTGTAAATCTCTATCCATTCGTGCTTTTCGTCGCTTCCTGGCGAGTTGTAGTATATTTCGGAAAACACCAATGACGGTCTTGGACAATCCGAATCGTCCAAATATGTGCAATTTTCTGGGCAGCAGCTGTCATTATTCAGGCATTCGATTATGTTCAGATGTGTGCATTCTTTTGGTGTGCCTGCACAAATATCCGATGTGCATTGATTATTATCATCACATTCTGAATCGTGTTCACATTTATCCATGTTAGGGCAGTCTGAGTCAGAAGAATGGCTGCATTTATCAGGGCAACATCCATCTCCAGAGACACAGCCATTTGGAAGGCATATACAAGAATCTGTGTCTAGAATTTCGCATCTATCGCATTTAAGAGTACAGGGTGGCTTTTGGCAGTCATTTGGGCAGTTTTTGTAATCCTCTTCTTCCTCGCATTCATTGTTTCCACAACAAGGAATAATTTTTTCGTGAGAACATTCGTAATTTGTGTCTTTTGAGCAAAAATCCCTCGTGCATGGGTTGCTGTCGCTACATGTTTGCGGGCATTTCTGCTCCTCTTGCTGCTTTTTTTTCTCCTCAAAAGTTTGGTTTGATGTGTTGCTTATAAATTCTATGAATTCGTCTCTTGCGTTTTCTTCTTGGATTAAAGATTGCTCTTTTGGTTTTTCTGAAATTGTCATCTTGTTTTCTTCTATGATGTCTGCTGTTTCTGTTGTACAGCCAGAAACAAAAACCAAAAGCAAAAAGACCGCAATTAAAACCAAACCCTTCATAATAATACTTGGTTTTTGATTTTTTATTAGTATGATAGATTTTAGCGAGCCCGGTGGGAATCGAACCCACGACCTACAGCTACCTCCTATTTTAGGACATTTTTGTATGTCCTGATTGCCTTGTTAATGTAAAGGTTTGACCGTTCAGGTTTTTTTGAAAAAGGCCTGATAGGAGGCTGCCGCTCTATCCTACTGAGCTACGGGCCCAACACTCAGAAAGACGACTTTTATATAATTATCATAAGTCGTCTGTCTGTAAAGCCATATTCAATAGATGATATATATTTATCCCTGTTGTACAAGATATAAATGATGACCAGAATAATTGCTATTGCCAGTGGTAAGGGAGGAGTAGGTAAGACAACAATCGTTTCCAATCTTGCTGCTGCTCTCTCGCATTTCAAAAAATCAGTTGTTGCAATAGATGCAAATCTTACAACATCGAACCTTGGCTTGCACTTGGGAATTCCGCTTTATCCTATAACCCTTAATGATGTTTTGAGTGGAAAGGCAAAATTGAAGGATGCTGTTTATTATCATCAATCTGGTTTTAGGGTTATACCTGCTGATATTTCTCTTTCAAAGCTTATGGTTCCACAATCTAACAAGCTTATTGATATTTTCTATAAGCTTGCTGGTGATGCCGATTTTGTTCTTATAGACACTGCCGCGGGGCTTGGAAAGGAAGCACAATCAGCAATAAAGGCAGCTGATGAGGTTATAACTGTAACAAATCCTGAGATGCCTGCACTCACAGATGCATTGAAGCTTTCAAAGGTTGCGAGAGACTTCGAAACGGACAACACAGGTGTTATTGTAAACAGAATTAAAAATGCCTCATATGAGGTTCCGCTTCATAGAATAGAGGAATTCCTCGGAATACCGATAATAGGAAAAATACACGAAGACCATAATGTTGGTAAGTCCATATCAAACAGGCAGCCTGTTGTGATTTATAATCCGAGATCTTTGGCTGCGCAACAAATAAAGGCAATAGCAGCAACGCTTATTGGAGAACAGTATGTAATTAAAAGGCCTTTAACGCACAGGTTTTTTGGTTGGTTAAGATAGCGTCTTTAAGTTCTCAAAAATCTGCTGAACATTAATCTCAAGTGCTGCAACAGGGTTGTTAAGCTCGAAGTTTACTATCACGCTTGGGTGTATTTCGCCAAACACTCCTATTTCCCTTCCAGAAAGAATAATAGAACCGCATCTTCCTGCTGTAAAGCTTTTGTGTTTTGATGTTGTTACATTCCATTTTGCTTTTAGATTTTCTTGTATTGCATTAAGTATGGACAATATTTCAGAGAGGTTTGCCTTGGAATGTGTTATAAGGCAGCATAATTTCCTTACATTTGAAGCCATCACTTCTGATTTCCTGTCAGGAATTACACAATCCGAAATCTCAAAAATCCTTTGCGGAAACCTCCTGTGCTTGTTGGATCGGCAGTTTTCAAGAAGCGATGGTAGAAGCCACTTCCTGCATATTGAATACTCTTTTGAAACAGGGTTTTCGATTTCTACAACATCTTCATATTTTATACACATTTTTTCAAACTGCTTTTCCTTTGAAGTAAGCGTAAAGTTTAATACCTCCTGAAATCCAAGCCCTATCATAAGCTCCCTGATTTTTTGAGAGAAATCCTCAATTTCATCCGAGCCTCCTGTAAAGGGCAGTTTTGGGATTTCTGGTATGAAATCGTTTAATCCGTATGCTATGGCTATGTCTTCTGTTATGTCAACAGGGTGCATTATGTCTGCCCTGAAAGGTGGTATCAGAATATCTGCTGTGTTTGATTTCAATGTAACACCATAACCCATTCTTTCAATAAGGTTTTGTATTTCCTTGTTGCTTATTTCAATTCCAAGAAGCTTTCTCACGTTGCTTGTTTCTATCTTTATCAGTCTTGGTGAAAGGTCTGGTCTAAGTTTTCCATCAATGCTTACTGCCTCTATTTTTCCTCCCCTTTTTTCAAGGGCAGTAACCAAAATATTTAAGCAATAGTTTATTGTCCTTTCCTCAGGGCCTGTTATGTCAATAAAAAGGTCTGTAGTATCTTCTGTGACCCTTGTCAATTCGCCATTTATTATTGGGGGAAATGACAAAACCTGGTTTTTTGAATCAACTATTATAGGCCATTTTTTTGCGCCTAATACAAGATGGGAATACTGTATTCCCTTTGGGTGGGTTTCTATTATCTCTTTAAGGTTCATCCTTTTGTTTGAATTCAGAGGTATAAAACTTATTTCTTCAGGAAGAACTTCCTTGTAAAAAAATGGCGGCACAACCTTTGAAACATCGTGAATTCCTATGGCAACCTTTTTTCTGTCCCTTCCTAGAGTTAGGTCAAGGGTTTCCTGAAGCTGCATTACTGACTTTACCATACTGTCGCTCATCTTCAGGTTTCTTACTATTCCACAAGTTATAAAAGGTCTAAGTGAAACCTTTGTTGTTTTCATTTCAACCCTTGGCTTTGAAACATCAAATTTTTGTAGCCCGGGTGTTATTCCTAGCCAGCTGCTTATCTGTCTTGCCATACCTTCTGCTGAGAAAAGGTCTGGCCTGTCAGGAGTGACTTCTATTTTTGCTTCTTCTCCCCATTCCTCTATGTTCATTTTCATCACAGGCATTATTGATTCGAGCTCCTTGTCAGGTATGCTTCTTCCTACCATTCTTTTAAGGTCCTCTACATTGACTGATATTATTGGCATACTACCACTCTCAATAAACAATTCCCTTATTTTTAAGCCATTCTATGTCGTGACTGAAAAGCTCTCTTATGTCGTTTATTCCGAGTTTTATCATTGCAAGTCTTGCAAATCCTATTCCCCAAGCTAGAACAGGGACATTTACTCCAAGCGGCTGGGTTACTTCAGGCCTGAATATTCCTGAGCCTGCTATCTCAACCCATTTTCCATTTACAAGGCAGTCCATTTCAACAGAAGGCTCTGTGAATGGAAAATAACCCGGTCTGAATCTAATATCTTCTGCTCCTGCTATTTCCTTTCCGAAAACCTTGAGGTATCCCAAAAGGTTTCTAAGATTCATGCCTTCACCGACAACAATTCCCTCACACTGATGGAATTCGAAGGAATGTGTGGCATCCACGACATCAGGCCTGAAATTCCTGTCTATTGTGAAAAACTTTCCGTAATGGTTTCCAGAAGCAAGAGTCCTTACTGAGACTGCTGTTGTCTGGGAACGAAGAACAAGTCTAAGTGTTTGCATAGGATTCCAGAATCCCCAACCCGTTGAGCCTGTTATCCAGCCGTTTTTGTGAGTTTCTGAAACCCTTTTCATAATTAACTTGTCTTTAACTATGCCCTTTCTTGGGTTTTTAAGATGGAAGACGTCATGTATTCCTCTTGCAGGATGATCCTGTGGCATAAAAAGCGCGTCAGAGTTCCAGAACTCAAGCTCGACAAACGGTCCCTTCATCTCCTTGAATCCGAGCGCTATGAGTTTCTGCCTTGTAAGGTTCATAAACTGAACGTATGGGTGGATTTTTGCAGGAACTGTTACCGGAACAGGAGTTGTTATGTCATAGGGCCTGAATTTCTTTTTTCTCCATGCGCCTGTCTTTATGTCTTCTGGAGTAAGCTGCCCCAGCTCTTCAATTTTAGAAAAAAGCTTTGGTATTAATTTTTTGCCATCCTCTGTTAGTAAAAATATCTTTGTTGTCTTCTCCTTTACAGAAACAAGCTTCCTGCTTTTTAGTTCGTTGAGAACTGCTTCATCAGAAACTTCCCCGCTCTTAAGGCTTTTTTCAATTTCACTTTCTTTTGAAATGGCTTTTAAGCCTTCCTTTGTTATCTTTATAGTTCCTTTTTCAATTTCTATCCATCCTTTTCTTTTTGCCCAAGCAAGGGCTATTGTTAATTGGGGGATGCTGTCTTCAAGCTCCCTTATTGTGGGATTTTTAACTGCCAGTTTCAAAAGGTTTTTTTCTGGCAGGCCTTTTTTTGCATAAAGTTTTCCTTCAGGGGTGAGAGATATTTTTGTTTCCTTTTTGTCCTTGTAGTCAATCAGTCCCTTGAGCTTTAGCCAAAGCCCTGCCTTGTTTACAGCTGCCTCAGAAAGTCCTGTTTCCTTGGATATGCTATCAACTGTGCTCTCTGTTCTTTTTTCCAGTACAAGAAGTATTGCCTTTTCTTGTGGATGAAGCGTTCTTGAATATAAAGGCATAATCTCACGGGTTTTTATTTATTTTATTTGCAACATAAAAGCATTTTTAATATATAAAATTATTATGGTGAAGATGGAATATGGGTATGATTATTACGAAGGTAACGGCTCAAACTATTCTTTTTTGGGAGGATATTCGTCTTTGAGAATGGGTTTTTGCAGATTTTTCATATACAGGAAGGCTCTTTCGATAATAAAAAAATACAAGAGCTGCGGCAGGCTTCTGGATGTAGGATGTGCTTATGGTTTTTGGGCCGGGTTCTTAAATAAAAATGGTTTTGATGTGGTTGGTTGTGATGTGTCCAGCTTCGCTATAAAAAGGGCAAAAAATTTGTTTCCTGATATTGATTTTTTGGAAATGGACATAGAAAAACCGACTTCTTTTGCTGATAGAGAATTTGACGCAATAACAGCTTTTGATGTTATCGAGCACTGTAAAAACCTTGGTTTTGTGTTGCAGGAAATAAAAAGGATTTTAAAGGATGATGGTGTGCTCCTTGTAATAATTCCTGACAAGGACTTGTTTCCAAAGGAAAAGGATAGTGATAAAACACACATATGGCATATGGATTTTTCGGGATGGAGAGATGTTTTTTGCAGAAACGGGTTAAAAATAATAGATTCATGGATATATCCTAACTATTTAAGGATAGTTAATTCGATGTGGTGTGTAAGGTTTGTTTTGCTCGAAAAGGGATTCAGCATTTCCAATCCCTGAGGTCAAGCTCTTTTTTGCTGTATCTCCTATAAGAAAATCCTGATATCATACCCTTTATATACAAAAAAAGCACCAAAGGGGAATAAAAAAGGACATATGGTATTAGCAAAATACTCTCTGAGCGGCTTTCCCTTTCCTTCCAAGTAATTATTGTAAGGTGACTTATTGCGCCTGTTATTACTGCCATAAAAATCCAGTAAATAATCTGAATGATGAAAATCATCAGTATTTCTAGTGTTGTAAGAGAGTACGAAAAAAGCAAGTAAATAAGAATGATGGGTATGAAAATATAGATTTGCCACAAAAAAGTCCCTATTATTGCAAATGTGAGAAAAATGTATGGAACAAAATGTATAAGTAGCTGCTTGTTTTTTGAGTACATTGAGTGATGATTGATTAGGGAATATGCAGTTCCCTTTCCCCATCTTGTTCTCTGGTTCTTTAGTTCTGCTATGGTTTCTGGCTCTTTGGTTTTTACAATAGCATAAGGCTCGTATTGGATTTTGTATCCTGCCTTAAGGATTTTTGCGGCCATATCAACATCTTCTATAAGTGTTTTTGACCATCCGCCAACATCATTAAAAACAGATCTTCGAATGGCAACACCACATCCCCTTATTGTAATCATAGAACCAAAAAACATATGTGCCTTAAATAATGAAGAGTTGAAGTTGTTTTCAATGGAAGCAAGCCTTGATATTATGCTTTTGCTTTTCTTTGCAATATATTTTGGGGAGACTGCTCCTATGTCTTTTATGGTGAACCAAGGAACTATTTTTTTTAAAGCGTCACTCTCTATGGTCGTGTCGGCGTCAAGGAAAAAAAGTATCTCACCTCTTGACTTTTTTACGGCATTGTTCAGGGCGGCTGCCTTTCCAACTCTTCTTTTGTTTTGTATCAGCTTAACGCCTAGTTTTTTGCATATTTCAGGCGTTCTGTCTTTGGAATCATTTACAACTATTATTTCCTTTGGTTTATATGAAACCTTTTTTGCTGATTTTATTGTATCCTCTATGGTTTTTTCTGATTTATAAGCAGGGATTATTATTGATACCAAAGGCCTGAATCCTTTGGCTTTTGGTCTTACTAATCTGGATTCCCATCTCCAACCCATAAACCAGAAAGATAGAGCTATTATTATAAAGGCAATTATAATAGCTGAAAGAATGGACTCAAACATAACTATACCTTGTATAACTCCAATTATCGAAATCTTATTTAAGTTTCTGTTGTATTAAGTGATTATGGACTCGAAGGTTGAAAAAATTCTTGACATAGCGAAAAGAAGGGGGTTTTTCTGGCAGAACTCGCTTATTCACGGGGCAATGGCAGGCTTTTATGACTATGCCCATCTTGGAACCCTTCTTAAAAGGAAGTGGGAAAATGTTTGGAGGTCTTTTTTTCTCGGTCTTGATGACAACTTTTATGAGATATCTGTATGCACTATAATGCCCGAGCATGTTTTCAAGGCATCGGGTCATTTGGCTTCTTTTGTAGACCCTGTCGTAAGATGCAGAAAGTGTGGAAATACCGAAAGGGCTGACCATATAATAGAGGAAAGCCTAAAAGAAAATTTTGAAGGAGCCTCTTTGGAAAAAATGAATGAGATAATAAAGGCGCATAACATAAGATGCCCGAAATGCAATGGTGTTTTTGAGGAAACAGGAACCCTTAATATGATGTTTCCGTTGAATGTTGGTACAGGAGCGGAAACAAGGAGGGGTTATTTGAGCCCCGAAACGGCGCAGGGAGCTTATGTAAATTTCAGGCAGGAGTTTGAGTGCCTGAGGAGAAGGCTGCCTTTGGGTTTGGCTATAATAGGAAGGGCTTACAGGAACGAGATTTCTCCGAGAAACGTGCTTATAAGAATGAGGGAGTTTACGCAGGCAGAGCTGCAGATTTTCTTTGATCCTGATGCTATAAAAGAGCACCCAAGGTTTGAAGAGGTTAAAGAATACAAGATAAGGGTCTTTCCTGTAAAGAACAGGAATTCTGGGAAAATAGACGAAATTAGTGCAGATGACGTTGTGAAGGTTGTTGGCTTGCCGAAATTTTATGTGTATTATATGGCAAAAATCCAGCAGTTTTATTTGGATTTGCTAAAGCTTCCTAAGGATGCTTTCAGGTTCAGGCAGTTGACAGATGAGGAGAAGGCTTTTTATAACAAATACCACTGGGATGTAGAATTAAAGCTGGAGAGTATCGGCGGCTTTAAAGAGGTTGCGGGAATTCACTACAGAACTGACCATGATTTGCTGGGACATCAGAAGGTATCTGGAGAGAGCCAAGAGGTAAATATAAATGGGAAAAAATTCATCCCACACGTTCTTGAGCTAAGCTTCGGTGTTGACAGGAACATATATGCTTTGTTCGAGATTGCTTTAGATGAGGAGCTTGCCGGAAAGGAAAAAAGAATGGTTATGAAGTTTCCAAGGATTGTATCACCATTTGATGCAGGCATATTTCCATTGGTTAATAGGGATGGCTTGCAGGAAAAGGCAAGGGAGGTTTATAATCTGTTAAAGGATAAGGGGTTTCAGGTTTTTTATGATGAGTCAGGAAGCATAGGCCGACGCTATCGTCGGATAGACGAGATAGGAGTTGCGGCAGGGATAACGATAGATTATGACACGCTTAAGAATGATGATGTCACGCTCAGGGACAGGGATTCTATGAAGCAGGTAAGGATAAAAATATCTGAGCTTCCTGATGCGCTTAAGAGGTTTCTAAACGGGGAGGAGTTGGAAAGGCTTGGAGCGCTTAAACACTGATTAAGCACTGCTTAATCATAAATCCTGTTAAATATTTTGTCCTTTATTAACATAACTAACATTACAGAACTTGCGACTGCTGTTATTTCTATCCAGTCAGCAAGATCAAGTGGTGTGGTTTCAAAAATGGGCTGAAGGAATGGCAAATAGATAACTATTATTTGAAGCAGTATTGTTGATGAGATTGCGAGCAGTAGTTTTTTGTTTGAAAAGAAACCGACCTTGTATTTTGCACGGACGGACTGCACCCTCACCATTTCAAAAACAACAATCGTTGTGAACGCCACTGTGATTGCCTTCTGTCCTCCTGAGGGAAGGTTATAGGCAAAAAGCGAAAGCGTTCCAACAAGCATTACAATTCCTACTATTATCATATCTGTAAACATACCCTTTGAAAGTATGTTTTCCTTGGGGTTGCGTGGCGGTCTTTCCATTATGTTTTTGGATGGCGGGTCGGCTCCAAGTGCAAGTGCAGGAAGGCCGTCTGTAAGAAGGTTTATCCAAAGCAGCTGGATTGCTGTAAGCGGTATTATGGTTTTTCCTGTGTGCGGGTCTATGAATCCTATGAGCATGGCTGTGAAAACTATAAGAACCTCTCCTAAATTGCTGGATAGTAGGTATTGGATGAACTTCTTTATGTTGTCGTAAATCTGCCTGCCTCCCTTTACAGCAGCAACTATTGTTGAGAAGTTGTCGTCTGCCAGAACCATATCAGAGGCTTCCTTTGCCACGTCAGTGCCATTTATTCCCATTGCAACTCCTATGTCGGCTTTTTTGAGTGCGGGCGCGTCGTTAACGCCATCTCCTGTCATTGCGATTATGTGGCCCTTTTTCTTCAGGGCATCAACTATCCTTACCTTGTGTTCTGGATTTACTCTCGCATATACCCTTACCTGCTCGACAATCTCTTCAAGTTGGCTGTCAGAAAGCCTGTCGAGTTCCTCTCCTGTGAGTGCCTTTTCTTCTGCTTTTTCTATTATCCCTATTTCCTTTGCTACCGCAACCGCTGTGTTGACATGGTCTCCTGTTATCATCACAACCTTTATTCCTGCTTTTTTACAGGTTGCTATGTCATCCTTTACACCATCCCTTGGTGGATCTATCATTCCAACAAGCCCAAGAAAAACCATCCCTTTCTCAAATTCCCTTTCCCTTGCATTTGCTTCCTTGTAGGCTATAGCCAAAACCCTGAGCGCTTCATCTGTAAACTTGTTATTGGTTTCGAGTATTTTCTTCCTGTCTGATGGAAGAAGCTTTCTTGTTTTTCCTGAGCAATAGATATAATCGCAGATAGAAAGAATTCTTTCTGGCGCTCCCTTTGAAAAAACCACGGTCTTGTTATGGTATGAGTGTATTGTTGTCATCATCTTTCTTTCTGACGTAAACGGTATCTCCTGCTTCCTTGGATATAAAGATTCTATATTCGAAAGCCCTGCCTTCATTGCCGCAACTATCAAGGCGCCTTCTGTTGGGTCTCCAACTATCTTTAATTTCCCGTTGTTCTTATCTAGTTCGGCATTATTACATAGCGTGCCTGCTGTAAGAATGAGCTCTATGCTTTTGTCCTTTCGCGGATCGATCTCCTTACCGGAAACTAGGAATTTTCCTGATGGTTCATACCCTTCACCAGTCACTGATACTGTTTTGTCAGGATACCATATCCTGCGCACGGTCATCTCGTTCTTTGTTAGCGTTCCTGTCTTGTCAGCGCATATAACTGTTGTTGAACCAAGCGCTTCCACTGCAGGAAGCTTTCTTATTATCGCGTTGTTTTTTGACAGCTTGTGAACGCCTAATGCGAGCGTTATTGTCACAACGGCAGGCAGTCCTTCAGGTATTGCCGCAACAGCAAGCGCTATGCCTGTTATTATCATGTCAACAACGGGATTCCCCCTTAGTATTCCTGTGAGAGCGACTATGCCGCATATTGCAAGAATCATTATTCCAAGCTTCTTTCCAAAGACAGCGAGCTTTTTTTGTAGCGGGGTTTCTTCTTCGCCTGCTTCTTGAACAGAACTTGCAATCCTTCCTATCTCAGTTCTCATCCCTGTTTCTACGACAACACCCTTCCCCCTTCCATACGTGACTATTGTTCCCATCCAGGCGATGTTCTTTCTTTCTGCAAGCACAGACGCCTTTATGGGTTGTGTTTTCTTTGTAACAGGAGAGGACTCGCCCGTGATAGGTGATTCATCTATCCTAAGCTCAGAAACCTCAATGAGCCTTATGTCAGCAGGCACCTTTGTTCCCTGTTCAAGGACAACTATGTCTCCGGGGACAAGGTTTCTGCTTGGTATTGTCCTTTTTTTGCCATCCCTTATGACAATGCTTTCCGGAGAAGAAAGCCTTTTCAACGCCTCTATTGCCTTTTCTGCCTTGTATTCCTGGACAAACCCGAAAATTGCATTTAATATAACTATTGCTATGATTGCGGCTGCATCAAAAATTTCGCCTATGGCTGCTGAAAATATAGTTGCTGCAATAAGTATTATAACAAGCGTGCTTCTGAACTGGTTAATAAAAATTTCAGTCTTGCTTATTTTCTTCTCTTCCCTGATTTCGTTTGGGCCGTATTTTTGAAGTCTTATTAGTGATTCCTCTTCAGAAATTCCTTTCTCATCTGAATTAAGTTTTTCCAGAACTTGTTTTGTGCTTAGCTCATTCCATAGAAATTCCATATTAATTTATTGTGGCGTCCTATATTAACAATCATCTTTTGTGGTCTTCTTTCAGCCTGAGAATTGCCTCTGCTATGTCCCTCGTTTCGTCCAAAACCCTTCTTGCCTCGTCGTGAGAGACTCCTGCCTGCTCTGCAACCATGTCAATGTCGTCTTCGGAGAATTCCTCAGCGGATTTTTCGATGACATCGCCTGTTATTTGAAAAGTGTTCTGTCCCATAATGTTTATTTTGTAAACCTGCGGGTTGTTTATGATTATTTCCCCGTCATGAAGCTTTATTATGACCTGCTCGGCATCTATCTCTTCTGTTTTCATTCCTAGTTGCTTTGCCATCCTTTCCATTTGCTTTGGATTTATTTTCATTCCTACACCTTTCTTTTAAATTATTATGTTGTTTTAAAAGCGTGTATTTGTTTTGTAAAAAATGTGTTTTACAAAATATATTCTTTCTGTTGGGTTGTGTTTTTATTTTTTGGATGCAAAAAGTCTAATGCAGGTGTGTAAATGGAAATAAACATACAGATACTGGATGTTGATTACATAACTGTAAATGAGGATCCTGTTGTAAGGATATTTGGAAAGACTAATGATGGAAAGACTGTGTGCGGTTTTTATGAAGGATACAGGCCTTACTTTTATTCTGACTTTGACCCAAAGGTTTTGAAAATAATTGACCCTGAAAAGGAGAGCCAAGTAATAGGCATAGAAAGGGTTGAGAGGACTTTTGTAATGGGATACCAACAACCAAAAAGCTTCTACAAAATAACGCTTCACAATCCATCAAAGACGCCCGAGCTCAGGGAAAAGCTGAAGGAAGCTGGAATAAAAACTTATGAAGCGGACATTCTTTTCAAGTACAGGTTTATGAACGATTTTGGTTTAAATGGTCTTGGATGGATAACTGTGGTTGGTGAACCAACAAAAACAAACACTGTTATAGCTGATTCTTGTATTAAAATAACCGAAATGAGGCAGGTTAAGATTGATGGTGACGCCCCATTGAGGTATATGGCAATAGATATAGAATGCGTGCCTCTTAAAAGGGGTAATGTTCCTGATCCTAGCACAGATCCTGTTGTCATAATAGCATTATATTTCAATCCTGAGTTAAAGGGTAAAGAAAGCCTTGTTCTTACGACAAGGCCTGATGGCGATGTTCTTAGTTTTGACTCTGAAAGTGAAATGTTGAACGAATTTGTAAAAATAGTTTATGAATACGACCCTGATATTATAACCGGTTATAATATAAACAATTTCGACATACCTTACCTTCTTGAAAGGATGAGAAGGAACAAAATACCTACAATTTTAGGAAGATGTAACCAGAAACATGTGTCTGCAAAAAAGATAATGGCAAGGCAAAAAATATACATCACAGGAAGGATTGTTTTGGACAGTTATGAAATAGTAAAAAAGGACTTCTCTCTTGTAAGGTATGGGCTTGACTATGTAGCAGAAACCCTCCTTAACCAGAAAAAGGAGGATGTAAGACACTCTGAAATAGAGAAGCTTTGGGGAGGGAACCATGATGATTTCAAAAGGCTGGTTTTTTACGCAAAAAATGATGCTCGCCTTGCGATGGAGCTTGTAATAAAACTGAATCTTATTGACAAGTATGTGGCCCTTTCGAAGGTTTCAGGCACGTTGCTACAGGACACGCTTGACAGTGGGGAAACAACAAGGATAGAGAACTTCCTTATAAGAGAGTTTAACAAAAAGGGGTTCATACTTCCCTGTAAACCCGAGCCTTCAGATGTTGGCAAAAGAGAAGCGGCAATGGGTAAGGAGCTTAAGGGTGGGTATGTTCTTGAACCTGACAAAAAGCTTCACTCTTATGTGGCTGTTTTTGACTTCAAGTCAATGTACCCATCAATAATAAGAACCTACAACATCTGCCCAACCACAATACTAAAAGGCGTGGAAATGGAAAATTCTATAGAAAGCCCTTTCGGAACAAAGTTTGCCCCAAAGGAAGTGAGGAGTGGCATAATACCAGCGATACTTGAAGAGCTTATGGAGAGGAGGCAAAGTGTAAAGAAAAAACTTAAGGGCATAAAGGATGCTGAAAGGAAGAGGCTTCTCAATGCAGAGCAGTGGGCTTTAAAGATAATGGCTAACGCTTTTTACGGGCATATGGGCTATGCCCGGGCAAGGATTTACGATTTGGATATAGCAAACACAATAACATACTCCGGCAGATACATAATACAAAAGACGAAAAGGATAATAGAAAGTGAGTTTAGGTATGATGTTGTTTATGGGGACACTGATTCTGTTTTTGTTAAGGTTAAAGAGGAGGATATGGAAGAGATAAGAAAGATTGGTGAAAATATAGCAAAGTATGTAACGAAAAATCTGCCTGGTGTTATGGAGCTTCAATTTGAGAAGGTTTTCAAGAGGTTTCTGCCTTTGACAAAGAAAAGATATATGGCATGGTGTTTTGAACCTGTTGCTGATGGGTGGGAAGAAAAGATAGAGATGAAGGGAATAGAAACCGTAAGGAGGGATTGGTGTGGTCTTGTTTCTGAAACGACAAAAAACGTAATAGAGATAATATTGAAGAAAGATGATACAAAGGCTGCTGTTAAATATTTCAGAAGTGTGATAAACGACTTGTTAAACAGAAAGATTCCTGTTCAAAAGCTTATTATTACGAAAACTATGACAAAACAGCCTAAGACTTATCTTGGAATGCAACCACATATAGAACTTGTTAAAAAATTGCAGTCAAGGAGCCCGGCAGAAGTCCCGGGCATAGGTGACAGGATTGGGTATGTGATAGTAAAAGGTACAGGACTTCTATCAAAGAGGGCAGAAGACCCTCTTTACGTTATGGAAAAGGGACTTGAGCCTGATGCCCAATATTACATAGAGAACCAGCTTCTTCCGCCTCTTGAGAGGATTTTCGGGGTGCTCGGTTATTCAAAGTCAGAGCTTTTAGGAAATGGTAAACAGATGTTCATTTTTGACGCAATCAAAAAAATATCCACCCAAGAGAAAACAAATGAAGTTCCTGTATCGGATGTGACAGGGTTTACGTGTCTTAAATGTAGCAGATATTATCCAAGAATACCGCTTGTTGGTTTTTGTGAATGTGGTGGTGAAATTGTTTTTTCGACAAAAAACGGAAATGTTGAAAATGTTGTCGTAAATTAGATTTTTGTTTTCACGTTCTTTTCTTCTTATTTTTGTGAAGAAAACGTGAATTTCCAAAAGAAATTATGGGGTTTTCCATAGGAAATAAAGGTTTTCACGTTAACTTAATTTTTGTTAATTTCAATATCTATAGGCTTCATTTAACCCCATTGTTTCCTATGGAACTTCATGTTACTTAACAAAATTTCACATTATATTTTAAGTACAAATGAGAACAATGGCAAAAGACCTGAAAAATAAAGAATTGTTGGAAAAACCAAAAATCCCATCATATTAGACCTTTTGACCCCTGTTTTTATTGTCAGTATTCCTATCATGGTTCCTGTAAAGGCTATAACTAATCCTATCACTCCTGTAAGTGCAATAATGCTTGCTATCAAAAATAAAATTACGAAGAGGTTTAGTTTTCGATAATTTATTGAAGACAGTTTAGATAAAATTCTGTGTGCTATCTTAAGTGTAATAACAGCTGAAACTAATGTCGTGGTAAGTGCAACCATCATAAGAAGGATCAGCTCGTTTATTGACAGTGTTGGTGTAAGTTGGCTTATGGTAGCTGTCGCTCCTGAACGCGTTTTTCCAAGCGTGTAAAAGGCTATAAGCGTGAATATTATGTTTGCCGCGTTTATGCTACCAAGCGCTGTGAGAAATCCTTTTGCCTTTGATTTGAATATTTGTGAAACTATTGTGGCTGCTTGTGAGGACCCTATGCCGGGTAGTATGCCAGCCAACATACCTGCAAACCATCCTGTTATGCTTCCTTTTATTCCTTCTGTTTTTGGTTTGTGCGTCTTTTTTTGTTCGGGAAGGTTTTGATTTCCATAAAAACTAATAACAAGACCGCTTATTCCAAAAAGTCCTGTAAGGGCAGGAAACAACACCAAACCAGAAGGATATGCATTAAGCGAAAGCAAACCAAGTGTTCCTGTTAATATAAATATTAGTAAAGCGTGTGTTTTGTTTTTTTCACTCCATACCATCCACATAACAACTATTGAAAGAAGTATGTGAATTATTTTGTGAATGTGTGAATATAGAAATGGTGTTGTGAACAGTAGGACTGGTAAGGTAAGTGTTGTTATGAGCACGGCAGCTACCCCTCCTGTGACAGAAAGGAAGACTGCCTCATATCCCCTGCCTTCCATAAGGAGCTGATGGCCTGGGAGGACAGACATACAGTTGTCAGGATCTGGTGCGCCAAATATTATAGATGGTATGAAGTCAATGAAAACATTCGTGACTGCCAAAGATATTATGAATGTCAAAGTGTAAACCAAAGGAAACTGTAAAAACAGATATGAAAGAGAAAGTATTATGGCAAAAACCGTGTTTGGGTGCAGTCCTGGAATAAGTCCTGTTACTATACCAAATAAAATTCCTAAAAACATAAAAGCCAGTATTTCGAGTGGCATTTAATTAAATTGGTTTTGGATAAAAAGTTTTAAAACATAACAATGTTATATTTTCTCACAAAATTCTATTTCGTCTTTTGCCATATCGACTTTTATTGGTTCTTTCCCATCTCCAGAAACAATCATTATTCCTTTATAATTTTCCCTAAATTTTTCCTTTTGTATCAACCATATAAGGTTTGGAACAGGTTCTATAAGAAAATTGTCCTCTATACCTTCTATCTGTGTAATTAAAGGGTAGAGGTGCCTTTTTTTTAACAAGGAAATAATGTCCTTTGCCTTTATCTCATTAGCAGGTTTGTAAACAAGGATTGTTGCTGTTTTGTCGTCTTTTTTTATAGTTATCCATCCTGGGTTTGTGATGTTTTTCTTTTTATCTGACCAATAAACAGCTTCTGGTGTCAAATTAAACTCTTTCGTAACTTGATTTTCGCTTAATGTTAATTTTATGTTTGGTTTTTGACGAATAGAACTCAATGGTATGTCAGGCAATATAATCTCTTTTGCAAAAATTATACCTTCCTTCGAAATGCCTCTTATTGCTACAACATCGTCCTGTGATATATCCTCCTCTTTTGATATAACCTCTGCCTCTCCTGTTATGTCCTCTATTATAAATCCTTTTGGTGTTTTTTCCCTTACCATACCTATTGTTATAAATTCGCTTGCAGATCTTTTCGCATTTGAAACAGAAACGGTATGTTCAACTTTTTTAAGCAAAATGTTTTTTATACCATCAAAGCGAGCATTATAGTATTTTGCAAAATCCTTTGGTGAAAGCTTTTGTTTTTTCTGAAATTTCCTAACCTCAACTGATGTTTCCTCCTGTAGTGAAAAAACCAACACGCCTTCGCTTTTAGCCTTTTCGAGAATCTCATTTATGTTACTTTCGTCGATTTTTTGAAGAGATTGAGGTGAGATAAGAATGCCCTCCTTCAAAAACCTTCTAACTATTTCCTCGTTCATAAAAACATTAAAGTTCTGCAGAAAGCAGGTCGTTTATTTTTGTTATGAGAGTTCCTGAAAGGTTCACGTTTATCTTTCTTGTCCTTCCATATCTGCCTTTTGATATGTTTAATGTATTCACTATGCCTAGCGTATCAAGTTCTGATATCAAGTCAGAAACCCGTCTTTGTGTAAGTGGTTTTATGCTGTTCTTCTGGCATATTTTTGAATAGAGATCGTAAACATCCCCTGTTTGCACGGCTTTTGCGTCCTTTTTGTAAAGGTCCAATATTGCCTTCAACACGATTTTTGAGTGTTTTGGCTGGCTTTTTATCGTTTCTATGTGCCTGTCTGTTTCAACCTTGTTTTGAGCTATGTCAACGTGCTCTTCCCTTACTTGTGACGAACCTAGCCTTTCTGCCATCTCACCAGCGACCCTCAACATATCTATTGCCTTTCTGGCGTCACCGTGTTCCTGTGCAGCAAGTGCTGCACACTTTGCTATTGCCGCCTGTGTTATGGTGTTTTCATAAAAAGCAAGCTTTGCCCTTTCTGTTAAAATGTCTTTTAGTTCCGTGGCATTATAGGGAGGAAAAATAAGTTCTTCCTCGGATAACGAGGACTTAACCCTTGGGTCAAGCATTTCCATAAAAGAAAGGTTGTTGGATATGCCAACAATACTTACTTTTGTTTTTTCGAGGTTCTGGTTTATTCTTGTCAGATTATAAAGGAATTCGCTGCCTATCTTGTCAACAAGGAAATCTATTTCATCAAGTACAAGAATCAGGTTTTTCTGTGACGAGTCCAATATTTTGAAAAACCTGTTGTAAAGCTCGCTTGTTGGCAGGCCTGTATATGGAACCTTTTCGCCAAAAAACTCAATAAGTTGGGCTAAAAGCCTGTATTCTGTGTCTGTTACCTTTCTCATTTTGCAGTTAAGATAGATTATTTTAAGGTTTCCTGTTTGCCCAGCCGCCTCTTCCAAATCCTTTATTACCTTTTCCGTGACAAGTGTCTTTCCGACACCAGTCTTACCATAAATAAAAACATTTGATGGTTTTTCATTTCTCAGTGCAGGAGCGAGTATGTGGGCCAACTGATTTATCTGCTCGTTCCTGTGTGGAATGTTATCAGGAGTGAATTTTATTGAAAGTATGTCCTTGTTTTTGAATATCGGGTTTCTTGAAACATAATTTGAAAATATGTCTTTAAGTGAAACCTGTACCATCATATCCCCTTGATTTCTATTGGAAATAGGGGTTTAAAAGGCTTGTTTCTTATGGAATTAAATATAACACTGTTATATTTAATTTTTTGTTTTTAATCATAAAACCTTTTCCACAGGAAACAAAGGGCATATTCCCTTTCACAAATATAAAATCTCTCAAAATGAGCTCATTAAAAATATAAATGAGCTATACAAAACCATACTCTAAAAGGTGATTGTTTGAAAATATTGATTTTCGCAGACATTCATGGGGAATTCAAAAAGGCATCCGCCGTCCTTAACAAAGTCAAGACAGAAGGCATAGATTTGATAATATGCCCAGGAGACTTCACAGACATGTTTACTGTTCCTGATGGTTTTTCACAGATGGACATAGCAGATATGGTACTTCAGGAGATTATGGCATTAAAAGTGCCTGTTCTTTGCGTTCCAGGAAACCACGACCCTTACGAGGTATTAGAACTTTTTAATGAATACAAAGTTAACTTGCATGAAAAAACAAGAACAGTTAAAGGCATAACATTTATGGGCTGGGGTGGTGCGCTCACGCCTTTTAATACAATATTTGAACCAAGCGAGGAGGAAACGGCAGAATACCTTGAAAAGACTTATGAGAAAATAAAAAACAAAGATTTTGTGCTTATTGTTCACAACCCACCAAAAAACACGAAACTTGACACAACATTCACAAAAAAACACGTTGGCTCAGAGGCAATAAGGAAATTCATAGAAAAAAGGCAGCCAGTTCTTGCTATATCTGCACACATTCACGAGGCAAGAGGAACAGACAAAATAGGAAAAACAAATCTCTTTTATCCAGGCGCTTTATTTGAGGGATATTATGGAATTGTTGAAATAAACGAGAAAAACCCAACAGAAATAAAATGCGAGATGAGAAGGATAAAGATATAATTGGAAATCAAATCTCCTTCAACCTTTCCATTATTTTTTCAACATTTTCAACCCTAGAAACCGCTAACGGTATGTTCTCAACCTCTGCTATCCTTTTTGCAACATCATCAACTGTTTCAGGGCTGTGAAGCACCACAAGGGCCGGATGAAGGTTAGTAAGTTTTATTGCAACCATAGGTGTTTTCCCGGTCGTTACTTTTGTAAAAATCAAAGCCCTTTGGGTAGTCATTCCGTAAAGTTTAACAAGCTCTGAATAGGAAAGCTCTGTTATCGCCTTTAATGAGTCTATTATAGTATAGCCATATATCTCTTTATCTAATGTGGCACTTTTAGTGATAACTTCAGCATCTATCTTCTTGCAGAAATCCTGTATGCTTAATCCCCCAGAAAACTCCTTTATGTCCATTATCGCACTTGAAAGAGGCTGTTCCTTATTTGACTTTACAAAGCTCCTTATGATATTTCCACCCCTTGCGGCGTCTATATTTAAAAGCGCCTCAACGTACCTTTTTATCATTTTTATTCCAGGAGACTTTCTTCTCCCTGATTCGTAATCAGAGATTACAGAAGAAGTTATTCCAAGCTCTTTTGCAAGCCTTTTTTGCGATATTTTGAAAATAGTTCTCCACTTTCTGATCACTTTGTCCGAGTTTTCAGATAGAACAATCTCACCAACTATATCCTTTGCCAGTTCCTTTTTTGCGATTGCAAATTCGTCAGTTAAATTATCCATATTCGATAATTAACTTTTAATATTTATAAATTTACCTTTTGCCATTATAACGCTGTTATTAAACTTCAATATAAACCCCCCAACCAAAAACAAATTATGATCAAAACCTATGCGAAAGGTTCCAGATTTGAAAGAGAGTTGATTCATTTTCTTAACTATAAGGGATTCGCGGTTGCTAGGGTCCCGTCCAGTGGAGGCTTCCTTTCCCCACTTGATATAATAGCAATAAAAAAAGGGCTTGTTATTGCGATAGAATGCAAGGCTTGGGACAAACTCCCGAAACCAAGCAAAAAACAACTTGCCCATTTCCGAGAATGGGTTGACAAGGCTCAGGCAATCGGCTTCATAGCCTGGAAAAAGCCTGGTGGGAAGTGGCTCTTCCTACGTCTTGAAGATGCGGAAAAAAACCACTATGAAGAGGAGAACTGGCTACCAATGGAGAATGTCCTGAATGCGCTGGACTTCAAATAATCTCACAGCCTTACATTCAATCCCTTTAGAAGCTGCTCCTCCGTCATATCCGGATTCTTTAATCTCACCAGCTTTATCCTCAACCCAACCTGTTCCAACTCTTCCACAACAACACTTTCCACGAAGGGATGAAGCCAAACATCTATAGTCCTGGAAACAGACCATTTGTGCAGTCCTGTAAGCCTCGCGATCTCACTAACTGTTATGGGTCCCCTGTCCTCCATGTATGCCTGCTTTAAAACCCTGAAAATCTTAACTGCATTTATTCTTGTGTTCCTGTAAAATCGTTTTGCCATACTCCCGCCTTTCTGACAGATGATATTTGATAGGGTCACGCTTAAATAGATTCAAAAAAAGAGAAAAATATGAAAGGAATGAGTGACAGGAAACTAAGGGAAAGTCTTAAGTACATCAAATATGTCAGGCAGATAAAAAATTATCTTGAAAGGGAAGACGAAACGCTTACGGAAGATGTTAAAAATGAGTTCAAAGCCAGAGGAATAAATAAATACAAAAGCAAGACAGTTGACGCTGAGCTGCTTTTACCAGAGATTAGCGATCTAAATCTGGAAAAAGTTCTGGAAGAATTCACGCTTGAAGAGCTTTACAAGATGGGATTAATTAAGGTTGGTATAAAGGAATTCAAGGAAAAAACAGGAAAATCCGATGATGAGATAGAGCCATATCTCATAAAAAAACCAGGAAAAGAGCGCCTCAACATCACAATAAAACCAGCAATACCGGAAGAAAGGATAAAGGAGCTTACAAAAATAATCACAAAATACCCAAAAATCTAGTGCAGTTTTTTCACAGCCCTTTCTATTTTATCCATAGCCTTCTCTATTTTTTCATATCCGGTTGCATACGAACATCTTATGAAACCTTCACCCATCCTCCCAAATTCTGTTCCAGGAGCAACAGCAACCTTTGCATTTTTCAGAAGCCACTCTGCAAACCTGTAAGACTTCATTTTATAGTATGAAATGTTGGGGAATGCATAAAAAGCCCCTTTTGGCTCAACGCACCTGAAACCAGGAATCTCATTGAGCCTTTTTACTATCATCCTCCTCCTTCTGTCATACTCCTTTACCATTATTTTAACCGAATATTGAGAGTTGTTCAAAGCCTCTATTCCAGCAACCTGAGAAACAGTGGGCGCGCAAAGCGAAGTGAAAATATGAAGCTTTGTCATTGCGGATATAAGCTTCTCATTCCCCACGGCATATCCAAGCCTGAATCCAGGCATAGCGTAAGTTTTCGAGAAAGAGTGAAGAGTAAGAACCCTGTCCTCCATGCCGTTTAGAGAGCCGATAGAAACATGCCTCGCATCTCCATAAACCAGCTTCTCGTAAGCCTCGTCAGATATTATAAGAAGGTCATACTCTATAGCAAAGCCAGCAACCTCTTCCAGCGTTTTTTTATTGTAAACCGCTCCTGTCGGATTTGATGGCGTGTTTATTATCATAGCGTTTGTTTTTTCAGGTATTATCGCCTTCTCCATCCTTTCCACATCAATCTGAAAGCCGTCCTCCTCGTAAAGAGGAACAGGAATTGGCATGCCACTCAACACCTCTATACTCGGTTTGTAAGCCAAAAACCCAGGGTCAGGATACATCACCCCTTCCCCCGGGTCAATTGTGCACATAAGAGCAAGCATTATTGCCTCTGTTGAGCCTGTTGTCACAACAATGTTCTCTGGTCCTGCATTAATCTTGTTTTCCCTTCTCAGCTTTCTTATTATAGCCTCCTTTAAGTCAGACCTTCCGCCAGCAGGAGAGTAATGAGTAAATCCCTTGTCAAGAGCCCTTTTTGCTGCCTTAATTATGTTTTTAGGTGCAGTAAAATCAGGCTCACCAGGACCCAAAGAAATAATCCTTTCATCCTCCTCGGCAATCTTGAGTAATTTACCTATCGTGAGGACAGGAAGCTCCTCTTCCCTCTCAGACATTATTCTTCGCATATCCAATTTTTGTTTTCTTTTATAAAATCCTTTAATAAAAGACAAACCCACTAAATATTATGAACCAGCTTGATTATTTCTTCAACCCAAAGTCAGTTGCCATAATAGGAGCTTCCAGAGACCCGAAAAAAATAGGCCACGTTATTTTCCGAAACTTTGTAGAAGGAAAGTTTTCTGGAAAGATTTTCCCAATAAACCCAAACGCAGAGGAGCTCTTTGGGCACAAATGCCACCCAACTGTTCTTGAGGTGGGTGAAAAAATTGACCTTGCTGTTATAACAGTTCCTGCACCAATAGTCCCAAACGTCCTTGAAGAGTGTGGAAAAAAGAAAATCCCGGCAGCGATAATAATTTCAGGTGGCTTCAAGGAAATAGGAAACACAGAGCTTGAAAACGAGGTTTCAAGAATATTGAAAAAATACAGGATGAGGGCAATAGGACCGAACTGCATAGGCGTTTACGACCCATATTCCAATGTGGACACTTTTTTCCTCCCAAGATACAAGCTTGAAAGACCGGGCTGCGGAAAGATAGCCTTTATCTCGCAATCAGGGGCATTAGGATCTGTCATCCTCGACTGGATGGCAATGAAGGGATACAAGATATCAAAATTCATCTCCTATGGAAACGCAACAGACGTTGACGAGGCAGACCTTATAGAATATCTTGCCCAAGACAGGGAAACAGAGGTCATATGCGCATATTTTGAGGGAGTAAAGGAAGGAAGAAAGTTCTATGAAATAGCGCGAAAGGTCTCGCACAAAAAACCCATCATAGTCCTTAAAGGAGGCACGACAGAGGAAGGAACGGAGGCTGTTGCCTCTCACACAGGTTCACTTGCAGGCACATCAGAGATTTATTCAACTGCATTCAGGCAGGCAGGACTGATACAGGCAACAGACCTTGAGCAGGTTTTTGATTTCGCAAGGGTTTTGTCAACACAGCCAGTTCCAAAAGGCGACAGGGTACAGATAATAACTGACGGTGGTGGCTATGGTGTTATGACAACAGACTGGCTCATAAAAAACAACCTAAAACTTGCAAAGATGAAGCAGGAGAACATAAACAAGATAAAAAATGCATGTCCACCCCATGCTATAATAAAGAATCCAATAGACCTCACAGGAGACGCCAGCACGGATAGATACAAAATAGCAATAGAAACTGCAATGGAAGACCCGAATGTTGATATGGTAGCTGTTATAATACTTTTCCAGATACCAACTCTCACTCCTGACATAGTTGATGTGGTTTCTGCAATCTCGGAAAGAAAGCAGAAGCCACTTATCGTTATAGCAGCAGGAGGCAGATACACAGAGGTCCTTAAAAAATCCCTTGAAGACTTTGGAGTTCCCTGCTTTTCCTATCCTGAAAGGGCAGCAGAATCACTGAGGGCACTTTACGAGCAGGGAACCCGTGTGAACAAAAAGAGGAAATGAATGGCAAAAACATATAAAATCCTGATAGATGGAAAGTGGGTAAAATCAAATTCAGGCGAAACATTCCCAAGCCTGAACCCCGCAACAGGGCAGGTTATTGGTTATTTCCAGTCAGGAAACGAGAGTGACATAAATCTTGCTGTTGACGCCGCAGAGCGGGCTTTTGAAGGATGGAGCTCTACGCCGGCTCCAAAAAGGGGAGAAATTTTGTTAAGAGCAGCATCACTGCTTCGCCAGAACAAGGAATGTCTCGCAAAACTCGTCTCAACAGAAATGGGCAAAGTGATATCAGAGGCAAGAGGAGATGTTCAGGAAGCCATAGATATTACAGAATACATGGCAGGAGAGGGAAGGCGCCTTTTTGGTCACACAACACCATCAGAGCTTAGGGACAAGTTCTGCATGACAGTCCGCAGGCCGATAGGAGTTTGCGGCCTTATAACCCCTTGGAACTTCCCGATAGCAATACCTGCCTGGAAGCTTATGCCCGCCCTTATATGTGGCAACACAGTTGTATTCAAGCCAGCATCGGACACGCCGCTTTGTGCAATAAAACTGGTTGAAATTCTCCAGAAGGCAGGAATTCCACCAGGGGTTATTAACCTTGTAACAGGCTCTGGGGAACACGCAGGGCTTCCTTTGGTACGCCACAACTCAGTCCGCTGCATTTCCTTTACGGGCTCCAGAGAAACAGGACTCCAAATCACTAAAGAGGCAGGAATAAAGAAAGTAGGACTTGAACTAGGCGGAAAGAACGGCGTAATAGTTTTGGAAGATGCAGATCTTAACCTTGCAGTTGATGGAATTATATGGGGCGGCTATGGAACAACAGGACAGAGATGCACTGCCGCTTCACGAGTTATAGTCCAGCAATCAATAAAAGAAAGGCTCGAGAAGGCGCTTTTGGAAAGGGTTTCCAAGCTTCGCCTCGGCAGCGGGCTTGACCCAAAAACAGATGTTGGACCTTTAATAAACAAAGCAGCAGTGGAAAAAGTCCATAAATACACGGAAATAGGGCTAAAAGAAGGCGCAAAACTTCTCTTTGGTGGAAGCCCTGTGAAGGGAAAGGGATTTTTCTATCAGCCAACACTTTTCACAGACTGCACTTACAATATGAGAATATGCCAGGAGGAAATCTTCGGGCCAACAGTCTGCATAATTCCTGTAAAAGACCTTTCAGAAGCCATAGAGGTTATGAACTCCGTCTCCTATGGACTGAGCTCTTCAATTTACACATCATCCATTCGCTCCGCATTCAAGGCAATAGAAGGAATAGAGGCAGGAATAACTTATGTAAATTCCAGCACAATAGGGGCAGAAGTCCATCTGCCTTTTGGTGGTATAAAGCAGACAGGAAACTGCCGGGAGGCGGGTATATTGGGAATAGACGAATTTTCAGAAGTAAAAACAGTTTATTTTGACTATTCAGGACGTCTTCAAAAAGCCCAGATAGACACGGAATAGCACACAGGAGCATTATGATAGAAGCGTTTGTTCTTAACAGGGAAGTGAAGCCATCAAAAAACCTCAAAACAAGCAATAGAATATGGGTTGACGTCACAAACCCATCAAAGGAGGACCTCGAAAAACTCGCTGAATCATTCCCTCTTCATAGCTTGACTTTGGAGGACTGCTCAAAAACAGGAAACAGGGTTAAGATAGAGCAGTTTCCAGAGTATGTCTTTATTATAACATACGGTATTGTTTCTGGAAAAAAAGGACCTATAGACTTTCAGATGAACTTTATCATAGGAAAGAACTTCCTTTTGACAATCCACAAGGAAAAAATTCCAAGCTTTGATTCGTTAAAATCAGACAAGAAAAAACTACACTTCCTTCTTTCAAAAGGCCCAGACTTTCTACTTCATCACCTTATGGATGTTGAGGTAGACCTTTACTTTCCTGTTCTTGAGGAGATAGAGGAGCAGATAGACGAGCTTGAGGAGGAGGTTTACAGGAACATAGACCACAAGGTATTAGGAAGGCTTTTCCGTCTTAAACGACAGTTACTTCTCATAAAAAAGAGGGTTGCTCCACAGAAAGAAGTTGTGCTTATACTTACACAGAAAAACTTTCCATTCATAACTGAATCAGCTTCTGCATATTTCAGAGACATCTATGACCACACAATCAGGATAAACGAGTCAATAGATGACTACAGGGAAATCCTCTCAAACACTCTTGAAGTCCATCTATCTCTTGTTTCAAATCGAATGAACGAGGTTATGAAGGCCCTCACAATAGTGGCTACAATAATGATGCCTCTTACTGTTCTTACAGGAATCTATGGAATGAACCTTAACATCCCGGAATCCCACTTTGACTTTATGTACTACATAGTTCTTCTGCTTATGGGAATAATAACCTTCATTATGGTTTTATACTTCAGGAGGAAGCGCTGGATATGAAAACCAAAAGGGAATTTTTTGTAATCTCGCTTGGAGGCTCTTTGATAGTGCCTGAAGGGATAGACACAGATTTCCTAAAACAGCTCCGTTCACTGATATTAAATCAAATAAAAAAAGGCAGAAGGTTCATAATAATAACAGGAGGGGGCAAAACAGCAAGAAACTATCAAAACGCAGCATCAGAAATAGCATATTTGCATAGGGAAGACCTTGACTGGCTTGGGATTCACTCAACAAGGCTTAATGCCCACCTGCTCAGGACTATATTCAGGAACGTCTCGCATCCTGCTGTAATAAAAAACCCAACTAAACCTGTAAGGACAAAAAAACCTGTAATAATAGCAGCGGGATGGAAGCCCGGTTGCAGCACGGACTATGATGCAGTCCTGCTGGCAGGAAGGTTTAAAGCAAAGACAATACTAAACTTATCTAACATAGACTATGTTTACACATCTGATCCGAAAAAAGACAATTCCGCAGAACCTATTGAAAAAATTTCCTGGAAGGAGTTCAGAAAGATTGTTGGAAACAAATGGGAACCAGGACTTAATGCCCCTTTCGATCCTGTTGCCTCAAGAGAGGCGCAGAAACTTGGATTAAAGGTCGTGATAATGAACGGAAGGGATTTCAAAAACATTGAGAACTTCCTTTCAGGAAAGAAATTCAAGGGAACAGTGATAGAATGAAATCTTTCCAGACGGTTTCAAGAGAAATTCTAAAAAAAATCTATGTCCGAAGGCCTGAATGGAGCCACAAGGGAAATTTCGGTCACGTGCTTGTGATAGGTGGCTCCAGAAAGTATTCCGGCTCCCCTGCCCTTGCCGCTCTTGCTGCATACCGCTCCGGAAGCGACCTTGTCACAGTTGCAGCTCCAGAAAGAGCTGCCAACATAATAGCTTCCTTCTCGCCTGATATCATAACAGAGCCTCTTTATGGCGAATACATAAACCCGTCCCATCTGAAGCAAGTTCTTGAAATAGCAAAAATCACAGACTCTGTTGTTATAGGGGGAGGCATTGAAAGGAGAAATGAGACATTCTCTTTTATCCACTCCTTCCTGAAATCAATAAAAATTCCCTGTGTGATAGACGCTGACGCTATTCACGCAGTGGCTTCAAGCCCGAAAATTATTGCAGGAAAGCCTTTTGTTTTAACCCCGCACCAAAGGGAATTTTTTGCTCTCACAAGGCAGGAGCCCGGACAGGAATTGAGCAGCAGGACAGAAATGGTCAGGGTTTTTGCGCAAAAGCTAAAAACCACAATTCTTCTCAAGGGACATACAGACATAATATCCGATGGCGAAAGGGTTATGCACAACAAGACAGGAAACCCAAACATGACAAAAGGCGGAACAGGAGACACGCTTGCAGGAATATGCGGTGCCCTCTTGGGAATGAAATTCGATCCTTTTACAGCAGCCTGCGCATCCGCCTACATAAACGGCGCAGCAGGAGACCTTTTATCAAAAGAAAAAGGTCCTGGCCTGTTAGCCTCAGAGCTTGTTGGAAAAATACCTCTCGTAATAAAAAATATTTAGAATATGAAAAGAAGGAAAGTAGTCATAATGGGAGCCGCTGGAAGGGACTTTCACAATTTCAACGTTTTCTTTCGCAACAATCCGCACTATCAGGTGATTGCCTTTACTGCTTCCCAGATACCCAACATATCCAGAAGAAGATATCCAAAGGAGCTTGCTGGAAAACTTTATCCGAGAGGAATACCTATCCATCCTGAGGAAAAACTGCCTGATATCATAAAAAAGGGGCATATAGACGAGGCGGTTCTCGCATACAGCGACCTCTCTCACCAGGAGGTTATGGAAAAGGCAAGCCTTGCCCTTTCATTGGGAGCAGACTTCAGGCTTATGGGACCAAAAGCCACCATGCTGAAAACAAAAAAACCAGTGGTTGCCATATGCGCAGTGCGCACAGGAGCAGGAAAAAGCCCACTCTCAAGAAAGGTTTGCAGAATACTGAAAAAGCTCGGATACAAGGTTGCTGTGGTCCGACACCCTATGCCATACGGAGACCTCAGAAATCAGGTCTTCCAGAGATTTTCATCCCTCGATGATTTGGAGTCACAGAACTGCACCATCGAGGAAATAGAGGAATACGAGCCGCACATAAGGGAAGGAACGATAGTTTATTCAGGGGTCGATTATGCCAAAATACTCAAAGAAGCGGAGAAAGAGGCTGATATAATAGTTTGGGACGGTGGGAACAACGACACCCCGTTTTTTAAACCATCCCTTCTCATAACAATTGCTGACGCCAGAAGACCCGGACACGAAATTTCATACTATCCCGGAGAAGTCAATCTCAGGATGGCGGATGTTGTTATAATCAACAAAGCAAAGACAGCCAAGAAGAAGGACATACAAACCATCATATCAAACACAAAAAAACTGAACCCAAGGGCAGTAATTATAAAGGCAGACATGCCAAAGAAAACGGACAAGCCAGAGCTCGTGAAAAACAAAAAGGTCCTCATAGTAGGAGATGGTCCAACGCTCACTCACGGAGGCCTTTCTTTTGGAGCAGCAACGCTTGAAGCCAAAAGGCTGAAGGCAAAAATAGTTGACCCAAGACCTTATGCAACAGGCTCAATAAGAGAGGTTTATGAAAAATACCCGCATTTATCAAAAATCCTACCTGCTATGGGCTACGGTAAGAAACAGCTCAAGGAGCTTGAGGAAACAATAAACAGGGCAAAGTGCGACACCGTCCTTATAGGAACACCCATAGACCTTGGGAGATACCTGAAAATAAACAAGCCATACGCAAGAGTTACCTATGAAATAAGGGAAATGGGAAAACCAAAAATAGAGCAGATACTCAGGGAAAGATTCTACAAAACTACTTGATTCCACATACCCTCTTGAACTCCTTTATCGCGCAATCCATAATGTTTATTGTAACAGCCCCTGACCCACTGAAAAGACCCTCATTTTCAGGATTGTTCAACCTTGAGATTATTTTTTTCACACCAAAAGACTTTGCAAGCTCGCATAGGGATGAGTTTGTGTTGTCATCACCTGTTGCAGCAACAAACACATCACACCTTTCCACACCCGCGTGCCTTAAAATTATCTTGTCTGAGGCATCCCCAAGAAGCACAAGCGCTTGAAGCCTTTCTCCAAGAAAATCCGCCCTTGACTCATCCTTCTCTATTACAATGACATCATCTGACTTTGAAAACTCTTCTGCCAGTCTTTCTCCAAACCCCCCACCACCTGCTATAACCAATCTCATATAAATATCCTCTATACTTTCACTTAAATCCTAATACTCATATGCATATCTTGCCTTTTCCCACACCCAAATAGAAACCGTTATAAATCCCTTATCCGAAACCCCAAACCTCCTTACCTCCGTAGTCCTGCCTGAGGGCTCACCCATAGTGCACTTTGCAAGTTCTGAACTCTCATTTTTTACAACTATCTTTACCCTGTATCTTGGATGCACGCCGAGATTTTTCATAACACCCTCATAGTCAGAATTGCAGGTCGTGTTGAACCACGAGATTTTAGTCGAGTTCAAAAGAGGCCAGTCTTCTGCCAAACCAGGACTTATCATACTTCCTGAACCAGTCCAGTTTCCCCTGTTTATCAACAGCAGTTCGGCTATTTGCATTGCCTTGTTTTCCATATCCTCAGAGAAAAAACCCTCCCTGTAACCATTAAATGTTGCATTAACATAGTTCAGTATGTAAAACATTATCCCTAAAAAAACAATCACAGCAACAATAAACTCAAAAACGAGCTGGCCCTTAAGCTTCGCCTTGCCACAATTCAACCCCTGCGACTTGACGGAGAAGGCGCTTCGCGCCTTCCAATTAGCCTTCGCCTTATTACAATTCACATTATTTTTGTCTAACCTTGCGACTTGACGGAGAAGCTGGCTCCGCCAGCTTCCATTAGCCTTCGCCTTGCCACAATTCAACCCTTGCGACTTGACGGAGAAGGCGCTTCGCGCCTTCCAATTAGCCTTCGCCTTATGGCAATCAAAACAAAACGAGTTTAAACCGTTCATAGTAATAAATAGTTTGAACGCATAATATTATTTGATGAAAAACGCACATATTCTTCTGATACCAGCAACCCTGATATTAGTTATTTTTGCATCAGGCTGCACAATACCCGGTTTTGAAAATTTCTGCATACCAGGGCTTACCTGCCAGCAAACAATAGAGTACGAAAACGACGTTCTTGTTATAAGCAATCTTGACGCAATCCCCTCAACTGTCTCAACAGGACAGCAGTTCCGCCTTTCTGCCTGGATTGAGAACAGAGGAGGAGAGACTGTCCCACAAAAAGAGATTGAAATACCTGTTAAAATCAAACTTTATGACACATGTGAAGGTCTTTTCAAAGAAATAAAAGTATTATGCCCGGGCCCGCAACAAAGCGAAAAAACAGGAATAGAATGTTCAATAACAGGAATACTTCCTAAACAGAAAATACCTGTTTTTTGGACGCTTACAGCTTATGATAGCAAACAAATACCACTTGAAACGTCTTGCAAACTGAAAGTTTACGTGCAATATCCATACAGAACAAAGAGCATAACAAGCATAAGTTTTGTTGACTATGTAGAATACCAAAGAATGCTTGATGAAGGAAAATTCAAGCCAATAACATCCTACATAACAGAAGGCTATGGGCCAATAAAACCATATCTAACTGTTGAAGACCAGCAACCAATACCAGTTAAGAATGGACAACCATCAAACACAATAATGGCCTTCCAGATAAAGAACAAGGGCAGCGGATTTCTTGTAGGATCTTTAGAAGATACAACAACACCGGAAATCTCAGCTTCATCAATAAAAATAATAACTAATGTGGGCACGCAAAAAGCAGACTATAAAATAGGAACCTATATCTCAAGTGCAATAAATAAAATGGATGCGTTCCAATTAATTGGAAAGGAATCGCCAAAACAGCATTTCACAATAGAAACTCCATACCAAAACAAAATAGAAAAAATTGCCACATATTTCGTAACTACAAGCATAGAATACATTTATGAGTTCAGGAAAGAGATAGAGGTAAAAATCAAGCCGCCAAAAATCACATGATTTTGCTGAATCAAGGCTTATAAATTAAATCCACCATATATTAAAGAGATGATAATGAAGGCTTCAAACTTCCAAAAAATGAAGTTTTTGGTTATCGTTCCTGTTTTTGCAATTTTAATGATTTCAGGATGCACTAACCAAGGAGGAGTAACCCTAGGAAATGGTGTCAAAATTTTAAACTGGCAACCGGATTTCTCTTCAGTATATTCAGGAGACCAGCTCCAGTTGAGGATAAGATTACAAAATCAGGGCGAAGTTACTGCAAGAAATGTCCGTGCAGTGATCACAGGAATAAATATTGATGAGTGGAGACTTTCAAGAAATGAGGCTAATTTCTATGATATGGCACCTCCAGACAGACTACAAAATACAGAGGGAGAGATAAAACAGGAAACATTTGACCTGGTTGCACCTAGTCTTCCAAAAGGAACGACACAAACATTTACGCCGCAGGTAAGAGTTTATTATGATTATAGAACAACTGCAAGCAAGCTTATAACAATAGTTAACGAGCAGGAATTAAGAAGGCTCCAGGATCAGGGAAAAACCCTTCCAACCAAAGAGACAGTAACAAGCGCAGGCCCGTTGAAGGTTACGATCAATGCAGGCAAGTTCCTGAAAGCAAGGGACGAAACATCAGGATTTTATTCGTTCACAAAAACATTTCCCATAACCATAGACATAAAAAACATTGGTGGAGGAACAGTAAGCGCACAAGGAACACCATCACAAGATTACAAAGTTAAATACAGAATTGAATATCCAACAAACAGACTCAGTATAGAATGTCCAAATTCAGGAGGATTAGGTTCAGACACAATAACGCTATGGAAGGGAGAAAGCGCATCCCTAACCTGTAATGTGAGAATACTTCAGTCACCAGTGTCAAGCGAGGAAGCAAACATAAAAGTAGTTCTTGAATACCCATACTATATTGATGAAAGCACAACAATTTCAGTTACAGGCTCTGAAGAAACGGGACTTTATGGCAGATGGTAAATCTTTACAACTTATTCTCAGAACTCAACGAAAGCTTTAAATATTTAATATTAGTAATAACTAAATAGTGGTGATTTTATGCAAGATAATCTAGAAACAGGATATAAGAAATTGAAAAAATCCGCAAAAATGTTTGCAGCAGGTGCAAGCATATTAGCACTAACAGCATGCGGAGCCATAAATGTAGCAAAACCAAATCTGGCAGTCAGTATAGGACCGGATGCATCAGATGTCAGTGTAGATCCACAGACAGGGAAGGCATCTACAAAATACAACAGACCCGTTATGATACCTTTTTATTATGGTTATCCATATTGGTACGGACCTACATATTACTGGAGAACTATAATCATAGATCCTGGTATGCCTCATTCAGATGTTGGATGCGCAAACGGCCCTGTCAGCAGAGGCAGATATTACAAATAACTTAAAACCGATTTAAGACTGCACAACCAACATAATATAATGCATACCCCGATTCCATTAAGGCTTATTCCAGCCCATATTTTTTTAGCCGTCCTTATTGTTTCCGGGTGCACGCAACCACCAGCTTCCGGAAAGGGGGTTTCTTTAATAGATTTTGGTCCTGATCACCCGGAAGTATATTCCAGAGAGCCAGTTACCTTTCGCCTTCTAATAAGGAATGAAGGCTATGTGGAAGCCAAGAACGCCCATGCAGAGCTTTTGGGAATTGACGAGGACTGGTGCAGCATCCAGTCAGGAAACAAGTGCACACCCAGCCAGGGAAAAAGGCTCGAGATGCTGCCCAACGAAGATCTATGCAGGTATACGGGCAACGGCTTCAACCTGCTCCCAGCGGACAGGCAGGCAGGAACACACGGGCAGGAGCAGATATGCACATGGACATATAATGCCCCGCCTCTCGACAAAGGCTTCAAGATAACATATACCCCTGTTGTGAGGGTTTTCTATTCATACAAAAGCGCTGTTACAAAGCTAATAACATTCGGCTCAAGCTCTGAAATAAGAAGGATAAGAGATTCCGGAGGAAGCCTTCCTTCAGAGACAACAAGCTCAACAGAAGGCCCTGTACAAATCTCAATAGAAACCAAGGGACCAATAAGGTTCTGGGAGCAAAAAGTCGTTTTCCCGGTTGAAATCACAATCAAAAATGTCGGCAATGGCGCCCCTTGCGCAAGAGACAGTTCAGATGACACCAAGAAGGCCTGCAAGGCAACGGTAGCAGGAGATGAGGCGAAAAACAAGGCAAGGATAAAAATCACAATGGACAGAAACATGAAGCTTCTTGGGGAATGCGCAGGATTTGAAGCAGGGGTAACGCTGCCATTATATAAAGGCCAAAACTCGTTTGTCTGCGATATGGAAGCATCAGGACTGAATTTTGAGGGAACTGTCCAGAAAACCATAAAGGCAGAAGCCCTGTATGAATACTTCTTTGATGCAACGTCCTCAATAACAGTTATCGGAAGAGAATAGCTACAAACTTAAAACTCCATCAAACTTTTTTGCCCACCTTTTTCTGATTTGTTTTTGCCTTTGGGTTTCTTAGATTTTGACCCATTTACCCTTTTCCTAACCCTTTCCACGCCTTCAAAAACAGGGTATCCGTAAACCCCATCATATCCCGGTCTTATTTCCACCTTTCCCTCCCTCACGTCAATTATTGCCTTTGCAATCTTCTCATCCACCACTTTTCTCATTTCACTCTTTTCAGCCTCAAGCAGAACAAAGAACTCTGAGCCAAATCTTTCTATCAGCTTATTGTATATTTCCCATATCCTTTTGGAGTAAAGCTGTTCTATGCCTAAAACACCCCCTATAATCTCAGTTAAGGGTATTAGTGACTTGAAAGGTATTGCCCCCTTCGGAACATATCCCTCAGGCCTGTCAGCCAGCTGTTCAACCCTGTGCAACACACCTATTGTCAGTTGCCTCTTACACACAGGACACCAGTTCCCAAACCTTAAAGCCTCCTTTGGATTAAGGCAGACATTGCACGTCCTGTGACCGTCAAAATGATACTTCCCGTAAGAAGGGTCAACCTCTATGGTGTACAGAAACCTTTTCGGGTCTTTCTCCCTTATTGCAGACACTATCCCATCATACGTAATCTCCTTTAGCTCAAACACATTAGCTTCCCTGCCTATTCTCCAGGGCCAATAGGAATGGCTGTCAGAATTTGAAACCAGTGCAAATCTGTCGAGAGAGGACAGCCTCCAGTTCATTGCTGGGTCGCTGGACAAGCCCGTTTCCAAGGCATGGATTTTTTTTGCCTGATCCTTGAAGCATTCCTCTATGCTATCAAACCCAGACTCTGACCCGAAAACGCTGAACCAGGGAGTCCAGGCATGGGCCGGTATAATCTCACAACCCTTGTCTATTTCCAATATCAATTCTACCAATTCAGGACAGGGTATTCCACACACAGGCCTGCCGTCAGCCTCAAGGTTGACCTTTTTTCTAACAAGCATCTCATTTATTTGCTCAACGATCTCAAAACTTTTCGCCAGAATAACATTATGTACCCTTCTTACCTTCCCGCCCTGAGAGTATATGCTTGATATCTCTCCTGACAGAATGAAACCAAAGCCGTCTTTATCCCTGAGAACACCTGTCCCGTCCTCTTTCAAATTCTCCTTTAGCTCATTCAGCCACAAAGGATGTGTGAAATCACCTGTACCCAAAAGGTTAAGGCCCTTTATCCTGGCATATTTTACAAGATTTGGTATGTTTAATTGCGTACTTGTGGCCCTAGAATATTTTGAATGAAGATGGAGGTCGGCAAACACTTTCATAAATTCGCCTGCAAACAACTATAAATAATAGAACAAATGGATTTATTACTCAAACTCGTCCTTTTTTCCTTCCCTTTCTTTCTCTTTGAGTTCCTTCTCGTGCCTTTCAACCCATTTCTTTACATTTTCAGCATCCTGAGATGAATTCCCAATGCCAGATGTGTTACCAACACCCACAACTATCACAGTTTCCCCAGGTTTTGTCCTCTCTATGCTCCTTTTTATAGAATCTCTTACCTGAGGCAACGCATCCTTTATAGTTTTCCTCATGAATGTTATTGCTTCCTCCTGACTCATCTTTACCACTATTGAATCAACAGGAATGTTTTTCTTCACTATTATATCCTCTATGTAAAACCTTTCTGTTCCGGGCCCGCCCATAGCTACACCAACGCCCTCTGCCATAGAACCAGTTTTTTCACCCTCAAGCTTTGCCGCGGCATCAATAGTAACAATTCGCGCTATGTTTCTCTCCTTCACAAGTCTTGCAACAGCCTTTCCAGGATAGCCTATCCTGCCACCCGGGCCCTTTGCCTTAATAAGTATGATATTCCTTCCATCCATCTTGGTTTCTGCCATTATTATATCCTCTTCTATTTCCTTCCACTTCGCCTTTTCGGCCATATCAGCAACCACAAGAGGACCAAGCCCATCGCCTATTGGCTCCCCCTTCGCGAGGGATTCTGTCCCCTTGAACATTGCCTTGGCAATTCTCTCAACCATAGGCAACTGCATCTGCAAAACCATCGCTATCTGTATGTTCTTAGTCTTTCTCACGAGCTCAACATAGTGCCTGACTATCTTTGAGATCTCATGGACGGTTATTCCACCAGCAAGACCCATTTCTATGTTTGCTTTCTTCTCTGAATCGAGATGTGGGGCAATCTGGTTAACAAAATAAGAGAACCTGTCCTTCTCCCCCTTTATCATATGGTCAAGCCTCTGGATAATCCCATAAGGATCCAAGGACACGGGCGGGATTACAAAAAACTCGTAAAACCTGTTTATCGATTCCTTGAGCTCTTTTGTGGCCTTGCCTTCCTTTGCTATCTCCTTTATAATAAACTTCTTTGATTTCTCAGACATTGACTCAAGCTGTTGTGCGCTTTTTTCCAGTTTCCACATTATCTGCGAGACCATAAGCCTTGGGTAAAAGAACAGGAAAACTATCCAGAAAAGCATAAACATAAGCGTGGAAACCCAGTCTCCTCCCCCAAACTGGAAAGACACATAATCCATAAAACCACTCACATTAAAAAGGATTACATTAAAATAGGTTTGCTATTTATAAAAGTTTGCCCAATCAGTAATTATGTTGGAGTGGAAGATTCTTGCGGCCGCTTTTTCAGCCCTTCTTGTTATTTCAATACTCCTTGTGGGAAACACGGGGATAAAAGACCTTTTTGGCGGAATAGTTGGAAAAATAACAGACTGGATGGGAGAAACCCCAATCTACCTTCCGGGAGGAAAATCAGGCAATAACAGGGTAACAGTAACTCTTTATCCGAACAACTTTACCCTCAAGCCGGAAACCAAGATAAACTTCTCACTAGGAGAATCCTATTTTGAAAACTTCAATGGCGAGATTTTTTTTGATTTTGCGGAAGGCAAAATATATTTTCAGGATAAGAGCTCTTCTTTTAAACTTTATTCACCACTTCAGCATTTTGAGATCCCTGAATTCAAAATTTCAAAACTCTCATTCAATGGGAAATTCACGGTTGTAAGCGAGCAGTCAACTATAAACAATGAAAACGGCTCAATGGAAATAAAGGGGTTTTCAGGAACGCTTTCTCTCAGAAATTCTTCACTGATTTTTGATGGAAATGTTACAAAGATAACAGGAAACGGCTGGAACATAGGTTAAGGAAAATCTATGGACTGGATATTTATGCTTGGCATAATAGCAGCAATATTCACAACGATATCTTTTCTCCCTCAGCAATCAAATCAATAAAAACAAGACACACCAAAGACATATCTATTCCAACGTATGTTATTATGGTAACAGGATTGCTTCTCTGGCTTGCCTACGGAATCTTATTAAACAACTGCCTATAATAATTGCAAATGCAATAACAGCTGTTTTTGCCTTATTGATACTTGCGCTAAAAATCAAATATGGATGATCATCCATACTCTCTCCAGGAATGCTTGCACTGAGTGCATCTCAAAAACAAGGTAGGAGCCTCGTCATTTGAGCGGGTCTGCTGTATCCACCACACAGCTTCCTTGTTTCCACACTTAGGGCAAACAGTTTTTGTGGTTGGCAAGGTTTCCGCACTCTTCTCGATAATTATAACATCATCCAACGGGTCTTTCTCAACCTTCTCTGCTATCTCGAGCGGTTTGTAATCCTTAAGCTTATACCCGCACTTCCTGCATATTAGTATAAGCTTGTCCTTTTCCTTTTGCACTACCAAAACCGAGCCGCACTTGTCACAGAAATTCATCTAATCACCACTAACCTCAAAAAACCGAGCCCCTATAAAATTTAACCCCAAGGTATATAAATACTATAATTGCCCCAAAGAAGACAAAAAACACAAGATTAGGCAAAACATATTGTGTCAAACCCACTTTTAACCACCCAAGATACGGGATTATGAGAATGGTCTTGCCATGTATTTGTGAAGCCTCTATCCTCTTTTCAAATGGTAGTTGTCCTGGATTGTTGTCTCCCTTCGTCTGGAAAGTTCCATCAGGATTTATTTCCACTATTCTGTGAACAACAGGCGTTTGTTCAGGTGATGGCGAAAAAACGATTATATCCCCAACCTTAAGCTTTTCTGCAGGGACGCCCTGTAAGACTAGTATGTCCCCCTTTGAAAATGTAGGCACCATCGAATTTGACTCTACTGCAACCACAGGCATATCTGTGTTCAGAGCAAGAGCCAGTGTCCAGTTTATCCCGAAAGCCATCACAATTCCCAATATTATGTAAACAAAGCTGTTGTCCAGAGCCTTAAACCTCTCTTTCAACCTTTTGGCCTTTTTCATATCCCCCTTTCCCTCTCCTTTCTTTTTATAACCTCCTTCTCAAGCTTTTCCAACACGCCCTTTATCGCTTTTGTTATATCCCAACCGTGATCGTGTGAAAAAAAGAATCCTTTTTGAGTTGCAACCCTTGCCCTTATCGAATACTTTGCTCTCCTGCCGGTTACATTATACTTGTCAACATGAGCAACGAAATAGTTAACAGGATAGATTTTGTTTATTTTTTTCAAAGAATTCTCTATTTCCTTGTATATGACTGACTTTATGAAATCATCCTCTTCCTGCATTCCGCTTATTGTAACGTATGCTCCCCTTACCTCCTTACCGAACAACTTTAGAATATCCCCCGGCGTCACAATTCCAGAAAGCTTGCCATTTCTTTCCACTATGACAGCAGAATTGTTTTTTACAATCAAATCAATAACAGATGACAGTCTCGCATCAGGCTCTGCCACAGGAAACTCCTTTCTCATAAAGGAAGATGCGGGTATGCTGTCAATATGAGTCCTCTCCTCTCCGGGTTCGCCCCTCTTATTGACCTCTCCTTTAAACACAGGCCCGAGAAGGTCGACATAATCAATAATACCCTCAACCTTTCCTTCTTTAACAACAGGAACCCTTGATATGTTCATATCCCTCAGAACAGCCCTTGCGGTTGAAAGCGAATCTTCTGTTGTTATACAATAAGGGAAATTCATAACATCCTCGGCAAACTTGTCTTTTAAAACAGGGCTGTCCTTAACAATGCCCAAAAGACCTGTTTTGGTAAGAACCATTATTTTACCGTTGTTTTTGAAAGGCACTGCCCTGTAATCGTTAACCAGAAAACCATTTATTATCTCCTCTATTCCTGTTCCTGGAAGAAACGGGTTTATGTCAACAACAAAACCACTTATTTTCGTTTTGTGCGGGTCGCTTACCTTTCTTTTTACTAGGTCCCTTGCCAATAAAATTCCAACAAACTTGCCATTCTTCATTACAACAGCTTCATGTTTCCTGTTAGAAAACATAAGGGAAGCTGCACGGCTAATAGAGTCTTCTGGGCTTACAACAAGCGGCTTTTCTAAAAAATCCTCTACTCTCATAGTACCACCAGAGAACTCAAATGCCGGTTTTCTTTATCTTTTTCATCTGCTTTGTTATATATCCTGCAAGGATGTTCCTTGTCCTTTTGGATTTTATCTTTTTTATCTCATCCAGAACCTTCTTATTCCTTTCAAAATCCTCAGTGAACTTATTTCCGTGAAGCCTTATTAACTCATCCCCAAGGTTTTTCACTGCAATGCTTTTTATTCTTCCCATAATCTTCTCCCATATTGTGTTTATAAGAGAAACGCAGTTTTTAATATTTTAACCGGTTACGGCTTTATCCTTACAACCTCGAAATATGTGACATTATCCTCATTGTCAACTATCGCCCAAAGCATCCTTGCCCTTATTGAATGAGCAAGCCTGACAGCCCTTGAAAGCTCTGCAAATGAGCACGTATAATCCTCAGGAACGGTATAAACAATCCATTTTGTGTGCTCTGATGCTGTTTTAGGGCCCTTCTTTACACCTACGCCCCTCTGGTAAACCCTGAAATCACAGCCGAACTTGAACCCTGTTTTAGCAACAAGACCCCTTTCCCTTATGTCCCTGTATACCATATACTTCTCATGAAGTCTTTTATCTCTCTGAATGCCAAATTCCATAAGTTCCTTAAAACTTAGCTTTTTTGTACCCTTCTTTATATTAATCTTTCCTTTTTCTAATAGATAAAGCGCCTCCACAAAAGAAATCTCAAGCCTGCCTTTACTAATGTCATTTTCATCGCCTATGTATTTTCCGTAAGATTTTTGCATCAGTTCTTCAAACCCCTTTGCTATCACAAGCTTGTTTTCCAGGAGCCTGCATTCCAAAACCTTTCCAGTCTTCTTGGTTCCCCTTTCATTTTCCTTTGAAGCCTTTTTCATATGGGGTGAGTGGGATTTTCATATAAACTTCAAATATGGCTTATTTTGAACCCACGACACCATGGTAACTTCTGTAAAGCGGTTTTGAAATCAAATACCACAGTTAAACTTCAGCCATGTGCTCTCCCGGACTGAGCTATCACCCCAACCTAACATCATCTTGAACCAATTTCATACATTTCCATATATACACTCTTTCCACTTTCACATAGTTTGTTAAGCTGGTTTAATAAATCCTTTATGCAGATGTCAAAATGCTTGTTGCAAAAATAAAGCGAAACAAGCTCCTTTCTCTGCTGCTTCTTCGAATCAAGCTCCATTATAAGAGCCTCCTTTTCAGGCACTTTCATACAGTTATGAAAGTTACATTTCTTGTTGAAACCCCTTATGTCAAAGCAGTTTGATATAAGCTCCATTCTGGCATCCATAAACTTCGCCTTTTGAAAGTTTACCCCATCAATAACTTTGCAACTTGATGGAGAACATATTTCGCATCTTTCACTTAACCTTCGCTTGTGATAGTCCAGGAATACTACTTATGATATTAGTTAATGTCGTCAAAAGTTTCTGGAAGAACGACTTGGTTATGTTGGCCAAAGTCTTCATTCTTTTCCACCTTATGTGTGAATCCGGCTATTTACATTTATCTTTGATTTCTACACAAGCTATAAAAACGCCTCAGGAAGGACTCGAACCTTCGACCACTCGGTATCAGCCATTAAAGCTAACAGCCGAGTGCTCTCTACAACCAAAAGGCGCCTTGTCACTCTCTATAAGACGCCGCTCTGGAACCTGCTGAGCTACTGAGGCATATTAATCTATTTTGTAAGTAATGAAGATTAAAGGTTTTTTAAAATAAGTAGTTACCACAACCTGAATAAAAGAACAAAAAACCACCTAAGCCATTGTGGTGGATTAAAATACTCCACATATAAAGTTGTAGTTATACTATTTTCAGAATAAATATTTTCACTGCTTCTCGCTTCCGCTATCGTATTTGTTTTTATGTTTTTTATGGGAACAGACCCCGGCTCAGCATAAATCATATAATGTATTTCCAAAACCTCACCTTTGCCAAGGGGACTTTCAGAGAAATCAAAAGAAAAGTTTGCGTAACCACCTTCTGACGAAAATAAGAAATCCTTTAAGGGAAACTTCCTGTTTCTCTTTACAAAGGAAATTACAGGCTTTTTGCCTTTCCACCCATCAGGGATTTCGTCCGATATAGCTATCTTCTCAATCAGGACTTCTCCGGTATTATTCAAATATATCTCCACATGGTTTATTTTCGGAATAACAAACTGATCCCAGAAAAGTATTATTTTCTCAGGAATAAAATTCTTCGCTATATCAAACTCAGGACCTTCTGCCAAAACAGTTATGTTTATAGTTTTGTTTTTAGGTTCTGAATATTCATTTCCAATAACAACAATATTGCCTTTGTATTCACCTGAATAAATGCCTTCAGATGGCGTTTCTACCCGAAAACTGAAATTTTTGGTTTTGCCAGGCTCAACAGAAACAATAGAATCAGCAAAAACCATGCTTAAATTTTCAACAGATATGTTTGCTTCAAAAACAGCATTGGATTCAGGAAGATTTTCAATAGATAAATTCCTAAAACATTCAGGCAGCTTACAAAACAATTCCAGCGGATTTAATAACCAGTATGAAACATTAAGTACTTTTATTTTCAAAGATATATTCTTCTCTGGACCATTGCTATCTACAGTTATATTTCCATAGTATTCCCCGCTTTCATATCCTCCAGGAACGCTTATCTTTGCTGAAAAACGGCTTTCTTCTCCAGGCAAAATATTAATCCTTTCAGGCATAATTTCACAAGAAATTCCTGATATAATGTTGCAGTAAATATCAGCCTCCAGTGGAACATTGCCTGAGTTGCTAATAATGAATGATTTTTCAACATATTTTGTAGGCTTTACGATAATTTCCCAAATGCTCTCATTAATTTCTGGAACAGCTCTCGGAGGAACAATAATTGTAAAATTTTTGTAAACAGGCTTGTCGTTTTCAGGAACAAAAGACAAAAATCCTGTATAGTTCCCGGGCGGAATCATATCAGGAACATCCAAACACCCTTCAACAATAGCGCTTTCATCTTCATAAAGGTCTAATTCATTGATGTCAAAACCAATCACAAAAACTCCAGAATAGTTTATGCTTATATTTTCCAGTATAAATGAGCCATTATTCTTCAAATTTGTTTGGAAGCATCCTGATTCGCCTTCATTCACAAAAACATCAGGAATATCATCAACCAAAAGGTTTGGCGGAGATTCAACTGAGAAATATGAATACCTGGGACCAACACTACCATTATTATATTCAAAAACAGATATAACCTCATAATTCCCAATTCCAGGAGCAAAGGAAAATTCTCTTATAAGGCTTGAGTTTTCTGGTATAAATACTTCTTCTGAAAACTCAAAGTTTTCCTCACCTTCCACAAAAATCCAAAGCCTTCCGGAAACATCACTACCGGCATTCATCAACCCAACCTTTAAAGTTTCATTCTCTCCAAGGAAAACATCTTCTGCAAATACACCCATTTCAATCCATGACTCATAGTCAACCTCAACTTTTGCTTTCTCTAAAACTAAGCCATAACTTTCATTCTGGAAAATTACCGCAGGAACAAATACATAAATAGCAGTCCTGTTGTCCAATAACATATCTTCCTTCCACCACAACGTTTCATTCGGATAAGGATAGCTCACATTTGGTTTTAATATATTTTTAATACATTCTGAAAGCCGTTTTTCCTGACTTTCATCAAGTTCCTCAAGCCCCTCAAAACCAAGAAATTCTATACATTGAATTGTAATTTCTGTCCAGTTTGTATAATGAGAGTCGTTATAAACAAAAACGGAAGAAATTTCTTTACCTGAATAATTCCCGCTCAAATTAATCCAGTTAACAACAGCACCTTCTGGTAGAACAAATTTCCTGACAAAAACAGGAATTATTGGCCTTTCATTCTCTATCAAGTAATTTTCCGCATTCAAAAAAACAAAACCATCGTTTATTGTGTAATTAGTTTCAATAAAGGATTCTGCTACAAAGGAGCCAGATGGTTTGATAGAATAAGATGTTACAGGAGCTACAATTTTCCTTTCCAAAGGAACAACAGCAGGATCACCAAAAAGAATCCTCTCAAGAGAGTCCTTTTGGGAAAGAAGATGATGGGTGAGAATTGAAGCTTCACCACCTAATTTGTAAATGTAATTAAGAAAAACAAACCCACCAATTTCCTGAACAGGATCTATATTAACAGATTCTATCAAGCATTGTCCCACAGACCCCCTGAGCGCTATGCAAAAGAAGAAAGCAGTTGATGTTCTTATGGTATATGGATCATGAATTATTCCAGAAGAACCAAGAACACTTCCACCTTCCCTGATAACATTTTTCGTTATTGTGGAATTTGCAGAAATATCATAATCATTGTAAAGGAATCCGGAGAAGGTAATGTTTTTGAATTCTGTTGAACCCAAATATGGATATAGGAGATTATCCCAGTATGACCTTTCCTTCTTTGGTATCGTCCATCCATCATCCCCCAAGCCAAAATAACCTACAATACCGGTAGAATTAATAGTTTTTCCTACATTTTCATCAATGACTTCAAGGTGCTCTGGAACAGGCAACAATCCAAACCTTTTTTCCCAATCGCTCCAGTCAAATTCAAGAACAGCATACATTATCATATCCGAATAGTCAAAAATTCCCCATATTTTGCCAATCAGCTTTAGCATAACCTTATATGCTGTCCTTTCATACCATTCCCTGTATTTCTGGTATAATTCAAATATGGTGCTGTTATCATTTCCAAGAATCTCAAGCCTTTTTTCAACAACCCTTTTCGTAGAAATATTTGCCATATCAAGAAGCATATCTGCTACGAAAGCCTGAGTCATCCCTCCTCCCAAAAATTTCAGGTCAGCAATTCTTGGGTGCCTGTATTCTCCTATAAAAATCGCGCTTTGGTTTCTGGGAAGTGAATTCCTTGCCAGATGCAAAGAAACCGTTTCAATTCCACCTTTCATCCTACCAACAGCTAAGTCAAAAAACCCGTTCTCGTTTGAATCCGCATATCCTAAATCTGAATACAGCCACCATCCGTCCTTATTGTCCAAAATCTCCAATCCTGGATCAAAGAATCTTGCATAAGGCACGCTTTCATCCTCTCCGAGAATAGCGAGATAAAGCGGCTTTCCTGCCTTGTATTTCACATGTTTATGATAAAATTTCTTTGTTCCCAATTCTTTTATGACTTCCTTTATGACATCAGTTATGTTTTCAAAACTCTTGTTTTCAATAGGAACAACATACCCGTTTCTCATTCCAGCAAGCCTTCCTGCAAGCAAACCTTCTGGAGAATTTAAATCAACCAGAACTAAATAGTCAATATTTCCACCATTTTCCTTTACTTTTTCCAGATAGAAATCCTGAATTTCTTGCAAGTTCATATTCTCCAAATCAATAACATCTGTATAGTTATTTATTTTATCAAAAACCACAGGAATACCAAGATATTTTCCAATCATTCCCGCAAAAATCCCCTTTTCCATATTGTTTACATAAACAGCCATTGTTGCATTCGGAAAGAAAAAATCATCTATTTGCCCCTTTGTTATCTCAAATGAATTATTCAATCCTATTGAAAAACCAACCGTGTAAATAAGGTCAGGTTTGTAATCATGAATAAACCTCTCAATTTCAGGAGTAATACTTCCAGATTCCGAAACCAAAACTGGAATTTCCAAGGGAGAAGCGGCAACAACGTTCCTCCATTCAGAATTTGTTATCAATAACGATTTATTTGTTGGATAAGGAATTTCCTCATAAGCAAAACCATAAGGAATAAGCGTAATGTTATCAAAATAAAAATATGCATCATTGCGGCCGTCGCAACAACCATTACCACCCCACAATTCAATTTGATCTATATAAACAGATTTTAAATTAAACTCATCAATTTTTGTATTATTAAAATAAACAGATATTTTATTTTTTTCATAATCAAATTCTAATTTTACTTTTCCAGACCAAGAATACATAATCCCAAATGGATAAAAATGCAACTCATCTAAATATTTTGAACTTACTGCTACAATATTACCATTACTATGAAAAGCATAAATAAAAATTTCAGATAAATTGTACTTTAATTTAACTCTAGTACCAGCACAACTACCTTTCATATGATAAAAAAATTCAAAAATATAAGGTAAATTTTTTGAAATATTTTGATAAAAACAA
>JAWCLA010000019.1:0-13085 GCA_039091855.1 Candidatus Aenigmatarchaeota archaeon | reverse complement strand
AAATAGATTTTTCCCCAAATAGATAGCGATTTTTATGATTTCGAGAAGGGATTTCCTTAGATATGCAGGCTTGGGGACAGCGGGAATGATAGCCGACTTTATAGTTCCTGATTTTTGCCTGCCATCAAGCGAATACATTGACGTGAATATACCCGAATTTTGCCTTAGATACAAAGGAAGAAGGTTCAGGGTTTCTGTTGGAAAACATCAAACACAGACTCCTGTTGGGAAGGGTGTTATTTACGAGAAGGTTGAAAGGCCGGTGTTCAGGTACAAGGATCCAGGACCACTTCAGGGAAAAATAATAAGGTTCTGCTCAACCATTGACGGAAGAAGGGTAAGGGTTCCCTATGAAAAAATGAGGGCGCTCGGGATAAGGATTTTTACCAAGAATTACGGTTTGACTGAAAAATACAGGATTCACTCCACAACGGAATACTGGAACATAGGAAGGCCCGTTTCAAACGGCTGCATAAGACTCTCCATTCCTGACATGCTTGAGCTTTATCCGGCTGTTCCTGAAAACACGCTGATAATACTGAGGTACGAAACGATAGTTGCTGATGATGGCGGCTTCACGGTTTTCCCTGACATATATAAAAAGAAAACGAACACCATAGAATCCCTTGAAAGAATGCTTAGGGAAAGGGGAATTGGGTGTGTAGAAAAAGAAAAACTGAAAAAAATCATTAACGAACACGCAGGAAAATACATATCATTTTCTGACATTTGAAAATGCCTGTGGTGGGGTGCTCATGGAAGGAAGCCGGATTGCCTTTTTTATTCACCATTCGGCTTCGGTCTCAGATTGAACCCACGACCTCCAGATATCCCAAAACTCATCGCGGAATCTTTTAGCAATTTTAACATCCTGTCCGCTCATCACTCATAAACGCAACTTATGCCTTGAACAAGTCACAAGGCGAAGTCCCAAATGGAAGTTCCAAAGGAACTTCTCCGTCTCTGTCGCCCAATGAACAAGTCACAAGGCGAAGTTTATGAGTCTGGCGCTCTAACCAACTGAGCCACACAGGCAACAATTTATTCTAATCGCAGGTGATTTAAATACAAATGGATTGCCATAAATTTTATTTAAATCATAACATCAACAGATTAAGGAATTCTTATGTACTCAAAAAACATAGAATCCAAGTTAAAAAAGAAAAAAATCCGCATAGGAGAAAGAGTGGTGGTTACAAAGGCAGGAAAGGCCTATGAAGGACTGCTTATGCCGAGAATAGAGCTCGGGGATGCAAACTGTCTTGTGATAAAACTTGATAATGGATACAATATTGGCGTGAGATTCGAAAAGGGACTAAAAATAGAAAAATCCCAATTGAAAGAGCCTTCAGAAATAAGGGAAGAGAAGGAATACGAGCTTGGAAGGACAAGAAAGGAGCTTCTGAAAGTGAGGTTCGATTCTGGAAAGCCACCCGTGTCTTTGATTGCCACGGGAGGGACAATAGCGAGCAGGATTGATTACAGGACAGGAGGGGTCAAGGCGATAAGCGACCCACTCGAGTTGCTTCACAACGTTCCCGAGCTCGGTGAGATAGTAAACATAAGGAAAATGTCAATCCCCTTCACCAAGATGAGCGAGGACATGGGTCCTGCTGACTGGAAGGTGATAGCAAGGGAAGCTGCAAAAATGCTGAATTCTGGTGACAAAGGCATAATAATCACCCACGGTACAGATACCCTGCATTACACGGCCGCGGCCCTGTCATTCTTTTTGAGAAACCTATCAAAGCCCGTTGTTCTGACAGGCGCGCAGAGGTCTTCTGACAGGGGCTCCTCCGATGCCGGAATGAATTTGATATGCTCTGCAAGGGTTGCTGTTAGCGACATTGCAGAGGTTGGTATATGTATGCACGGCTCACCCGAAGACACATACTGCCTTTTCATCAGGGGCACAAAAGTCAGGAAGATGCACACGTCGAGAAGGGACGCCTTCCGTCCGATAAATGACCTTCCTCTCGCAAAGGTTTGGCCTGACGGAAGAGTTGACAAGATAAACCCAAACCAAAAAAAGCGCTCCGAGGGGAAGGTCGGGCTTGACATAAGGTTTGAACCTAATATAGCGATTTTGAAGGCCTATCCAGGTTCCGACCCAAGGGTGATTGATTATTATGTGAGAAACGGTGTAAAGGGTTTTGTGATAGAGGGAACAGGGCTTGGGCATGTCCCCACCTTTGCAAAAAAATCCTGGATTTCAGCAGTCAAAAAACATTCGGAAAGCATACCTTTTGTCGTCACGCCGCAAACACTTTACGGGAGGATAAACCCAAACGTTTACACAAACCTGAGAATACTTTATTATGAGGCAGGAGCCATTCCTGGAGAGGATATGCTTCCTGAGACAGCTTATGTGAAGTTGGGTTGGGTTTTGGGACACACAAGGAAGATGGAAAAAATAAAAGAGATGATGCTAACCAATTATGCAGGAGAGATTACTCAAAGGAGCGTTCCGGAGAGTTTTTTGTACTGACCAACCCCTTCTTTCCCGAAAGAAATGAGGATTAGAAGGCGTCTGCTGACGCCTTCAAACAAGAATTAGCTCTTACCCAAGAAAGGGGGTTTACAAAAGAAATTGGTGAGATATGACATCAAAAATCGACAAGATAAAGGAGCTGGTAAGGTGGGAGCTCCGCAAAGCCAACAAGATGTATGAGTGGAACCTTCACTTGATGATTGTTAAGAAATACGCAGACAGGCTTGCCGAAATCTACAACCCGGACATGGAGGTTCTTGAGCTCGCGGTATGGCTTCACGACATAGGAAGGATAAGGTATGGTGATATTAACCATCACCTTTCTGGAGCGCAGGATGCTGAGGTAATTCTCAGGGACCACAACTATCCTGATGATGTTGTGAAGAAAGTCGTGGACTGCATACTTTCCCACAGGGCGGAGTCAAAGGACAGGCAGCCGGAATCCATAGAGGCAAAGATATTGGCGACAGCGGATGCAATGTACACTCTTGACATAATACCTGCCCTTTTCTGGGAGGCTTGCCACGAGATGGGGCTTGGCGTGAAGGAGGCTTGCGACTGGGTTGCAGAGGAGATAGAGAGGGCTTGGTCCAAAAAAATCCTGCTCCCTGAGGGAAAGGATATGGTGAAGGACAAGTATGAAGCCTTTCACAAGATTATCCAGACGACAAGAGAGTCATTAAACGGGGAGAAGAATGTTAGACTATGATAAAATAGGACTGAAGTGTGGTGTTGAGATACACCAACAGCTGGAGGGTGGAAAGCTTTTCTGCAAATGTTCTGTAAAAAACGAGGAGCCGAAAGAAGAGATAAGGAGGAAACTCAGGGCAGTTGCGGGCGAGCTGGGCGAGATTGACAGGGCTGCACTTCACGAGGTCCTTAGGGGAAAGGAGTTCATATATAAAGTGTATCCTTGTTCTTCCTGCCTAGTGGAAATGGACTGCGAGCCACCACACCTGATGAATGTGGAGGCACTTGAGGCAGGGCTTGTTGTCTCAACAATGCTAAACTGCGACATTCCGGATGAAATCCATGTTATGAGAAAGCAGGTAATTGACGGCTCAAACACAACAGGCTTCCAGAGGACTGCCATAATAGGAATTGATGGTTTTTTACAAACAAAAAGTGGAAAGGTTGGTATAACAAACGTATGCGTTGAGGAGGAGGCGTGCCAGATTATTGAAGCAGGAGAGAAGTCAGTTACCTATGGTCTTGACAGGTTGAGCATACCACTTGTTGAGATAGGGACATCCCCTGAAATAAAAACTCCGGAACAGGCAAGAGAGGTTTGCGAATCAATAGGGATGCTTCTCCGCTCTACAGGAAAGGTGAAGAGGGGTATAGGAACCATAAGGCAGGACATAAACATATCAATAAAGAATGGGGCAAGAGTTGAGATAAAGGGTGCGCAGGAACTCCGCCTTATTCCAAAGCTTGTCGAGAATGAGGTGCTCAGGCAGCTTTCCCTTATTGAGATAATGAGGGAACTAAAAGAAATTGGGTTCCAAAAGATTGAGTGCCACGGAATTGATGTAACTCACATATTCGGAAATGCGCAATCAAACATAACAAGGGGGAAGGAAACATACGCGATAAAGGTTCCCAAGATGGGAGGTTTTTTGAAGAGGAAGCTCACACCAACCAGAACCTTGGGGAACGAGATTGCCAACTATGTGAGGGTTAAATCAGGATTGAAGGGAATAATCCATAGTGATGAGGATGTCGAAAAATACAACCTAGGAAAGGAGTTCAGGGAGCTCGCGGAGTTTATTAAGGCAGGAAAGGAGGACTTGCTCGCGATAGTTTCAGGTGATGTGAAGTCCTGCAAAAGCGCGATAGAGGCTTTCGCAAGAAGGGTTAACCAGCTGGTTGACGGGATCCCGGAGGAGACAAGGAAGGCTCTGGATTCAGGAGATACTGAATATATGAGGCCTCTTCCAGGCTCAGCCAGGATGTATCCTGAGACTGACATACCACCAATTCCTGTTGAAAGGAGGCTTTTGGATAAAATAATGAAAAACCCCCCAGAACTAATAGAGCACAAGATAGCAAGGTTTGTCAGGCAGTACAAGATACCTGAGGAGCTCGCAAGACAGGTTGTAAATTCGGGTTTTGATTTTGTGTTTGAGAAGGCTGCCAAAACCATAATGGAACCTGTCCTTGTTGCCAACACGCTCACTTCCACACTGACATATCTGCGCAGGGAAGGAATTCCTGTTGAAAGGCTTTCTGAAAATCACCTCATGGAAATTTTCAGGGCGCTTGAAGAGGGGAAATTCTCGAAGGAGAAGCTTCCTGACGTTCTCAAGGTGCAGGCAGAGCATCCTGAAATTGGGATGGAAAAGGTTCTTGAGAAGGCAGGGGCAGGCTCGCTTTCCATTGACGAATTGAGAAAAATAGTGAGGGATACCATAAGTTCTAACAGGCAGGTTTTTTCCCTTCCAAACCCTGAGAAGGCTCTTATGGGCTTGGTTATGGAAAAGGTGAGGGGAAAAATCCCTGGGAAAATTGTGGCAGACGTTCTCAGGGAGGAGATTAAGAGATGATTCTATGGTTGATTTTCTGTTTGTAATAATATCCTTGGTTATAGGTATTATTGTAGTGTCCGTTTATACAGGTGGATTAAAGGAGTTAAAGAGAGTGTCAAAGACCGGGGTTCTAATTTTGTCTGTAATTGTTCCTGTATTGATTTCTATGCTATTGTTTGGAAATTTTATATTAGGGTTTGGTGAAAATTATCTTTTCATTTTTACTGCATTTCTGTTTTCGATAGTTTTTATATCATCTCTTGTTATTCTACACAGATTTCATACAGAAGAAGGTGGAGAGTATCCAAAAGATTATATTGATGAGTTCACTATAAGGTGGATAATAAGGCTAAAAAATGCGCGATTGACCCCAATATCTTCTTTCCTGTTTGGCATAACAATCCTTTTGCTTGCATTGGTCTTGTTTATCTTTAATAACTATCTGTTTTTGCCATCTGAAATAGTTTTTATTATATTATTTTTCATACTTCAGCCCTTTGGAATACTCTTCATCTCATTGGGATACATATGGTCAAGAAACAAGGAAAGGGTTGAAGGCATCATCAGGCAAGTCAACACAAAGGTGAAAGAAAAGTAAACCATTAGTAATGTTTGTTTTGAAATCCTCGTAAAAAAATTTAAAAACTTATGAATTAATTCCCTTCCTTTCAACCGCCCATTTCAGCACGCTTCTCATAAAATCCTCGTAAGTCCTTCCGCTCGCGAAAAACGACCTCATGAACCCTGCCTTTGGTGAAATGTCGGGGTTCGCGTTAACCTCTATGACGAAAGGCTTTCCGTTCTGGCTGACCCTTATGTCAACCCTTCCGTAGTCCCTGAACCTGAAAACCATCGCGCACTTAATCGCGATTTTCCTTATTTTTTCCTCCAGCTCTTTTTCTATTTCAGCAGGGCATTTCACAGGAGTGTGGACATACTCGAAGCTGCCTTCAATCCATTTTGCATTATAGTCGGCAATTTTTGGCTTGCCTTCGGGAAAATCATCAAAAAGAATTTCCGAAATCGGCAATACCTCGATTTCAGGGTGATTTCCGAAAACAGAGACATTGAACTCTCTCCCTTCAACATATTCTTCAACGAGTGCAGGCTGCCTGAATTTTTCAAGAACAAAAGAAACCCTTTGCCTGAGCTCGTCAACATTTTTCACAACAGCGCCGCTGTCTATACCAAAGCTCCCGTCTTCATTGTTCGGCTTAACTATCGCGGGAAATTTCAGCGGATAGCTTATTCTTTTTGTGCTGTAAAAAACCCTGTACCTTGGGGTGGGTATGCCTTCCCTTACCATTATGTGCTTTGCCTTCTGCTTGTCATTTGTCATTGCAAGGCTGAATATGTCAGAGCCTGTGTACGGGATTTCCAGAAGGTTCAGCACAGCGGGTATGTTTATCTCGTTCTGGCTGTTTCCGTTTATGTCCTCGCAAAGGTTGAAAACAACATCAACGTTTGAGTTCTTTATCCTGTTGAAAAACCTGCACATCTGGTATTTTATGTCAGAGCCGTCAATCTCAAGTGGTATTATAACAGGTTCGTATCCTATAGATTTAATAACTCTCCTGACAGAATCCACATCGCTCTTTATAGCTGACGCTGAGATAAAATCGTGCTCTGTTTTTAACTTCGCTCCCCTGTCATAAATTATTCCGACCCGCATTTCTAGATAAGAACTTTTTTAAATTGCCTGAAATTTTAGGTTTGAAGAACTAATTAATTATTTATTGTATTTGGTATAAAAATATTTTTGCTTTTACTTCGCTTTTCGGTAAAAAATCCTGAAAATCTTTCAGGGAAGATTTTTACAATAGGATTTTTCACTCTTCTTTCTTAGGCAATTCTATCCCCTCTGAAAGCTCTTCAACCCGCCTTCTTATCAGTCTCTCTATCTCGCTGGATATTTTAAGCTCTTTCAGGACGCAGAGGGCCTTAAATTTCAAAAAAAGCTCCTTCTCAACCTCTATTGTAGTTGTTATGGTTTCAGGTTTCTGCTCTTCCCTTTCTTCCCCGTTTGTCATGTCAGTCTGTTGAATTTTGGCTTTAAAAAGTTATCTGTATAGTAATGATGGATATATAAATAGGTTCATATATAATATAATTATGTATTTACCTTGATAAAATTCCCTCTCTTTCTGCGCGGATTAGAATATGCTTTAAATCCTTGCAAACAGCAGGACAAAATACAGCCTGTCTTTAATGCAAGGGCTACTAAAGTTTAAATTAAAAACCCTCTCCCGAAGCGGCAGCCCGCCCCCCGAGTGTAATGAACAGCCGCTTATACGTATCGGGTGGAGGTATGAATGATACGCAATCAAAGGTTGATGAGCCGAGGATGGATGAAAGCGAAACTTACCGGACAGTTTTGCAGGACGGGGAGAGTATCCAAAGAGGCGAGATCAAAGACGTAAAGATTGTGAGATTGGGCCCAAAAGGTGAAGATAAGACTGCGGCAGGTTCACAAAATAGGGATGGAGGCGGAAACTCAAAGGACAGGAAAATTGGCCTGAATTTAATAAAGCTTGATGAAAAGCAGGAAAGGGAGAAAACCAGAGCAAGCAAAAAAACGCAAAAAGATGTCTTAAGGAAAGACCTTGACAACTCTGTTTTTGAAGGTGTATTTACAAACGCGTCCAGCTCTATAATAAATTCTTACTCAACGCCTTTTGCTCTTTCCCTTAATGCAACCAATGCCGAGATAGGGATTTTAAATTCCTTCCAAAATCTTGCAGGTATAATCTCGCAGGTTCCCGGAGCCAGGTTAATAAGATATATGAGCAGAAAGAAAGTGTGGTCATTATGCACAATCCTGTCCAGAGTCTTCTTGCTTCCCTTGATATTCATAGGACTTTTTCTTTCAGGTTCCTTTGCTGTATGGCTCACGATAGGAATCTTATGCCTTGTTAGTTTTTTCAGCACGATGAAAAGCCCTGCCTGGTCAAGCATGATGGGAGACATAGTACCGCAAAACATAAGGGGCAGGTATTTTGGAAAGAGGAACATGATAATAGGGGCAGCTGGAATGTTAGCAACAATAGCATCAGGTGTTTTGGTTTTCTATTTAGGGTTTTCTGTTATATTTTTTATTGCGGTCTTGCTGTCAGCTTTTTCTATTCTTTTCTTTATCAGGATAAGTGAACCCAAATTGAGTCAGGAAAGAATGTATCATTACAGGATAAACCTTAATCTGAGCGATCTTGTCTGCCAGATAAAGCTAAACAAGAATTTTGCACTCTTTACCATTTATATGTTTGTTGTTAACTTTGGGGTCAACATAGGAGCTCCATTCATTGCTGTTTATATGCTAAAGGATATGAACATAGGATACGGCTCGTTCGCTGTGCTTGTTTCAATAGGGGCGCTTATTCAGATAGTTTCAATGAAGTATTGGGGAAATATGTGTGACAGGTATGGCACAAGGAAGATTCTAGTGGTTTCCGGAATTCTTATATGCTTCATTCCACTTTGGTATATGTTTTCTTCCAATGTCTGGCATCTTGTTTTGGTAAAAATCTACGACGGTTTCGTGTGGGGATGCTTTGACCTTGTGGTGTTCAACTACCTGCTTTCCATCACGCCTCCTGAAAAAAGGCCCGGTTTTGTCGCAAACCACAACCTAATAGCTGGAGCAGGAACGGTTATCGGCGCTTTGTTTGGCGCGTATCTTTCCCAACACCTAGAGTCAGGATACCTTTTGCTTTCAGGAATCCAGGCAGTTTTCCTTGTTTCCTTTTTTGTAAGGGTTTGTTCCCTGGTATTGCTTGCAAAAATCCCTGATGTAGAGGCAAAGGAGTATGTTCCAGTAAGATATGTGTTTTGGGAGTCTGTTGCAGTAGGTCCTGCAAAAGGAATCGAACACGCAATAACTAACGCCTTCCGCTATCCCTACGGCGTCAAGATTAAAAGCATCCTTGGACTAAATAATAGCAGGATAAAAATATCCAAAAAAAATTTCCACAGGGAGGAAAGGGAAGCTAAAAACAGGTTCGCTGCAGAAAGGATTTTTGCTCATCTTGGAGTTTCTCCAATAAAAATATCTCCCCGAGATTCTTACCCAGCGGGATTGAAAAAGGAAGGGGTGCATAAAATGGCATTGGGTGAAAGAATGAAAAGGCAGGAAGACGGAAATGAGTATGTAGAACTTAACATTGAACAGCAATCTCCAAAAACTGCCAAAATAGTTGTTCATAGCCTGCAAAGGTTCTCAGAGACTGACAGGATTGCCAAGAGCATAAGAGCAAACAACATAGTTTTTGTGGGGTTAAAAACAATGAAGCAAACTAATATGGACGAGTTGAAGCAGGCAGTAGCCAAGATAAACAAGATATGCGTTCAGAACGGCTCAAGCATATCGCTTGTGGATGACGAGTGGCTTATAATAGCTCCACAAAATGCAGCGATTGCGTAAATGACTATTAAAGGCTGTTGTTAGGGATATATCTTTGCAATTTAAAAGCAAGGATAATCACCTAAATGTGCATTAAAAAACTCTAAACTATTAATCCCCAATATATTAATGCCTTTTCCATCAGGCTTATTGCGATTCCAGCTGTTAGAAAGCCCATTATCCTCGTGAATATCTTTAGCCCATTTTTTCCTACTATTTTCAGTATTCTCGTGCTGTAGTAAAGGAAGAAGAAGCAAAAGAAGCACACGAAAAATATTGCGGCCAGCGTTATTGATGAGCCGTAAACGTGAGTGAAGTATATGCTTGTTGTTATTGCCCCTGGCCCTGCAAGAAGAGGAGTGGCAATAGGAACTACCACATCAGCAGGGTCCTTTTCCACAGTCCTGCTTTTTGGGAGTTCTCCCCTAATAAATTCAAATGACAAGTAGAGAAGCAGAATTCCCCCTGCCACCATAAAGGCTGGAAGCGATATGCTCATTCTTTCCAGAATTGCTGTTCCAAGAAGTGAAAAGGCAATCAAAATGAGAAGGGCTGCAATGCTTGCCTCCAGGGCTGCTTTTTTCTGAATTTTCCTTTCTGACTTTCCAAAAAGCGCAATAAAGGTAGGAATCGCTATCAACGGGTCTATTATGACAAACATAGAAACGAGAACTGTGAGGAAATCCAGAGGCATATTAATTATTTTATTCCTATGTATATTAAATAACTGTATGGCTCAATACAGGATAGTTGAGAAAACTGAGTGGGGGCCGCTTGCAACCTTCGTTCCGAACAAGAAAGAGCCCGTTTATAACTGGCTTTACTACAAGGAGGGCTTCTCAAGGGAGCTTGTATTAAAACTTATCAAAACGTTTTCGCTTAAAGGGGGTATGCTTGTCCTTGACCCTTTTTGCGGGGTCGGTACAACGCTTCTAGCCTGCAAGGAGATGGGAATAAATTCTTTTGGCTTTGACGTTCACCCTGTTGCCGTCTTTGCTTCACAGGTCAAGACAAGAGATTATGAGACGGGGATTTTGAAACAGGAAATAAAAAACCTCATTAAGGCGAAGTTCAAGCCGCCAAAAAACCTGCCAGAATCCTCTATTGTCAGGAGGGTTTTTCCAAGAAAGGTTCTGGAGGACGTGGTTTTTTTCAGGGACATAATTCTTGAAAATTCTGACAGAAAGGTGAGGGATTTCCTTATCCTTGGGTTGATGAATGCTTCAATAAAATGCAGCTATGCACACAAGGACGGGGCGGTTATAAAGGTGATGAAAAAACCCATTCCACCGCTAAGGGACATGTTGAGGAGGCAGCTTTTCAGGATGGTGAATGATTTGGAAAAAATAAAAACAGAAAGGTGCGAAATATCCTCTTCTTTTGGAGATGCAAGATCTCTGCCTATTGATGATGAAATAGTAGATGCTGTCATAACATCTCCACCATATCTTAATAAGATAGAGTACACAAAGGTTTACGAGATAGAGCAGGAGCTGTTTCTCAGCAAGGTTCAAAATCTTCCTCCACTGCGCTCGTACATTGGGGTTTCCTTTAACAGGCTTGAAAAAGACATTCCCAAGCTTGAAAGGGTTTTGGATTACGAAACAGCAAAATCGCTTCCCCTCGAATCTGTCCCCTATTTCGTTGATATGTTCCAGTCAATAGAGGAGATGTTTAGAGTTTGCAAGAAAGGTTCTAAAATTGGAATGGTTGTGGGAAACGGCTGCTTCCCGACAGGAGTTGTTGATTCGGACATAATACTTTCAAATATGGCAGAATGCCTAGGATTCAAGGTTGAAAAAATCTTAGTCCTAAACAAGCGATGGTGCACAAGGAACCGCGTGGAAAAGGTTGGCATAACAAGGGAAAGCCTTTTGCTTTGGGAGAAATAACAGGGAGTAGTTCGGTAGAGGGCATGAAAGGCGGAAGCCTTCTTTGCCCTCTGCGATGGTGCACAAGGAACCGCGTGGAAAAGGTTGGCATAACAAGGGAAAGCCTTTTGCTTTGGGAGAAATCGTGAGCAATCACTTTGTTAACAAAAATTCCCAAAGCCTCTTGTTATAGATTTTTCCTGTCATCCATCCAAAAATAAAACCGCCAATGTGTGCCCAGAAAGCTATGCCTCCCCCTCCCAATCCGCCAATAATGGTGAATATCCCAGAGAATAGTTGCAGAACAAACCAAAAGCCAATAAGGGCCCAGGCTGGAATCTCAAATATTTGATAAAATGGACCTATTGTCTTTACCCTCACACTCGGGAATATTGCCATATATGCGCCCAGGACGCCTGAGATTGCGCCGGAAGCTCCTATCGCGGGTATTTCAGAAAAAGGGTCAGATATGTAATGGACAAAAGCAGCAAAAAATCCAGCGCATATGTAAAAAATCAGGAATTTGATTTTTCCAAACCTGTCCTCAACGTTGTCCCCGAAAAGCCATAGATACCACATATTTCCTGCTATGTGCCCAATACCCCCGTGAAGGAACATTGAGGTTAAGATTGTGAAAAATGAAAAGTAAATGGGGGTGAATCCATAGGTTGATATTATGTTGTCGAAATCCGTGAGGCTCCACGCAAAAATTACAAAATTTACTATAATAAGCAATATCATAACTATTGGAAAGCTTCTTGAAGGGTTCTCGTCCTTGTATGGAAAAAACTGCGCCTTCATAAATTTCGCCTTGTGACAGATTCTTTGGAAAGACGACTGATTCAATTGTTTAAAGTCGTCGTGCTTGATTTTTTGTTATTTTTTAACTTTTGGGCAGTCATTGCTGTTTTTGAGAGGAAAGAGTAAGGATAAGATTTTAAAATCTTGTCTCTATCTCCGATTTTGTTTCCTCATAAACATCTTCCCTGTGTATGTGCTTAAGGTTGAGCAGAAGATCCCTTTCCTTGAAAAGCCTGAAAAGAAACTCTGCCTGACTTTTCGCATTCGAGATTTTAGCATTAAGCTTTTCGAGCTGCTCCTTGTCGAAAAGGCTGGTGCCGGGTTTCTCCATCTCAAGCACATTTTTCTCTATCTCCTCGAGAAGAGAGTTCATTTTTGGAATCTCCCTCAGGAGTTCCGAATCGTGGAAAACTATCTTTTCAAGGAACTCTTCTGGTATTTTTTCAGGCCATCTTATTTGCCTTATCTTAACATTGTCAAGGAATATGTCTATGTCATCCCTTATTTTCTGCACGTCCTTCGTTAGCATCTCCTTTTGCTGCTCGTAAGAATTTTCCAAGATGTCAAACAGAATCTTCTTGGATTTCCTTAGCTCTGAAAGGACAAAATCCGTGAACTTGTCGTCAGTGGATATTATGGAGTGAAGACTAGAATAGTCATAATTTGGAACCGCCTTCTCAATTTCCTTTATCCGTGCCCACATCTTTGTCTTTACTGTTTTCCATTCAGAATCTGCCGACATATGGAAAAATTGGAGTTTTAATTAAAAAACCTTTTTGCAGGTGTTGCGACTTGCTATATGAAAAAAAGGATAAAAATCCATTGATCTAGAATTGTCGATAACATATTCGCTTCCGCTTATAAGTATTTTCGGGAATAAAATTGGGTTGGAACTGAGTGTTAAAGCGAAGGTGGTTTATACAAAAAGCGGCGCCAAAACAAGCGTTATGGTTGCCAAAAGCTTTATGAGAACGTGCAAGCTTGGTCCTGCCGTGTCT
>JAWCLA010000018.1:0-13740 GCA_039091855.1 Candidatus Aenigmatarchaeota archaeon | reverse complement strand
CGACACAGAGCTTGTTGAAAGGGCTAAAAGTCTGATAATACCTTTGGCAAAGGAGCTTTGTGCGAATGGTTATCATCTGAATGAAGCCCTCCATTACAGGAGGCTTGGAATGGAGAGGGAATACAAAACAGCATTGGCTGAGCATGCATTATGCCTGCGTTCAAAGGGCAGCAAGGAATATGAAAAAGCCGTAACAGAGAAGTATGTCTGTTCAGTATTCAAAGCAAAGGATTTTCTGAACTGAAATTTTGTTAATTTTTTTCAAAAAAATTACTATGGATTACAAAAAAATTGAAAGGACATTGAAGATGGTTTCATCCCTTAAAAGGGAGGCTGTTTCTTGCTTGAACAGCCGTGATTATGAAAAGGCTGAGAGCATAGCCAAAGAGATTGAGGATTTAGGTTTTTTGATAACAGCGGCTGACATATACAGGAAAATCGGAAGGGAGGAAAAGGCAAGAGATCTTTATAACACTTTTATAAAAATTCACGGAATTGGGGACTATTGAATCACTTCTCCTTCAGCAAATCCTCCGCCCTCTTGAGCATTTCCTTTCTTAAGCCTATGAAAACCCCGCCGGGCTTTCCCGCACAGTAAGTTGATTCTCCATCCTTTATGATTTTGTTCAGCACAGGGCTCTCTATGTCTATGTGCAGGATTCGGCTCCTGGTTAAAGGGTCCTTCTTGTGCAGATAAACCTTGACTCCCTTTATCTCTATCTTGCTTTCCGCAGGTCCGGACATACTTCCACAAAAGTAGATTGCCTATGGGATTTATAACCTAATCAACTATTTTGTAAAGTTTTCCAAGCGCTTCCCTCATATGCTTGCTGTCCGCTCCATAAAGTTCAATCCTCAGCGAAAGCTCCTTTTTTGGAAAGCCAGAATTAAACTTCTTGTAATAATCTGTCAGGTATGACACTGCATCTCCTGTGTTTGCAAACCAGACGCTTTTTTCAGGAAAGGGAAGTATCACCTGCAAGGACGTGCCAAACCTTCTAAGCCTGATTTCGTCCATAGAATTATTTTCTCCATAAAATTATTTATAATTTATAGTTTGTTTTTCCTCTGACATTCAGATTTATTAAACCTACAACTTAACAGATATGAAGTTCAACGACATCCCCGTCCGCAAGCTTGTGATCCCCGCCAACTTTTTGCCCGGGAAACTTTGCGCTTCTTCCCCACACCCTTGCAAACCTGAAATTCCTTGCAAACTCCTTGTGTATCCTCTCGCAAACTTCCATAACGGTTGGTTCTCCCCTCATTATCAAAGGTTCCTTCATGTCAGGCTCCCTGCCTGTCTTCTTCAGGTATATCCTGACAAGCCCGAGCTTTTCCCATATGGCTTTCTTTAGCTCCTCTATTCCCTTGGATTTTTCAGCTGATATAGGGATGAAGCCATCAGGGAGGTTTTGGATCTCTTCCTGAGAGGCGGAATCAATCTTGTTCACGACAAAAATCGCAGGCACGTAAACCCTGTTTCTCATAAGGCAGTCTATGAGCTGCTCGGTTGTTATGTTTTCCCTTATCAGGACTTCTGCGTTATGTATGCCAAACTGTTCCAACACAGCCCTTATCTCGTCCCTGGAAATGCATTTCAGCTTTAATGTTGATATTACCTCTATCCCACCTTTGTTCTTCTTTGTTATCCTGACATCAGGCGGCTTCTGGTTAAGCCTGAATCCTGCCTCATAAAGCTCACTTTTTATTGTACCTGCCTGTTTAACCCTCTTCACGTCCACCATAACCACTATCAAATCAGCATTCCTCACGGCGGAAAGAACCTGCCTCCCTAAACCTTTCCCTGAACTTGCCCCCTCTATTATCCCGGGCATATCCAGAACCTGTATCCTGGCGCCGTTGTATTCCATCATTCCCGGAACTATGTTGAGAGTGGTGAAATCGTAATCCCCGACCTTTGACTCCACCCTTGTGATCTTGTTAATCAGGGTTGACTTCCCAACAGAAGGAAATCCAACAAGCAGCACTGTCGCATCCCCTGACTTTTTCACAGAGTATCCTTTGCCTGATTTCCCCTTTGACCTTTCCTCCTGCTCTGCTCTCAGTCTTGCAAGCCTTGCCTTGAGCTGCCCTATGTGAAACTGCGTGTGCTTGTTGTATTGCGTTCTTGCAAGCTCCTCCTCTATTTTCCTGATTTGCTCCTCTATGGTCATGAGCGTGTCTAATTAATCCCCTCAACAATATTATATAGAGGGTGTTACAATGAACGGGATGAGGTCTACTCTCATCCCAAGATGGAATAGCATCTTGGGAAATATAAGCGTTATAGTTGATTCTTTGAAGGAACTGCTGCCTGACATAAAGAGTAATAGGAGAGTTTGGCCACCGACAGCCAATAAAGGAATATCTGCTTCTCATAGTCCTGAAAGAATACAAGGCTTCGCCTCTCAGGGCTGCTGAGAATGACCAAACTGAAATGACACATTTAATTAATTTAAGTATCCAACACAATTCTCAATTGCGCAAAATAGATTGGTTTTGAACTGGTTGTTTAAAAAGGTATATTTTATGAAAATGCTCGACCTGGAAAACCCAGAAAAGCCGAAGGTGAAGATAGGGCTGGAAACCCATGTGCAATTAAATACTCAGTCCAAAATGTTTTGCGGCTGCAGAAACCCAGTAAACCTTTCCGAGGAGCCCGAGCCAAACACAGTTACCTGCGAAACCTGCCTCGGGCTGCCAGGCTCAAAGCCGAGGGCAAACGAGGCGGTTGTTCATTCTGCAATAAAGGTCGCTCTTGCGCTTAATTGCAGGATAGCGAAGGAAACCTACTTTTCAAGGAAGACATACTTCTACCCTGACATGTCAAAGAACTTCCAGATTTCCCAGTATGAAATCCCTTTGGCAACTGGCGGTTGGATGGACATAAGCCTTGACGGAAAGGTAAAGAGGATCCGGCTTAAAAGGCTGCATATGGAAGAGGACCCTGCAAAGCTTATACACATAGGAGGAATTGGTGGGAAGTATGTTTTGGTTGATTACAACAGGTCAGGGATTCCTCTGATAGAGATTGTCACAGAACCCGACTTCGAGAGCCCGGAGGAGGCAAGGGCTTTCCTTAACAAGCTCTCTATGGTTCTTGAGTATCTCGGGGTTTACGATTCTAATTCAAAAGCCGTGTTCAAGTCGGATGCAAACATATCAATAAAGGGAGGGGAAAGGGTTGAGATAAAGAACATAACAGGGACGAAAGAGATAGAGAACGCCCTGAAATACGAGATCATAAGGCAGTCTAACCTGCTGAAAAAAGGCGAGGCGGTTTCGCAATCAACAAGGATGTGGAACCCTGAGATTCAGGCAACGCAAGCGCTAAGGGAAAAGGAGACAGAGGAGGATTACGGATACATATTCGAGCCAGACCTGACATCAATAGAGATAGCAAATGAATGGATTGGGAAAGCCAAGGCACAAATACCCGAGCTACCTGACCAGAAATACCAGAGGTTCCTGGAAAAATACGAAATATCGGAGAAGCTTGCTGAGTCGCTTGTTTCAGAATTGGACATAGCGAACCTTTTTGAGGAAGTTGCTAAAAAAATCCAGCCGAAGCTTGCCGCTTCCTGGATTGCAGGCTACCTGAAAAAAACCCTTAACTACAATGGAATCAGGTGGAAGGACTCGGGGTTGAAGGAAGGGTGGATTGTTTCCCTTCTAAAGATGTTTGAGTCCGGGGAGCTTACGGACAGGAATGCTGAACTCGTTATCAGGAAGGTGGTTGAGGACAGGCTGCCACCGGAAGTGGTGATGGAAAGGCACAAGATACCGAGAAAGGTGCTCGGTGTTTCGGACGAAATCGAGCAGAAAATAATGTCAGTTTTGGAAAAGAACAAGAAGGCGGTTAATGACTACAAGTCAGGGGAAGAAAAGGCTTTGCACTTTCTAATAGGGCTTTGCATAAAGGAAACAGGGGGCTCTGTTGACGCGCAGGAAATAAGAAAGGTAATATTGAAGATTGTTGGAAAGTAAAAGGCTGTATGGATTATTTATTATTTCTATCACAAATAATTATTATGTCAAAATTTCCTGCCTTGCTGCTTCTTTTAACGATTCAAGAGAAAGCATATGCTGCCCCTAACATACAGAGGGAATTTGAGAATTTGGCAAGAACTGGGGATAAAAGGCATATAAGAGAGCCTATATTCTGAGATTTTGACAAAATGCCTGCAACTATCTTAACCGAAAACTTTATAAATATAACTACTTATTAGTTGTAAAAGGTGAGAATATGTCTTATATTAAAAATCCTTTCAAGATTTTCGAAGAAAATAGAAGGAAGTACGCTCAGTTGGAAGAATCTTACATAACTGATTGTTTGGAAGTTGCTGGACATAATCCAATTAAGGCATATACTTTGGCTCATTTGGAAATCCTCAGGAATACAATCAGTGACACGATGGAAAGTTTGGGGGATGTGTGCATTTTCCAAGATGAGATTGGTCAGATTGATAGAATCAAAGACTATATAAATAAAACCCATTTTGAGAAGAAACAAAAGAAAGAGGTTTGGAAAAAAATAGCTTCTGTTTGGGATAATGCCAATGAAAAGGTGCAATACCTGAATTCAAGGCTTTCAGAGAATTTACAATAACAAACTTCCATATTTATTTCTCATTCCAAACTATTTTTTTATGAAAACGCTGCCTTTGGTAATATCAATTATCATTTCCTTTTTCCTGGTTTTTGGGTTTCTTCCGGGATATTTGAAAAACAATGCAGGACAGAAAACTGTCTGCTTCAATAACACCTGTTTTTACGTTGAGCTTGCTCTCACTCCCGAAGAGCGTTCAAGGGGCCTTATGTTCAGGGAGTCCTTGCCGAAAGAAAGCGGGATGCTGTTTGTTTTTGAGAGTGAGGGAACATATTCCTTCTGGATGAAAAACACACTTATACCTCTTGACATAATATGGATGGATTCTAATGGCACAGTGGTTTTCATAAAGGAGAACGCTCAGCCTTGTGGAAAGGAGTGCCCATTAATAACTCCTGACAGTCCAGCTAAATTCGTTCTTGAGGTGAATGGCGGGACTGTTAAAAAAATCGGCTTGGGGAGAGGGGATGCCTTTGTAATTCATATATAAACTTAAAACTATCTGCCAAAAGTTTAGAATGACCGAGATGATTTATGGAATAATAACGCGTTATATTGATGATGAACCATTTAAGATAAGCAAAAATCTCGTGATTTTTTGCAAGACATATGATTCAATAGTATACAGAGAAGTAATTTTTCCTGAGAGCTTCAATCCCTATGACCTTTTTGAGGCAAAGCCTTCGAATGAAATTTCAACAGAAGGCAAACCACATCGAATAAGGGACATTGAGTACGAGCTCAAAAAGGAATGCAGAATGAAAGGCAAGAACCTTATAGAAACAAGCATCATTAACCCTTATGTTGAGTTGGAAATAATCAGGAAACATATGGAGAAGCTTTACAATATTAGAATAGAAACAGGTTACCCAGTTATTCTCTAAACCCTGTCCTTAACTGTTTCAGTTGCCTCTGCGTCAATCCTGTCCAGAATTGCATCAACAAGTGTCTTCCTTCCCTTTCTCTTAATAACCCAGTAAGGATAATACACAGGCTCTGCCTTCTGGAACTCCATTCCGATAAGGGAGCATATTTTCTTTATCTCATCCTGAGTGACTGAAAATTCTATGCTCAGTCCGTGGGAAGAGATTTCCGCAGGCTCCCTGTGGATTGGTAAAGGCTTCTCTGGAATTTCAATCCTGCCTGAATGAACCATATACCTGTCCCTTTTTATTAGACCTTGTTCTTCCATTTCCCTCAGGATTTTGCTTCCAGAAGCCTTAGGTATTTTCAGTTCCCTTAGCATTCTTTCGGGAGAGGAAAGCTTGTGTCTTTTCAGGTAATCAAGGATTTTTTTACATTCAGGAGGAATGGAAGCAAGTTTTTTCAATCCAACGCTCCTTTCTATCGAATCTCCCTTTTCGTAAACCATTTCTCCTGTTATACCGTCAATGTAAAAAACCATCTGCCCCCTTCCTTCAGAAGCGAAAACCCTCCATATTGGGTATTTCAGAAGGTCAACGGCGTCTATTCCCCTGTATCTGGAAATTATGTCTTCCTTTGAAACTTTTGGAGGGAACATCAAATGTATGGATTCTGGGGTTTCATCCTCCTCAACAACCCTCTGCTGCATCTTCACTGTGTCCCCACCGTGTTCGCTTCTCCTTATACGGATGTCAACTATCAGTGGATGCTCTGTCACGCCGACTATCATTGCGGAGCCGACAGGAAGGTCCCTTATTTCATCCCTTGCGCCTGAACCCAGGCTCTCTACCGAGTCGCCTATCGCTTTCAGGTCGTTTGGGTTTGTCACCTTCAGTATGAACTGCGTGTTGCACTGGGAGAGTATGTTCTTGTCCACCCTCGCTGGCCTCTGCGAAACAACCATAAGCCCCATGCCGAACTTTCTTCCCTCGCTGGCTACCGTTCTTAGTATCTTTGAGCTTGCTACTTCCCCGAATCCCCTCTCCGGGCAGAAGTTGTGAGCCTCCTCCAGAACGAAAAGGAATGGCGGGATTTTTCCCCTTTTCCTTGCTGAGAACAAGTCCTCTGCAAGCTTGAGGACTACCATCTGCTGTATTTCTGGCCTCGCTTCCTTCAGGTCTATTATGGATATCTTGCCCTGCTGGACGATTTCCTCAGGGTTTGTCGGCTTTGAGGAAAAAAGCCCTGTTTTCATCAGAAATTCCAAAGAGGAAATCAGGTCCCACTTTGCCTGCGACCTGCTCTTTCCCACCTCGTCAATTATGTCCGATATCGAGTATTCCCTGTTTTCAAGGTTCCTTACCGCTGTGTAAAGCAGGTTCTTCTGGTTGGCAGGAAGTTTTGCAGGCATCATGTTGCATATCTCCTCGACAGAGAGCCTTGAGTTAAGTCTTATCTCCTTCCCTGTCCTCAAGCCAAATATCTGCACGCTGCTCCTGTAAGATTTTGGCTCAATCCCGAACATCTGCATAAACTTCCTTTCCGATGGCTTGGAGTTTGGAAACTGGAGCGTGTAATACTCTCCGTGAGGGTCTATAACAACAACAGGTATCTTGTGCTCAGCAAGCTCCTCCATTATGACTCCCGTCAGGTAGCTTTTTCCCGCGCCTGTCTTGGCGAGAACAGAAACGTGCTTCTTTACCATGTTCTCTATCGGTATCCTTACCTTCAAGCTGTATCCTTCTAGAAGTCCTATGTAAGCGCCTGAATCCCTCAGCCCGAGGGTTTCCTTTATGAAATCCTCGTCTGCTGTAAAAACAGGGGTGTCTGTTGAAAATGGTATCTTAGGCGTCTTTAAGAAACCCCTGTTATCTCTATATCCTATCACCTTTGCGTCTGCCCTTGTTCTTATCCCGTCTGTCGATATTCCCTCTATCGATGCAAGAACCCACTCGCCCTCAGGGTCCTTCAAGGCAACATAATCAGACTTTTTAACCCTTGACTCTGCCTCAAATGTGAATGACCTTGTGGTGGTTTTTCCTGTAACAGTTCCCAACTGCATAATAGTCACCTTTAAAGAAATCATCTCCACCTATGGCTCGGGTTCCTTGGGATTATTATCCAGCATATAATGTATAGAATTATTCCAAAACCCCAGAGGAGTGCAAGAATTATGAAGGCAATCCTAACTAGTACAGGGTCAGTGTGAAAATATTCACCAATGCCTCCGCAAACCCCTCCTAGAACCTTGTCCTTTCCCGACCTGTAAAGCCTTCTCATTTCACTGCTTTCCTTTGTTTTGGGCTCTTCGAGTATTTTTTCGTCGGACGGGAATTTCGCCACTAAAATTATGTATCCAGCAAAAACAGAAATCCCGAATACAAGAAACATCACTTTCTCCATCCAGTAGCCTATGCCAAAAAGAACAGGGCTGCCTATGTAAAAGTTGGATATGTTTACGGAATTCATAACGAGCCAGAATGAAGCGGTTATGCCTGTTGCTGTCACCAGAGGGGAGAAAGGCCTGTATGCGAGCGGGTAGTAGGTGGAAAAGTAGGAGGCATAGGAGAACAGGACAAAAAGAAGAAAGAATATACCTGTGTTGTCAAGAAGGAAGGAGTTTATGTCAGAAAGCAGGTGATTTTTAACAGGCGTGTTGACAAACTTTATCAGCCCTGTGAGGAGGAAAAAAACAAAAATCCCAATTACTGCCGCTATGAACGGTCCTGAAAAGCCGAATGTCCTGTGCCACCAGTTCCTGAAAACCCTGTGCCTCTCCACAATCCTTTGGCTGGCTTTCCTTCCAAGGCTGTCCGCCTCTTCAGCAAAATGCTCCACCTGTTTCTCAATTTCGTATTTCTCTTGCTTTGGCCTGGGTTGTTTTTTCCTCCTTGGCATATTATAATTTTTGGACTGGCAACTTAAAAAGCGCAATTACATTAATTTATCATCAGCTACTCACGGCTTAAATTGGTTTGATAAAGCCGTCTTTCCAAAAAATGGACGGCTTACATTGGTTTAATAAAGCCGTCTTTCCAAGCATATGGGCCCGTAGCTCAACCGGAATAAATTCGGGATTAGAGCATTCGGCTTCGGACCGAAGGGTTGGGGGTTCGAAATCAGCCCTTTTTTCAAAAAAGGGTTGAGATCCCAAAAAATGTTACTTGAATAATAAAATTGGATGCGGAAGTCCCCTCGGGCTCATTATATAAACGACTTGAAGTGATTGGGTAATCGTCTCTTCAAGATTAGAAAAAGCCAAAAATGATATTGGTAAAAATAAGCGAGGAGCCGGGGCTCCTCTAATATTCATAGGAGGGGAAAGGGGAAGTTATCTCAGTATCGGTATCCCCAGCTCCTGCGCAAAGTCCCTTTTTGCTTCTGTTCTTTCGAATTCAACCGGACCAAGTATGTATGGAGACTTCACTCCTGTTATTATGGTTATTACCCTTATCTTGCCATCGTAGGCAGGGTCAACCCTCGCTCCCCATATTACCTGAGCGTCCGGGTCCAGCTGCTTTGAGACGTACTCGCCAATTGTGTTAACCTCGTCAAGGCGAAGGTCCTTGCCTCCTGTTATGTGTATAAGCGCTCCTGTTCCTCCACCATAACTGACCTCAAGAAGCGGGTTTGTCATAGCCTTTGTCACCGCCTCCTCAGCCCTGTTGTTCGTGTTGGATTCTCCTACTCCCACTGCTGCAACCCCGCCTGAATGCATTATCGCCTTAACGTCAGCATAATCGAGGTTGACAAGTGATGGCAATGCTATAGTCTCTGTGACGCCCTTTATGATTGACGATATGAGGTTGTCTGCAACCCCAAAGGCTTGTTGTAGCGGAAGGTCTCCCGCAACCTTCAGGAGCCTGTCGTTCTCTATGACTATCACTGTGTCACATACCTGCCTCAGCTTTGAAAGCCCATCCTCTGCCTTGCCCATCCTTGCTCCCTCTATCTTGAACGGCATCGTGGTGCAGCCTATCACTATCGCTCCCATCTCCTTTGCTATCCTTGCGACAACAGGAGCAGAGCCTGTTCCTGTGCCTCCTCCCATTCCTGCCACAAGGTATATCATATCAGCTCCCTCTATTAGCTTTCTCAAATCCTTCTCGCTTTCCTCTGCTGCCCTTCTTCCAACATCCGGGAAACCACCTGCTCCCAGGCCCCTTGTTAGGTCCCTTCCTATTAAAAGCTTCTTGTCCGCCTTTGTCACAGCAAGGTGCTTTGCATCCGTGTTTATCGCTATCGTTGTGGCTCCCTTTATTCCCATCTCGGTAAGCCTTTTAACGCAGTTGTTTCCTGCGCCGCCTGCCCCTATCACGAGGATTCTTGCATCCTTAACACTAAGCCCAAACTCATCCTGTATGCTGCTTGCGAGTTTTGTTGCCGCATCTTCCTCAACTGATGTAGGGTCTACGCAGGCGTTTCTTTGCAAAACGTCCTGAACAAAAGAGTCCATATTCCCCCTCCTATTTTTATATGGACGGCTGTTCCGCCCTGTTGGATCCCCCCGATTGCTATACCCGAATATATTTTTTGCGAAAGATGTTTTCGGGAAGCGAAATCGGTTTAAATAGGATCTTCGTATTATTTTATGGTTATATTTTCAACTAACCAGAATCAGCCAGATTCAATCGAAAACGTCCCCCAAGCTTGGCTTCAACCCCCATTGAAACCGAGCTTACGTTTTCTCTTATTTTAATTAAAGCGACTTTAAGAGATTAAAGTCACAGCGCTCTCTTAAATCCCCCTGAGAGCACTATATATATTTGCATTTCTGATATATAAACATATCTGCGGCTTTGCAGGCAGAAAAAGCAGATTGTCTAGTAAATAAGGTTTGTGTTCATATGACAGGTTTGCCGTCTTACGAGGAGCTTTTGAAGAGGGGTATGAAAAAAATCCCTCATTCCGTTGAGTCAAGCGAAAGGTTCGAGCTTCCAAAGTCTCAGGTGCAAAGGGCCGGGCAAAAAACCATAATATCAAACTTCACAGAGATAACCGGCACTTTGAGAAGGGAGCAAAACCACTTCCTTAAGTTTCTGCTCAAGGAGCTTGCAACCTCCGGAGAGCTTCAGGGTTCAAGGCTGACCGTGATAGGCAATTTCTCGGAGGAAATGGTTAACAGCAAGATAGAGAAGTATGCAAAAATCTACGTGTTCTGCCCCGAGTGCAAGAAGCCTGACACGAAGCTCGTGAAGGAAGGTGATTACATAATAATGAAGTGCGAGGCTTGTGGGGCAAGGCACCCTGTGCCAAAGATTTAGCCACAGGGTTAAACACCTTCTACTTTGAGTTATAAAGCTTATCCTGTACCAAAATTAAATGTCAAAAGGTGAGGTGCAAGATTTTAGGTCGGAGGGTGAAGTTAAAAGCAAAACTCTATGGAAAGCCCCAATTCCTTTGCTGTCAACTCTATTTCAGGCTTAAGGTTTTTGTAGTAAACTTTGTCCTTTCCGTAAATGAAAAGCTCCCTGTATTTTAAAAGAAGTTGTGGGTAATGCTCCCTTATTGTTTTCAGTATTGGCTGCAAGTTTCCGCATTTTATATTAAGCCTGTCAACAGTGGCGCCTTTCACCCCTGCCTCGGCAAACCTTGAGAAAATTTCAGGAAGCTTTCTGGTCGTTATTTCTGGAAGAACAGGACCCAAAAAGGCATAAGAAGGGACTCCTGCCTCTGAAAAAACCCTCAATGTTCTCAACCTTTCCTCTATTGGAGAGGCAAATGGTTCCCATATTTTCCTTTCTCTTTCTTCCAGCAGGACAATGGACACCCAAAACTCGGGATTCTTTATTCCAGATATCGCCTTTAGGTCCCTTTTTGCAAGCGAGGACTTTGTGAAAACGGTGAGGGGGTAGTTGTAATCCCTTATAGCTGAAATGGTTTTTTGGGTAATCAGATATTTGGCTTCCAGAGGCTGGTAAGGATCCGTGACAGAGCTCAGGAAAATCCTCCCAGGATGGTTTTTTTGCATATCCTTTCTCAACACTTCTGCAATGTTTGTTTTAACGTCAACAAAGCTTCCCCAAGGCTCATTTAGATGTCCCCCATATTTGCACATAAACCTGGCATAGCAGTAAACGCAGCCGTGGGCGCAGCCTGTGTAGGGGTTCACCGAATAGGAAAATTCCTCAAGCCCGCACTTGCTCAATGCGGACTTGCATATCACTTCCCTAACCTTTGGAAAATTTGTTTCATTCATTGGTTTAAAATTCCCCGAAAGCATTTAAATACGCTGCCTTCAATTTAAACACAGGCTAAAAGCATTTTCAATTGGTGGTTTTATGGCACTGAAGGAAAGGCTCAGGAAAATAGGGAACTGCTTGTGGGAGCTGCCAAAGGATTCAAAGCAGGGAATGAAGGTTCCTGCTTGGCTTTTCCTTTCTGAAAAACTCCTTTCAGGCGTGGAGGACGGGGCAATCGAGCAGGCGGCAAACGTCACCTTCCTTCCCGGGATATACGAACACAGCATAGCCCTTCCTGACATGCACTTCGGCTACGGCTTCCCGATTGGAGGCGTGGCCGCGTTGGATTATGAGGAAGGCGGGCTTTCTCCGGGGGGAATAGGCTTTGACATCAATTGCGGAGTGAGGTTGCTGAGGACAAACCTAAAGGAGAGTGATGTGAGGCCGAAAATATCACATCTTCTTGAGTCAATCTTTCGCAACGTCCCGTCAGGCCTTGGGGAATCGGGAAAAGTCAGGTTAAATTTTTCACAGCTTGATGACGTCCTTTCTGAGGGCGCGAAGTGGGCTGTTGATAACGGTTACGGTAAGGAAAGGGATTTGAAGTTCTTGGAGTCAGGAGGAGGTTTAAAATCAGCAAAGCCCGACAAGGTTTCTGCACAGGCAAAAAAGCGCGGCGCCCCGCAGCTCGGAACCTTGGGCTCTGGAAACCACTTCCTTGAGATACAGAAGGTTGACAGGATATACCTTCCTGATGTTGCAAGGGTCTTTGGAATAACAGAGCCTGGACAGGTTATGGTTATGATTCACACCGGAAGCAGGGGGCTTGGGCATCAGGTATGCGCTGACTATCTTCAAATCCTTGAGAACGCTTTCAGGGACAAGATAAAGAGCCTTCCTGACAGGGAGCTTGTTTATGCGCCTTCAGGCACAAGGCAATGCGAGGATTACTTTGCAGCAATGAGTGCTGCTGCAAACTATGCTTGGACGAACAGGCAGATGATAATGCACTGGGTAAGGGAAAGCATGATAAAAACATTGGGAATGAAGGAGGAAGACATAGGGCTTGAAGTAATCTATGACGTTGCCCACAACATAGGAAAGGTTGAAACCCACGAGATAGAGGGAAAGAAGAGAAAGGTTTACGTTCACAGGAAGGGTGCTACAAGGGCTTTCCCGCCGGGGCATCCTGAAATACCTGAAGAGCACAGGAAGGTTGGGCAGGCAATAATACTTCCAGGCAGTATGGGAACAGCGAGCTATCTTTTGGTTGGGACAGAGACGGGAAAGGTGACTTTTTACTCAACCGCTCACGGCGCAGGAAGGGTAAGCTCAAGGGCCGCGATGACCAAAAATCTCAGGGGGGAGGCAGTAAAGGCAGAGCTTGAGAAGAGGGGAATACTGATAAGGGCAGCATCCTGGAGGGGAATAGTTGAAGAGGCACCTCAGGCTTACAAGGAAATAGACGAGGTTGCGAGGGTGAGCGACGAGGCAGGTATAGGAAAAAGGGTCGCGAGGCTTGTCCCTCTCGGTGTTGTAAAGGGATAGTTGGTTTATTATATATCTAATATAACCCTTGCCTTCCAAAAGCCTTTTTCTTTTTTTATCTCCATCTTGTGATAGGTTGGGGACTTTACAGATGTCTTCAGCTCGTGACTTTTCGGATTTATTTTCTCGCCAAAACATTCGGCCCGAAGGAAGAATTTCTCACCATCGACCTCTGCAATAAATTTTGAGAACACAAGGCTTTCCGAATCCACATAGAGAAGCAGGCTGTTGAGCCAGCTGAACATAAGCGACTGCATATCATTTCCCTTGACGCTGACCTTTCTCGACACAACAGGCTTTACGTTTTTCGTGTCAACCATAACCTCGAACATCGCGAGGGCAGAATTCTCAAAAAGCTCGTTCAGGTTCCTGCCGTAAGAAATGAACGCAACGTCTGAAGTCGTTATGTCAACAAACTCGAATTTTTTCATAGTTATTTTTTTGGGATGGTGGGTTAAATAATGTAACTGAGAAAGTGGAATATAGCTTACAAATTTACTCATAGTATTTTTAATCAATAGACTGTTTGATATC
>JAWCLA010000017.1:6349-13997 GCA_039091855.1 Candidatus Aenigmatarchaeota archaeon | reverse complement strand
AGGCAGGTTCACTTATAATGTGAACGCAAACGCCAACAAGCCATTTGCAGAAGACTCAATAAAAAATGCAATATTTTTCACAAAAACAATAAAGCAACTAATTAGAAAAAGATAAATCGATAAATTAACTTCAACATCTGATAGGCGAAGTTAATGGGACACATTTACTTATACACAGGAGAAGGCGTTGGGAAGACCACTTCAGCCATAGGCCTTGCCCTGCGCGCCCTGGGACACGGCTACAGCGTGGTGATAGTCCAGTTCATGAAGGGCAGGGAAACAGGCGAATACAAAATCAGAAAAAAGCTCAAGGGCTATGAAATTTACCAGTTCGGTAGAAGGGGCTGGGTGGACCTTAAAAATCCAAGCGAGAAAGACAAGTCCATAGCGAGAGAGGGACTGAAAAAGGCAGAGGAAATTCTAAGGAGGAAACCCTTCCTCCTTGTCCTTGACGAGATAAACCTCGCAGTTGCCTCAGGGCTTCTTGATGTTAAGGATGTCCTGTCCCTCCTTGACAAAAAGCCCAGGAGAACCAACATAGTACTCACGGGTCGCTACGCACCGAAAGAGCTCATAGAAAAGTCGGATTTCGCCCACGAGCTCAGGCCGATAAAGACGCTCAGGAAGATGGTGTGCGAGAAGGGCGTTCAGTATTGAATTTTGTGGGGAAACTTTTAAATATATGTTAATTCTAATTAACATAAAATAGATTATAGGTTAATTTAAAATGGCAACAATTAAAGAAGCTCTAAGGGATTCTAACCCCTGGTGGGAAAGACCGTTCAAACTGCAATTCAAGGAGCGTGAGCTATATAAAAGGCTACAGAAGTTTTTACATTTACCTCAGATAATTGCCCTTACCGGCATAAGAAGGGTAGGAAAAACTACTATAATGCTGAAGATTGTAGAAGATTACATAAACTCTGGTTTTGAGCCGAAGTCAATAATTTATTTTTCATTTGATGAATTCAGGGAAGTTGAAATACGTAAAGTGATGGCAGAATACGAAGAGATGATGGAAAGGGATTTAAGGGAGGGAAAATACCTTCTGCTGCTTGATGAGGTTCAGAAGCTGAGCAACTGGGAAGACCAGATAAAAAGAATCTATGACACGTTCAAGAATATCAAAATAATAATCTCAGGTTCAGAATCGCTTTTCATAAGAAAGAGGTCAAAAGAAAACCTTGCCGGAAGGATTTTTGAATTCAGGTTAGAGCAGCTTTCATTCAGGGAGTTTCTTTCTTTTAAGGACCTTAGTTTAAGTCCAGCAGATTTGTATGAGAAAAAATTAATTTCAGAATTCAATGAGTTTATCTTAACCCAGGGATTCCCTGAACTTGTGGGGATTAGGGATAAAGAAATAATTAAAAAGTATGTTAAAGAGAGCATAATGGAAAAGGTTATTTTTAGAGACATACAAAATCTTTTCAAAATCAAAGACGTAACAAAATTAGAATCCCTTATTAACATCCTTATGGAAGAGCCGGGTCAGATTATAGAGATTTCGGGGTTGTCAAAGGAAATTGGCCTTTCGAGACAAGCGCTTTCTAACTATCTATTCTATCTCGAAGAGGCATTTCTTATCAGAAAGTTATATAATTTTTCAATGAGCAGAAGAAAAGTGGAAAGAAAGCTGAAAAAATATTACCCTGCAATAGTTTCTGTAGACCTTCTTTTCAGGGGGGACGAGTTCTCCAGATCAAGAGTATTTGAATGGTGCATAGTTAACCAAATGAAAGCCGAATTTTTCTGGAGGGATGCCTACAAGAACGAGGTTGATGTGGTAGTTTTTAATAAAAAACCACAACCAATTGAAATCAAATTTGGAAAAATTGATTTAGACGGTATGTTAGCATTTATGAAAAAATTTAAAATATCCGAAGGGACAGTCATTTCTTACAGGACAGAAGAAAAACGCAAAATCAACAAAAAAACAATTTCCATAATACCGGCATTTAAGTTTTTGCTGAAATGAAAAGGATTTTGTCAAAAGGGATTATTATTAATTACTGAAACGATAAAATTTAAATATCAATTGATACTTTATATTATCAAATGATACAAAAAAATATCAAAAGAAGGAGAGACAGGAAGCAGGATATAAAGGAAGCAATAAAGGAATTCTTTTTTCTTAATCCAACTTCAAAAATGAGAGTGAGGCAGGTTGAAAAGGAGCTGAAACTCCCATTACCTTCTGTAATTAAGTATTGCAGGGAACTAAAGAATGAAGGGATACTAACTATTGCAAAAATAGGGAATGTAGTTTTTTACACTGCTGACAGGTCAAGCCAAAGATTTATTCTGGAAAAAAGGCTTTTCACCATAAGAAGGGTTTATGATTCAGGACTTATCGATTATTTGAAAGAAGAATTAAGCAACCCTGTTGTTGTTCTTTTTGGTTCCTGCTCAAGGGGCGAAGACACAGAAAAAAGTGATATGGATATCTACATCGAAACCAAATCAAAAAAAGAGATTAATCTCGAAAAGTTTGAAAAAAATCTGCAAAGAAAAATACAGGTTTTCAGGCATTCTTCCTTTAAGGAAGTAAAAAACACCTTCCTTGCAAACAGCATAATTAACGGCATTGTTTTGAACGGCTTTTTGGAGGTACTCAAATGAAGGTTGCATCATGGGATGATTGCCTCGAAAGCGGAGAAGCAAACAAGATTATGCCAGACAATAACAGGGCAAAATCCTTAATAGAAACAGCAGAAGAAAGGATAAGTCTGATAAAGAAAATAAACAATAAGAACTGCAATTTTGTCTTTGAGGATTACTATACATCCCTTATAGAAATTCTGCAGGCAGTTGTGATAAAAAACGGTTATAAAATAACCAACCATCTTTGCTTGGGCTTTTATTTAAGAGACATTTTAAAAAGAGAAGATTTGTTTATTGCTTTTGATGACGTTCGCTACAAAAGAAACAGCCTTACATACTATGGCAAAAGAATGGATTTCGAAACGGCATTGGAGGCAATAGAAAAATGCAAAAAACTGATTAAAGAATTAATAATAAAATGAGAAAGATAATGTTTTCACAGGGCAGAAGAAAAACGCAAAATCAACAAAAAAACAATTTCCATAATACCGGCATTTAAGTTTTTGCTGAAATGAAAAGGATGTTTTTGGCAAATGGGAAATAAATATATTTATCCTCCCTTCCCAATTAATTCTATGCTGGAGCCTTTTGCTTATTCGATTGCAAGTGTGTTTTTGGTCAGCCTTGTTTCTCTGATAGGGGTTTTCACGATTTCGATAAAGGATTCAGTCCTAAGGAAGATTCTCCTTTATTTTGTGAGTTTTTCAGCGGGGGCGCTTCTTGGGGACGCTTTTTTGCACCTTCTTCCCGAAAGCATTTCGGAGATGGGATTTGTTACTGAGATTTCGCTGGCTGCGATTTTTGGAATAGTTTTATCCCTTGTTATAGAGAAAGTGATAAAATGGAGGCACTGCCATATTCCTGTCTCAAAGGAGCATCCGCACACCTTTGCCTACATGAACCTTTTCGGTGACGGCGTTCACAACTTCATAGACGGCCTGATAATAGGAGCGAGCTATATTGCCAGCATCCCAACAGGAATAGCAACAACTCTTGCAGTTTTTTTCCACGAGATTCCGCAGGAGATGGGGGATTTCGGGGTTCTAATTCACGGAGGATTCAGGAAGAAGAAGGCGCTTGCAATGAACTTCCTTACAGCGCTCACTGCGTTTTTAGGAGCTGTCACAGCTTTCATCCTTTCAGGCATGGTGGAGTCAATCACAACCTACCTTCTGGCGTTTGCCGCAGGTAGCTTTATTTACATAGCAGGCACGGACCTCATACCCGAGCTTCACAGGAGCAACACCTGCGAGCAGGGCTTCTCAAGAACAGCCCTTATACAGACAGCCTTCATCATTTTTGGAATAGCGGTTATGTACGGGCTGCTTTTATTTGGTTGATTTTTTACTTTCGTTTAAAGTATAAAAGCAGATGAATGAAGGTAATTTAAATCATTCGAAGTGATGCAAACTATGAAAGGCATCTACATACTGCTGATAAACGTGAAAACCAGCTTCCGGACGAACGTGGGCTCTCTCGGAAAAATTATTTTTGAGAAGGGGCTTTACGCATATGTCGGCTCAGCCCAGAACAATATTGAGAAAAGGGTTGAAAGGCACCTGTCCAAAAACAAGAAAACATTCTGGCACATAGACTATTTGCTTAAGAGTGATAAAACCAAAGTGATAAAGATACTCTATAAAAATTCAGGCAGTGAGGAGGAGTGCAGAACAGCAGCTCTCCTGAGCAGGACAGAATTACCTGTTATGGGTTTTGGCTGCTCTGACTGCCACTGCAAAAGCCATTTGTTCAGGCTAAGGAATTTCAAATCTCTTGAGACACTAGGAATGAAGGAAATGATTGCAGGTGTGGATTGATGGGAAAGGAAATCTCGTTCAAGCCGATAGGTTTTGTGAGCTCAGGATTCAAGAAGCCGGAAGAGCTTGTTTCTGCCTGCGAGAAGGGAATTCTTGACAAGACGCAATCCGCCATAATAATAGACAGAAAGTTCTCAAAAGGCATTGATGGGCTTGAAAGATTCTCGCATTTGTGGGTTATTTATTCGCTTCATAAGGCAGACAAAATTGAGCTGAGAACATATCCAGGTCCGCCTTCCGTTAAAGGTCTGCCTGAAAGAGGGGTTTTCGCGACAAGAAGCCAGTACAGGCCGAACAAAATAGCGCTAAGGCTCGCAACTATCCTGGAAATAAGGGGAAACTCCATAATCGTTACTGGCCTGGACGCGATAGATGGAAGCCCCGTATTGGACATCAAACCATACATTTCCCATTTTGACAGGCCTGAAAAATTCAGGGAGGCGAATTGGTACAGATGGAACAACCAAAAAAAGCCGAAATAAATTATGGTTTCAAAAATTGAAACCAACTTTTATATATCGTTTCAACAAGTATTCTCCATAAACAATCTCTATTAAAGGAAGATTGAACCGGCAGGTGAAATGAGATGAGGACAGGAAAATTTATCGCACAATTCGCTTTGTTGGCTCTGATTGCGACCATTTTGCTCACCCCTGCCTCCGCCCAGGAGAAAAACAAGGTAAAGCTGTATTTTTTCTGGGGAGACGGATGTCCTCACTGCGCACAGGAGAAGCCGTTTTTGGAGGAACTGCAGCAGAAATATCCTGAAGTTGAAGTGGAGATGTTCGAGACCTGGCACAATACTGAAAACGCCAAGCTTTTCGTAAGAATGGCAGAGGCATACGGGACAACTGCACAGGGGGTTCCTACAACATTCATTGGCGACAGGTACTGGGTGGGATATGCCGACTATATGGGAAGCGAAATTGAAAGCTATGTCAGGCATTGCATAGAAAACGGTTGCCAGGATCCCGGAGAGCGCCTTAAAGCCCACAAAAAGCCCGTCTGCATCCATGCATTTTTGCAAAGCAACTGCTCCCAGTGCCAGAGAACCGAAAAATATCTTGATGAACTTGAAGAAAAATACAACATTAGTATAAACAAGCACGATGTGCTGATGGCAGAGGAAAAGGAGCTTTACGAAAAATTCAAGGAAACTTATGGTCTTATCTCAGGCGCGTATCCCATTGTTTTCATAGGAAATAAGTTTATAACAGGAGAGACAGCAATAAAGGAAAACCTCGAGGGTGAAATAGTTTACTGTCGGGAGAGCGGCTGCCCCTGCCCTTCTGAAAAGATACAGGGCCCAACTCCGTACACCCCCTTGCCAGGAGACGTAACACCGGAGGAAAATGGCGAAATAACCATTCCTTTTTTTGGCAGGATTAACCCTTCCTCACTCTCGCTTCCTGTTTTCACGATTATAATAGCAGGCATTGACTCGTTCAATCCCTGCGCCTTTTTTGTTCTTTTCTTCCTCCTCAGTATGCTGGTTTATGCTCAATCAAGAAAAAAGATGCTGCTTATAGGAGGAACTTTCGTCTTTTTTTCCGGGCTCATTTACTTCCTTTTTATGGCAGCCTGGCTCAACCTCTTCCTTCTGATAGGCCAACTTATGCTCATAACAGCAATAGCAGGAATAGTTGCTCTCATAGTCGCAGGCATAAACATAAAGGACTTCTTCCTGTTTGGAAAGGGCGTGTCCCTGACAATTCCTGAAAAGGCGAAGCCCAAGATTTTTAGCCGTATGAGAAAGCTCCTGAAAGCCACTTCAATTCCTTCGATGATGGCAGGAACAATCGTTATTGCAATCGCTGCAAACACGTACGAGCTTCTCTGCACAGCAGGATTCCCTATGGTTTTCACAAGAGTCCTTACCCTCCACAATCTCTCCATGACTGATTACTATATGTATCTTGTCTTTTACAACATAATTTACGTGATACCATTGTCTATTATAGTTGTCACCTTCACTCTCACACTCGGAGCAAAAAAACTGACAGAGCGTCAGGGGCAGGCGCTGAAACTCATCTCTGGTATAATGATGCTTTTCCTTGGAGCAGTCCTGCTCATCAATCCAGCACTTCTTAACAATGTTGTTGCCTCGTTCGGGATTGTGGCAACTGCGCTTTTGGTGTCATGGATAATAATAACCTTTACAAAGAAATCAAAAGGAGAAGGCAAAGAGGTGGAAAATGGGCGAGAAAAAGCTTCCTGAAAAACTGCTTTACAATAAGGATTATTCCTGGGTTAAAATAGAGGGAAACATAGCAACAGTTGGTGTAGTTGAGCCAGCGGCAAATAAAGTGAAGGAATTCGTGTTCATAAAGCTGCCGGAAAGTGGAAAGAAAATAAAATCAGGAGAAACATATGTTTCCCTTGAGGCAGTGAAATGGTCAGGCCACCTCTCAAGCCCTGTGTCAGGGGAGATTATCGAAGTGAACGAAAAGCTTTTCGATGAGCCCTCAAGAATAAACAAGGACCCTTATGGTTCCTGGATAATGAAGGTAAGGATGAGCAACCCCACAGAGGCAAAAAGCCTTATGAAAGCGAAAGAGGCTGAAAAATGGTTTAAGGACAGGTGATGTAAATGGCGAGAAAAATCAGTTTTGAGGATTTGCACAAAAGGTACAAGGAAACAATAGGCGGGAAGGGCTCGCCTGTCGGCGTTAAGCTTGTTCAAAAGAGGGATTCGCTAAAAAAGATGGGAGTTGCTCCTCTTGAGGAAAAAGGGGCGCTCTGCCAGGTGCTCAAGCTTGCAGCTGTTTATGAAAAGGCGAGAGTGGTGTGTTTCGAGAATGCTGATGCCTGCGTTGTTGGAACCTACATTCTCGGCTTTGGCGCGCCGCCTTCAGACCTTAAAGACAGGTGGGTAAAGGGGTTCGCCTACACTCCTGAAAGGTTTGACGAGCTGTGCAGGAACATCGAGGCTCTGCCTCAGAAGAAATTCGAGGCGGCTGTTTTTGCCCCTCTAAGGGAATTCGAAAGGATCAAGCAGGAGCCTGATGTTATAGTTATGCTTGTAAACTCGTGCCAGTCATATATGCTGCTTGTAGGATATTTCGATGCAAAGGGGAAAAAGCCGTCATTCTCCGTAAACGGACACGCAGCGTGCGAAATAATCGCTGCTGTTGCAGGAGGAAAATCCCCTTGGCTAACAATCCCCTGCGGAGGAGCGAGAAGCATTGCGGACGCGCAGGATGACGAGATATGGGTCGGCATGAGGAGCG
>JAWCLA010000017.1:0-6339 GCA_039091855.1 Candidatus Aenigmatarchaeota archaeon | reverse complement strand
CTCAAGAGATTGAGCAAAATCAGCTTAAAATATCCTCCTGCTTTAAACCAGATGATAATATCGCCTTTGAACAATCAACACCCGCTTACCTACCTGATAACAAGAGAGCCAAAGGGATGAAGATGAGAGTAATAATAGTGGGCGGGGGGATTGCGGGAACCTCCTGCGCGTTTTTTCTCAGGAAATTCAATAAGGAAGCGGAAATATTTTTGATTGATAGGGAGAGCAGAAAATCATACTCACCTTGCGCCCTCCCATACATTCTTTCAGGAGATATAGAAAGGCACGGGATTTTCTTTTTTGATGACAATCATTACAGGTCACTCAGAATAAAATGGTTTCCAAAAACAGAAGTTAAGGCTATAAACACAAAAGAGAGGACGGTTTTGCTTTCCGGCAAAAAAACGCTCTCTTATGACTATCTTGTTTTGGCAACAGGAAGCAGGGCCAAAATCATCGAAAATCTTCTTCCACTGAAGACATTTGAGGATTACGAGGGGATTGCAAAAAACCTGAAAAGTCGGGTGAAAGTTTCGATTGTAGGCGCTGGTTTCATCGGAACGGAAACAGCGGCCTGCCTGGCAAAGAAGGGGCACAGGGTAAGCCTGATAGAAGCAGAGGAAAGGGTTTTGAAAAATTATTTTGACGCGCAGATGTCAAATCTCGTTCAGGAACACCTGCTCAAAATCGGGATAAAGCTTTACCTTAAATCAAGGATTAAGGAAGCAGGAAAAAACCATCTGAAAGTCGAAACCGAAAGGAGAGAAATCAGTATCGGGCACGATTTAGCCATTTGCTGCACGGGATTTGAGCCTGAAACAGAATTGGCAAAAAAAGCAGGACTTAGGACAGGAAAGGGAATAGTGGTGGACAGGAAAATGAGGACATCAGACCCTTATATTTATGCCTGCGGCGACTGCGTGGAGTACTACGACTTTCTTACCAAAAGAAAGGAGCTTACGATGCTTGGCTCTCTTGCTGTGAGGCAGGCAGAGGTTGTTGCAAAGAACATATCTGGCATTGGTGAGGAGATGAAAGAGAACATCAATGTGTTTTCCTCAAAGGTTGGAGAGAAGTTTGTGGGTTCAGCCGGCTTGACCAAAGGGCAGGCTGCAAAAATTGGAATTGAAACCTTTTCTGCTTTTTACACAGGAGCCCTTTATCCGGAATACTATTCTGACAAAAAAATCAGCTATTTGCTTGTATCTGATGCAGAAGGCAGGATTTTGGGAGCCCAGGTGTTTTCAGACGAGAACATCTATGGAATTTTAAACTGCCTCTCACTGGCTATTGAAAAGGGGGTTAAGGCCAAGGAGCTGGCATCATTAACAACACCCTACCATCCCTTATGTTCTGACATCATAGATCCCTTGACGATATGCGCTGGTATGCTTGAAAGAAAAAGGGCTTTTCATTCCGAAAGGAGTAGTTTATGAGCCTTCCTCAATGGATTGGTGTGAAGCCATACGACAAAGAATCTTATCTAAAAACCAAATCCCTGCTTGATGAATGCGGGTTGAACACCGTGTGCATTGAGGCGGACTGCCCAAACAGGTATGAGTGCTTCTCAAATGGGACTGCAACCTTCATTATTCTGGGAGACACCTGCACGAGAAACTGCCTTTATTGCAACATAAAGAAAGGTATCCCGAAGCCCGTTGACAAAAAGGAGCCGGAGAGAATTGCCAGTGCGGTAAGAAAGCTCAATTTAAAATATGTTGTTGTAACCTGCGTGACAAGGGACGACCTGAAAGACGGCGGGGCAGGGCATTTCGCCAACACGGTGAAGGAAATAAGGAAATCCAACCCAAACTGCAGAATTGAGCTTCTGGTTTCAGACTTCAAAGGAAACTGGAACGCTCTCAAAAAAGTTCTAGATGCAAAGCCCTATGCAATAAACCACAACATCGAGGTTGCAAGGGAGCTTTTCCCTAAACTCAGGCCAAAAGGCAGTTACGAAATTTCCCTCGAGCTGCTAAGGAAGGTCAAGGAAACAAACCCCGGAATAATCACAAAATCAGGATTTATGGTGGGAGTCGGGGAAACCAAAAGCCAGATAATTCAGACGCTGAAAGACCTGAAAAAAGCCGGATGCGACATTGTAACAATCGGCCAATATCTTCAGCCGGAAAATTCAGTTTTCCCGGTGAAAAAATACTACACCAAAAACGAATTCAAGTCAATTGAAAAAAAGGCAAAGGAAATCGGCTTCAAAAAAGTTTTAGCAGGCCCGTTGGTCAGAAGCTCTTATATGGCTGAAAAGAGAGGAGGAATTATATGAGATATTTTATAAAGGAAATTTTTGTATTGCCTGTCCTTTTTGTAATATTTGCTTCCGGATGCGTCCAACAGGATATCCAACCAGCTCAGCAATCTCCCGAGATTGGGATTTTGAGCTTCACGACAGACAAGCCAACTTACAGCTCCCACGAGGAAATGAAGATTTCTGTTATTGTGAGAAGCTCAGTAAACATTGAAAATGCCACTGCAAAGGTTTATGGTATAAAACCGTATAACCACGCCTATGTCAACGAGCTGAAAATCGTAAACCTGTCCAAAGGCGATAATGAGATAACCTTTTTCGCAAAAACCCCATACTGCACATCAGGATGCGGCGGCGTGTATCCAGGACCATACAATCTCACTGCGGAAATATTGGTAAATGGGGAGTTGGTTGCAAACTCCACAACAACAATAAACCTTGTAAAAGGTTAGCATGGAAGAATTCAGGTTGATAAGGACAATAGAAGCCAGCGGGGCAGTGCAGATGGCAATAGACGAGGCGATACTTACAGCGAGAATCAGAAACCTCGTTCCTAACACACTGAGATTCTTCACATGGAAGCCGCCATGCGTTACAATAGGGTTTTTCCAGAGCCTTGAGCAGGAGGTTGATGTTAAGAAGGCAAGAGAGCTCGGGGTTGACATAGTGAGAAGATACACAGGAGGTGGCGCTGTCTTTCACGACAAGGAGCTCACCTATTCAATAGTTTTATCAGAAAAAGAAGCATCTGCTGACATAATTGAGTCATACAAAAAAATCTGCGGGGGAATAGTCAGCGGGCTTGAGACTCTTGGAATAAAAGCGGAGTTCAAACCGATAAACGACATCGTGGTTAACGGCAAAAAGATATCTGGAAGCGCCCAGACGAGGAAGGGCGGCATAATACTTCAGCACGGAACAATCCTTATGGACACCGATGTCAAAAAGATGTTCTCCCTCCTGAAGGTTCCTGACGAGAAGTTCAGGGACAAGATGATAAAGGCAGCTCAGGAAAGGGTAACCTCCCTGAAAACGGAAGCAGGAAGGGAAATCAATCGAAAAGAGCTAGAAAACGCGATTGTCTCAGGTTTTGGGAATGTTTTTGGAGCAAGGTTTTCAGAGGGAAGGCTCACAAAGGAGGAAACAAAACTTGCCGAAAGGCTGCAAAAGGGGAAATACTCCACAAAAGATTGGTGTTGCTGGAGATGAAAAGGCACATTGACTACAAGGTTCCGGGAGGAAAGTTCCTGAGAATAGACATAGACACGGAAAAGGATAAAATAACTGACATAAGGATAACAGGGGATTTTTTTATTCATCCCGAGGAAGGGATTCTGGATATCGAGAACTCCCTGAGGGGGGCGAATAAAAATAAAGTAGGGGAGATATTGAGAAAAACCCTAAACGAAAAAAATATCAAAATCATAGGATTTGACGTTAGTGACATTGAGAAGGCGGTTTCTATGGCTTTCGTTTCCTGAGACAATCAATAAAGCTTTTTTATTCCCATCAAACTAAAAACTGCGGCACAAAAAACCCAAACACAAGCCCGCCTGTTATCCCCATCGCAAACATTATTATCGCATAGTTCAATACAATCTTCCATTTTATTACCCTTGAGATCCCAAGCATCGATGGCAGGCTGAGTGCAGGGCCTGTGAGAAGGAAAGCAAGGGCAGGGCCTGTTCCCATTCCCATCAGTAGAAGCTCCCTTATGAACGGGATTTCAACAAGGGTTGGGGTGTATATCACCACTCCCATTATTGATGCCAAGGCGGTCTGGGCAAGCCCCTGACCGAGATAAGTTGAGATGACCTCTGTGGTCAGGAATATTTTTATGATTCCTATGATGAAAATACCTAGAAGGACAAGAGGAAGGATTTTCCTCACAAAATCCCACACGTTTATAATCCATTCCTTAAGGTCAGCGGCAGGGGAGAATTCCTTTTCCTGATACTCGACTTTCAATCCTTGGGAGCCTGATTCACCTTCCCCTTTGGACCAGATTCTTTCTATGATTATACCCGTGATTATCGCGGCGCTGATGGCAAGTATTATCCTGCCAACAGCAAACTGCCACCCGATGAGGCTAAAGGTCAGGATGATTGCGGCAGGGTTTATTGCAGGAGTTGCAAGAAGAAAGGTCACGGCAGGACCCAGCCCTGCTCCCCTTTTCTTTATGGCTGCAAAAAGAGGTATTATGGAACATGAGCATACGGAAAGCAGAGGCCCTCCGAAAGCCGCTATTATGTAGGCCTTCGGGTTTTTCTTTCCCAGATGCCTTATCACAATCTCCTTTGGGATGAAGGTCTGGAACGCGCCAGCGACAAGGAAGGCGACAAGAAGGCAGAGCCATGCCTTTTCCCCGTAGCTCAAAAGGGTGTAGAAAGGTATCTGCCAGGACGGAGTTTCAGGTGAAATTGGGAACGGCTCGGAAGGGTAGATGCCCTGCTGTATCAGCTCGCTCTTCCTGAAAGCGCTGTACCACTCGTAAGCAACAAGACACCCTAACAATATTACAATAAGCAGAATCCCAAAATGCAACCTTTTCATTATCTCCCTACTTAAGCCACTTCTTTATCTCCTCCACATCAGGGATCCTTCCCTCTGACTTAACCTTCCCGTCAATGACAAGGGCAGGTGTGATGGCAACCCTTTCTATTATCTTTGAGATGTCCTTGACCTTCTCTATCTTTGCTTCCATTTTCAGCTCCTCCAGCGCCTTTCTCGTGTTCTCCTCGAGCTTGTTGCATTTAGGACATCCTGTTCCCAGAATTTCTATTCTCATCTTCCACCTCCTGCAATTTTGATTATCCTCTTCACCCTCCTGTCAACCAAACTGTAAAAGACCTTTTTTCCCTCCCTTCTTGACTTCAGAACGCCCCACTTTTCCAGCTTTCCTAATTGTATGGAGACAGTGGACTGCGTCCTTTTCACATATGGAAAAATCTCGCACACGCATTTCTCCCCGCCAAGAAGGAACCTTACTATTTTCAGCCTTGTCCTGTCAGAAAGCGCCTTGAATATTTCAATGTCATTCATAAAATATTGATGAATATCAATATATTTAAAGCTTTCTATACAAAATTTATACTATCCCAAAGAAATTACATCCTCGCGTATTTTTGCCAATACGGGCGATGCAAGGTCATAACCCTTAGATATTCCGTCTATGGATGATATGAAAACCTCAACGTTTTCAACGTTGTCTTTCCACTCGTATTTCAGCTTCCTTATGAATGTCTCGTATTCCTTTAGGTCCCTGTGAACCGATATTATCAGGTCGGTCTTGCTGCCAAGGCCCTCCCCTTTTATGAAAAGGACAACCTCTGGAAGTGACTTTATGAACTTTATCACCCTTTCCAGTTCCTGTGATTTCGAATAATCCCTCCACATATATAGTATGACTGCCTGTATTCCGATACCGATTTTTTCAAAATCCACCAATGCGGAATAATTCCTTATTATTCCCTTATCCTCTAACCTTTTCCTTATCTTGAAGACAGTAGGCCTTGATGTCTTGAGCCTTCTCGCAATCTCTTGGTCGGTTATCCTCCCATTCTTTATAAGTTCAACCAGCACATCCTTCTCCTTTTTCGTTAGTTTTTCTTCCATAATAAAATATGAACTAAATGAATTTAAAAATATTTCTTATTTTACAAAAAGTATCCAAATTTTTATTTTTAAAATAAAAATTTTTATAAATAGTTCCTTTTATTTTTTGATTGAAATCTCAAAATTCTAAAAATATTTCAACAGAAGGAGGTGTTTAACTATGTCAAACGGCTTTGCCCAATTAGGAGGACAACCCATACTTATCCTTCCAGAGGGCACCCTCAGGAGCAGGGGAAGGGACGCCCAGAGGTCAAACATAGCTGCTGCAAAGACAGTGGCAGACGCTGTAAGAACAACCCTCGGCCCAAAGGGAATGGACAAGATGCTCGTGGACACAATAGGAGACGTTGTAATCACAAACGACGGGGCAACCATCCTTGACGAGATGCACATAGAGCATCCGGCAGCCAAGATGATGGTGGAGGTTGCAAAAACACAGGACAAGTCTGTCGGGGACGGCA
>JAWCLA010000016.1:0-14237 GCA_039091855.1 Candidatus Aenigmatarchaeota archaeon | reverse complement strand
GCGGCAACGCAGGACTGGTTTCTGACGCTTCGGGATAGGTAGAGTGCACTCTGTGCATCTAACCTTTCAAGCCTGTGGAGTACCATAATGGTGAGAAACAGGCAAATTTGGGAATGGCCTGTTATGCAGGTTCTGCTGATTCCTGGAGCCCGTGAAAGGAAAGGGCATGGCTGGCTACATGCCTTTTCTCACACAGGAAACCGGTAAGGAATCTCCCACTCGTACCGAGAACCGTTACTGGTGCCCCTCCCTGAGAAGGGGAAGGTGTGTTGGGAGAAATCGGTCCAGGGAATTAGGCAAATGGATATAGAATCATTCGTCCAGTAAGCCCCGTATTTATAAATAAGCAAACTGAATATAGTACGGGGCTTATGATGCAAATATTAAAACTAATTGCTGTGCTTCTATCAGATGGTTCAGTAGATCTAAAAAGATATACAGTTTCATTTACGGAAGACAAAGATGTTGTAATGAGGTTGATAGAGGAGTTTAATGAAATCGCCGATATTAAGCTCAACTGGAAGATTAACAAACATGCGAACTCCTACAGGGCAAAGGTTAATTCAAAAAAGCTTGTGAATCTATTAACCGAATTTACACCATCTTTCAGAATGAGGGCATTTAATATCCATCCAAAGAATCCTGAAAAATCAGAAGATTTACAATACCCATCCACAAGAATACCTAAAGAGTGCTTTTCAATAGAAAATTCAAAGGAATTCCTCAGATACTATGCAACTTGTGATGGTGGTCCGGAATTTTCTGTCTACAAGCGAAAAGATAGGAATATAATACAATTGCATATGGGCATCAAAATTGGGTGTACTAATCCCAAAATAAAAAAACAGATGCGTAAAATATTTAAAATTGTTGGATTGAACCCTATCGAAAAAGAGACAGGATTCATCATAAAGAATTCGTATGAAATAAAAAAATTCCATGAAACTGTGGGATTCCTTGAAGAGTCAAAAGTTCGAAGAGGCAAATTGTTCAATGGTTTCACAAAAAACGATGTTGTGAAAATGATGATTTTCTGTGGTATGCTAAGAGAAAAATCCAATTGGATTAATAAAAATTTTAAATCAATTGAGGAAGCCAACAATTTTCTGTTAGAATGCATAAAGCGAATAAACAATAAAAAAGAACTTAATAGTTTTGTTGAGGGAAAACTTAATATTTCATTTTGATTCTATATCCAGCCTAAATTGGCCCCGTATCTTCGGTATACGAGAATGAAGGCGAAGCGAAAATAGTAAGAGTGCCTTCTTCGGCCGAAAAGGGGTGCCTACTGCCTCAGCTCAGCTGGGATCAGTAGGTCGCAGTTACAAGGGGGGTACGACTGTTTAACAATGACTTCTTTCAAAGAAAGACCTCAAATAGAAAGAATGTCGTTAATAAACTTAGGGGGCTGCTGATCGGAAACGATACGTATAGCTCCTGAGGCCTGCCCAGTGCCAGTCGGTTAAACTCCGGTACAACGGAGCAAAGCCCTGGTAAACGGCGGCGGTAGGGTAAAACAGCTTTAAAGTTGTTTTCCTCCGCAAACTCTGACCGTCTTAAAGAAATGGTCACTTGAGCCGAAAGGCGGTGATAAAACGCCGTTTCTGGATACAGGTAGCGTAATCCCTTGTCGATTAATTGTCGACCTGCATCAATGGCTTAACGAGATCCCCGCTGTCCCGGGCCGATACCCAGTGAACTTAATGGTCCTGTGCATATTCAGGAGACCTTCAGTGGGACGAGAAGACCCCGTTGAACTTTACTGCAGCTTGATGTTGTGATATGAAGGGGATCGTATAGAGTAGGTGGGAGCAATGCAGCAGTGGCGTCAGTCACTGCTAAGGCGCCAATGTAACACCACCCTATCTTCTTCATATTGCTTACCTCTTGTTCGTTTGACGTTTCTATACGTCTTTCGAGGAGAGTGGGGAACAGCGTCAGGTGGGCAGTTTGACTGGGGCGGTACACCTCTGACAAGAGCGATTGCAAAGGGTTTTGCAATCCATTGAAATCAGAGGTGCCCAAAGATCTCCTCATCCAGGTCAGAATGTGGATTGATGGCTTATCACATCATTAACAGTTTTTTGTTATTGGTAGCTGTCTTTCCCCTGAACATCTGGAGAAGAGCGTAAGAGCAAAAGGAGGTCTGATAGGACCTTTGACAACAACCCTTTCTTCCGGAAGCTTTCGCTTTCACAAGAAAGCGTTGACGGAAAGAAGATAGGATGGTTAAAAGGGGTCCTAACGCGAAAGCGTGGTCTAGCGATCTTCCGTGCCTCATTAATCTCGATTGACGGCTCGCGTAATAAGGGTTGAATCGTTAATGAATGATGTCGTCTTTCGATAAGAATGGGGGCCGGACCTGTCAGAAAAGCTACCACGGGGATAATGGAGTCGTGGCGCGCGAGAGTCCATATGATATATATTTCAAAATAATCAGGACAAATCGACCGCGTTCGTTGCTTCTCCGCCGTCGGCTGGGCTCTTCCTGGGCGTGCAGCATAAGCCTTTCTTTTTGAACCCAAAGCCTTTTCTTTTCTAAAAGAAGGGCTTCTGCAAGCGCCCAAGGGTGGGGGTGTTCACCCATCAAAGAGTCACCTTAGCTGGGTTAAGTACGGTGCGAGCCAGTACGGTCTTTATCTACTGAAGGTGCGGATTGCCTGAGGGGAAGATTCCTTTAGTACGAAAGGAACGGGGAGTCGCGGCCTCTGGTGTATCGGTTGTCATAGGCGATTGACAGTTAAAACTCTGTCTTTCGATGAAAGCACGCCGAGTAGCTAAGCCGTAACGGATAAGCGCTGAAGGCATTCTGGAAAAAAGGCTTTTTAATACGTAGAAAGGAATGTTGGAAATGGGAAGCTTCCATAAAGAGAAAGTTGCACTTCAGTTGCAGCTTATAATTCATTGCCTTGTTCCAGGCCTAACTAAGCGTGAAGCCGTCCCCAAAAATAGGCAGTCATTGCTCAAGCTGGCAGGCGACTGTCGGTGAGGGCAGGAGGGTCCTGTAGACGACAGGGTTGATGGAGCAGGGGTGTAAGCATCAAGGTTTTCCGAGATGTTCAGCTCACTGCCACCAATCCCCGACCGGTCCTAGTCAAAAGGATAGCTCACCGTATTTTTCAATAATTGAAGCGGCACTTTATAATCCAGCCAAAAGCGCTATTGATAATATACCAAAAAACTTGAAGACAAACGCTATCATTGTGAATTTCCTTGTACCCATTCTTATTGAGCCGCAGAAAGAGGCTGCAAGCTCGTCAGGCAAGGGTGAAGCCAGAATAAGCCCGCCAATAACACAAGACATCTTGTTTGCAATCCTGTGAATTGTGTTGTTTAGGTGCGGGTGGAAGTGAAACCTGTCAGATAAATGCCTGATTTCTGAAAGAAATTCGCCCTTGAAGAACCTGAACATAAGGTAATCGCTAAACATTGCTCCTGTAGCCCCAATAAGTGCAACAAGGAAAGGGTTCAGGCTTTTTGAGGATACAAAAAGCACAGATGCAGCGGGGGCGGTGGTGAAGCCATACGAAAAGAGCATTCCTGAAACGAAAACACCGATGTATTCAATTTCCCCAAGGTTCGAGACGAAATCCGAAAAAGGCTCTGACGTGATTATAAACAAGGCAGCAATAAAACTTATTGCCAATAGTATAAAGTCATGGAAATTCCAAAAATCGCGCAAAATTCCGGCTTTCATAAACCTATTGATAAATATGTATAGACCTTATTAAATGCTTATAAACCCACGTTTTTATTTTTAATTGGGTGAGCCCTGCAGGCAACGCCGCCTCGTAGAGGAAGCTTTGCTTCCTGCCAATAAAATGGCAGAGGTGAGGAAGCTCCATTCACCCAAACCTGGAAAGAAGGCGTTAAAATGGAAGGTTATTAACTGCCTTCCAAGAGAACAACCTTCTAACCAGTGTTAGCGCATTGCCGCGAGGCAAATGCTGAGAAGCATTCGCAGGGGCAGAAACAAACTGACTGTCCGGAGCAATGAGATAGCAATATCGAGTAAAGAAGGCAGGCTGTTTTGCCAGCTACAGGTGAAATATTCCTGCGATGCGCGGGTGCAAGTCGAAAATCGTTTGACGGTAACAGAATTGATAAGGCTGTCATTCGGGCGATTACGCTCAGACAAATGTTGCCAGCCGATTTAACAGGCAACTGTTATCGGCCTACAGAAAATGGGCTATGCAGGGCACACCTTTTTATTTTTAGCTTAGATGTAGAATCTTATAGAAGCGAATTCAAGACCTATTTTTATGTGGGAGGTCGAAGGAATTCATTGGGAGAACCATTGCGGACTGACAGGATGTTTCTCACCAAATCAGGGGCATCACGAATAATGGCCTTTGGCTTTTATGAACATTATGCAAAGTTTTTTAAATACGTTAATTTGCCCGCTCGCCTGTCCACCATTCACATGCAATAGGTGAATAAGACTGGTGGAATTTCGGCGAGCAGTGTTAATTGGCGATAAAACATTTGTTTATCATTAAGATGTGGTTTTTGGGGAACTGCTGATGGTGACTTTTGGGATGGGCCAAGCCCATACCCACCACCGGTCACAGACCGGTGGAATTCTTTATTTAAAGATATAGCAAGGCACATCCAATATTATTTTATGAAATGGTTTGTTGTTGGATTCTCTCTTGCAATCATTTTTATCCCAGTTTGTTCTTCTGCCCTTAGACTTACTGATGGTCTTTTCTTCACCGTTGCCCCAAACTCAACTTCAGAGATATACTTCATTCTTCCTGATGATGTTGGAGCAGGAAGCGGAAAGGCAGATTACAAGATAAAGACTTCCACAAACTGGTCTGTTGATCTTACGGAACAAGATGTATTTACCGAAGAAAACAACACCGTTATAATACCGATAATATTTTATTCTTCTGGAAAAAAGGAGGGAGACTGCTCAAACTACACGATAAGCGTTTCTGCACCAAAGCTCATGACTTCAAAGGTTTGGAGGGGTGGGGTTTGCCTTTCCAGGTATATGGATGTTGACATCTCAAAGACTGGAAGTGACCCTAAAAAGGTTCTTAATGAGAATGTTGACCTGTTCAGCATTGGCTTTTTGTCTTATACAAAAAATTCAAAGCCATTCGAACCTGTTTCAATAGAGCTTCTCTTGCAGTCTCAGGCAACTCTGACAATTGATGTGAAAGTTACTTCTGATTTTCCTTTTGAGAAAAAGGACTTTGTGATTCAGACCTCACCAGCATCTCAATACATAACTATATATCTCAATGGAACGGCAAACTCTTCCGGAACCTATTATGTAAGTGCCGAGGCAAGGGCCAGAAACTGCACGCTTCCATCCTGCACAAAGCAAACAGCGATGAAAATAATTGTTTCAGAGTCAGAGCCTTCAGAGGGTTTTTCGGTTTCCCTTTTCCCCGACAACCTCGCAATAAAGAAAGTTGAGCCTTTAACATACCGGTTCGCAATACAGAACAATTACAAGGAGGGTTTGCAGTTTTTGGTGAATGTTGAGGTTCCGTTTGATCTTGACAGCTCCTTGTTGCTGGAAACTGTAACGGTTTCTCCACTATCCCAGAAAATAGTTGATTTTACGGTTAATCCTAGAAACCAGACAGGTTTCTATGAGATAAAGGCAACAGCAAGCGCAAGAGGGATGAAAAAGACTGCTTCCGCATACCTTTCTGTTAATGAAATGGTTTCAGATGTTTACAGGAATGCAGAGGATGCTTTGTCAGTAGCAAACTCCTCTGTAAAGAAAGATGTTGAAAAAGCTGTCAGAAACTGGTACAGCTCATACATGAAAAGTGAATATGGCTCAAACATAACAGGATATTCAAGCCTGCAGGATGCAATTGATGATGCAAAGAGACAGACATTGACAAAAAATGAAAGCTATATTGATTCTGGTGAAGACATTGAAATTGAAAGCCAAGAAGGCCAGAACAATTTGGTTTTTGTCATTCCTTTGATATGCGTGGCTGTATTAATTATTTTCTTGTTATTTAGAAAAAGAAACACCAAAAGTGAGCCAGAATCTCTTGATGATATCATCAAAAATCAGTAAAAGTCCTCGTCTGAAAATTCCTCTTCCTCTGTCTCAACCTCTTCCTCGCCTTCTCCCTTCTTCTTTATGAATTTCTTGAAAATGAAGAATCCTGCAAAAACAGCCGCTGCAACGCCTCCTGCTATAAGGGCTATTGTTAAAACATCAATTCCGCCGCCACCATCTGTTGAAGATGGTTCACATTTATTTAAGGTTGAACATACTTCTCCTTGTTTGCAGTCATCGTTTTTGCAGCATTCAACGCACTCACCACTGCAGCATACGCCTGTTGAGCAGGTTGTCCCGTCAGTTTTGCCTTCGCACTCGCCAGGAGTGACAGAGCTTATGCACTTGTTGTTATATGAGCAGGTTTTGCCTGATGGGCAGTCAGAAGAGACGCAACATTCCCCTCCTTGTATGCAAGCCCCGCTGCAACAAATTCCATCTGTGCAGGTGCTCATATCCGGCTTGCCTTCACATTCGCTTGGGGTTATTGAAGTCACACATTTGAAGTCTGTGCAGACTTTTCCAGAAGGGCAGTCAGAAGAGAGACAACATTCAGCCTTTACTCTGCATATTTCTCCGCAGCATATTCCACCAAGACATAATGAACCGTCATCCTTTCCCAAACAAGATGACGGGTCAACTGCCCCTATGACAGTCACCCTCAACTCAACAGGTATCTGGAGGATTTGCTCAGAACCTGAAAAAAGTGTTGCATAAGTTGATATGTTTAAAGAGTTTTGTATATTCTTTAAGGTGACGACCATAATTGTGCTTTCGTTATGCTCAAGCGAGGTTTTTTCCGGGTTTATTGTCAGAATGCTTAATAATTCCTGTGGAACTGTTATGCTTAGTGCTGTTATGTTTTGCGTTCCAATGTTTGTCAACTTGAATTTTCTTAAAGTATAAATCTGTCCAGGGTTTATCACAGGATTATGAATTATGCTCTCTGCAGAAATGTCTTTGCTTATTGGTGTTGTTCCGCCACCAACAACAACCCTTGCCACACCTCCGCCAAAATCTGTTGAGCTGTTTGCTGTGAATGCTATGTAGTATTCGCCATTCTGAAGGGTGATGTTGGAAGTGTAGCCATAGATGTTCGGATTGTATGTCATTGTGCCTGTTTTAATTATTTCAAAAGACTCAGAAGAATAAACTTTGTAGGATATTGGAGTTGATACAGGGCCGCCTGCCCATGCCTTCATGTACACATTAGTTCCGCTTGATGCTATCTCTGTTGTTATTGGTATGCCTCCTATTGTTATGTTCACTGATTTGTTTTCAACCTGTCCGTATGTAGTTGCATCAACCAATACTGTATAAGGTGAGGGATACGGAAACCTGTTATATCCACAAGTCGCAAGGGGGTCTGTGTTGGAAAAGTAGCACACCCATTTGTTTCCAACCTTGGGAAACGAGCCATACGCATTTTCTATTCCCGGTATAATCCATGAAACAGCGACTATTTCCCCGGGAAGGGCTTTTGGGTCAGCGATCATCAAAAAGCTCGAATTTACCGAAATCTGTTCTGGTATGAAAGTAACCTCAGGCGTTTCTATGGACTTCCCCAATGGCAGGAAAAATCCGATAAAAACCACAGCAAGAGCCAAAACTGCTGAAATTTTCATATATAATATATTGGCAGACTCTATATAAACAATTTAAACCTGCTTGGAGAATATTGGTTATGGTTTCATTCAAGGAGTTTCAGGCTCTTGACTTGAGGGTTGGTAGGATAATATCAGTTAATGATGTGGCAAACGCTGACAAATTATACAAGCTTTCTGTTGATTTGGGAGAAAGAAAAATAACCCTTGTCGCAGGATTGAAGCCTTATTATAAGCCTGAAGAGATAAAGGGAAAGGAAATAATAGTAGTAGCAAACCTTGAGCCTGCTGTAATAAAGGGCATAAAGTCAGAGGGTATGCTTTTGGCTGCGCAGGAAGGAAACAAGGTGAGTTTGCTTACTGTTGACAGGGAGCTAAAGCCTGGGTCAAAGGTTTCCTGAATTTATAATGGCTGATTTTATGGAAGGACAAAAAGTCCTCAAAGGCGAAAAAATTTTGATTCTTGCCGACCACAGGGAAATTGCATCCAATGTTACAAGACACTTAAGAGAGTATAAAGCAGAAATAAGGGAGATCCAGCTCAAGACAGGGGATTATATAATTTCTGAAAGGGTAGCAATAGAGAGAAAAAGCATACCCGATTTTCTTCAGTCTGTTATAGACCAGCGCCTTTTCAGGCAGATGGAAGAGCTTGTATGCTCTTATGAAAAACCAGTTCTCATCTTGGAAGGCAATCCCGAGATGCTTTTTTTGGAAAGGAATATGCACGAAAATACGATAAGAGGGGTTTTGTCGTCAGTAGCGATAGACTACAGGATTCCTATAATCTGGACAGGAAACTCGAGGGAAACTGCCTCCCAGATATTCTGGATGGCATACAGGGAGCAGGTTCAGGAAAAAAGAGGTATTCAAATACGCTGCAACAAAAGGAACCATTCGCTTTCAAGCCAGCAGGAATTCTTGGTTGCAGGCCTGCCGAATGTTTCCAATGTGCTTAGCAAAAGGTTACTTAAGCACTTTGGCAGCGTTAGGGATGTTTATGACGCTACCCCCGAGGAGCTTATGCAGGTGGAGGGAATAGGGAAGGAAAAGGCAAAGAGGATATGGGAGGTAATAAATGCAGTTTATGAAGGTTAGTTGGAGATTTAATATTTTACTTCAAACACGCCTCCAGAAAACCCCTAAAAAGAGGATGTGGATTAAGCGGTTTTGATGTGAATTCTGGGTGAAACTGAGTCCCAAGGAAGAATCTTTTTTCAGGAAGCTCGAGAATCTGCATAATCCTTTTTTCAGGAGCCCTGCCTGAAAAAACCATTCCATTCTTCTCAAGGGTTTCTATATACTTGGGGTTAACATTCCACCTGTGACGGAACCTTTCTCTAACTTGTGTTTTGCCATAAAGCCTGTGGGCAAGCGTGCCTTTATCTATTATGAGGTCGAAACCACCCAGCCTCATTGTACCTCCCAAGCCCTTTATCTCCTCCTGCTCAGGAAGTATGCATATCACTGGATGTGGTGTTTCATAATCTATCTCTGTTGAGTTTGCTCCCTTGAGGCCGCAGACATTTCTTGCGAACTCTATCACAGCCATCTGGAAGCCAAAGCAAAGCCCAAGGTATGGGATATCGTTCTCCCTTGCGTATCTTATGCACTCTATTTTTCCTTCAGTTCCCCTCTCGCCAAAGCCTCCTGGAACTATTATTCCGTCAACTCCTTCGAGCCTTTGTGACACATTCTGATGAGTTATGTTCGTGGTTTCTATCCATTTTATTTTCGGCCTTATGCCAAGGTAAGGGGAAGTGTGCTCTATTGCCTTTAGTATGCTGAGATAGGAATCGTGGACTGAAGTATACTTTCCCACCATTCCTATTGTTATCTCCTTTTGGGACGAGTTTATTTTCTGCACGAGTGATTTCCATTTATCAAACTCTGAAAGGTTTCCATTTTGCTTTTCATTGAGGTTAAGTATTTTTATTATCTCCTTGTCTATTCCTGTTTCCTGTAGAAATAGCGGGATTTTGTATATGTTGTCAAGGTCATAACAGCTTATAACCCTTTCCAAAGGTATGTTGGAGTATATGCTTATCTTTTCCCTTACCTTATCCGGAATTGGGTTTTCACTTCTGCATATAACTATGTCAGGCTGTATTCCCAGTCCCATAAGCGTCCTCAAGCCGAGCTGTGCTGCCTTGCTTTTATGTTCCCCAAGTGAGCGGGGCTGGAGTATGTAGGTGACAGTTATGAAGCATACATTCTCTCTTCCCTCCTCATATGATAGCTCCCTCATTGCCTCAAGAAAATAAGAGTTTTCTATGTCCCCAGCCGTTCCTCCAACCTCAACCAAAATTATTTCTGCATCTGATTTCACGGCCAGGCTTCTGATGAAGCTTTTTATCTCCCCTGTTACGTGTGGAATGAACTGCACATCCCTTCCGAGATAGTTTCCTGCCCTTTCCTTCTCGATTATCGTCTTGAAGATTTTTCCGGCTGTAAGGTAGTTGTCTTTAGAGAAGTCCGCATTCATCATTCTCTCGTATGTCCCCAAATCAAGATCGCACTCTGTTCCATCATCAAGAACAAAAACCTCACCGTGCCTGTAAGGGTTAAGGGTTCCTGCATCATAGTTAAGGTAGCCGTCAAATTTTATTGGGGCCACTCTGTATCCGTGGAAAAGCTTTAGGAGGGTTCCTATAGAGGAGGAGAAAGTTCCCTTTCCAACCCCTGATATTACAGTCCCTGTTATTATTATGTATTTTGTATTTCCCTTCCGATAGCCTTTAGGTAAGGAAGAAAAGAACTCGCTTTCATCTGTTTTCTTTGATACTGACTTTAGCATCTCGCTGGAATTTTGCATAATATATAGGGATTTTAAAAGGATAAAAAGCTGATTGAAGTTTTTAAAATGGATAGTTAAATATTAACATGGCGATAAGCAAAGAGGTAATAGACAAGATTGCCAGCCTTATGACAGCTGCATTCGGTCTTGTGGCAGCCTTGGCTTGGAACGAGGCAATAAAAAACGCGATAGGGTCCTTAGGGCTTCAGGCTTACGGGCCTTGGCTTTACGCCATAATAGTGACCGTTATAGCTGTCGTGGCGACAATCTACATAGGGAAGATAGCAGCAAAGGCAAAGTGATCTATTCGTGCAAATCCCTGACAGAAGATATGGCTTTTACAGGGCAGACATCAACACATACAAGGCAGCCCTTGCAGATTTGCGAATCCCATACAGGCTTACCCTTCCATTTTATTGCAGAATCAGGGCACATAAGCCAGCACTGCCTGCATTTTGTGCATTTCTTCATATCCCAAACGGGTCTGAAAACCCTCCAGTCACCTGTCCTCACTCTTATTGAGTTTCCAGGCTCCCTTATGTGCGGAACTCCCCTTATCCTTTCGTAACGCAGCCTTGACTCCTCTATCATATTGCCTTTTTAATATTGTGAGCTTTCTATAATATACTTTGAACTGGTGTGAATATGGATTACGTAAAGCACCCGCTGATAAACGAGAACACGATAGAGGCAAGGGCTTATCAGGAGTCCATTCTCGGAACCGCTTCAAAAAGCCATACTTTGTGTGTTTTGCCAACAGGGCTCGGGAAGACAAACATAGCCATTATGCTCGCTGCGCTCAGGTTGGAGAAACACCCTGACTCAAGGGTTCTTTTTATGGCCCCAACAAGACCTCTCGTGAACCAGCATTACAAAACTTTCCTTAAAAGCCTGAAAATTCCGCAGGAGGAAATGGCTGTTGTTACAGGATTGGTAAAGCCCGCTGAAAGGGAAAACATTTATAAAAAAAAGGTTGTTTTTGCAACGCCACAGGTTGTGGAGAATGACCTAAATAATGGCATCCTTTCCCTTTCGGACTTTTCCCTCCTTGTCATTGACGAGGCACATCACTCTATAGGAGGTTATGCCTATCCGTTTGTTGCAAAGCTTTATTTGAGCCAGTCGAAATTTCCAAGAATACTTGCCCTTACAGCGTCCCCGGGAGGAAGTTCTGAAAAAATTAAGGAGATAAAGGAGAATCTTGGAATAGACTTTGTCGAGATAAGGACAGAGGGGGATTTGGACGTCTCTCCTTGGGTAAAGGAGAAGAGAATAGAATGGGTTTACGTGGAGCTTCCTGAAAGCTTCCTGAGAATAAAGGGCTTTTTGGAGGAGGCAATAGAGGAGAGGGTAAAAAGGCTGAGAGAGATGGGTTTTTTGAAAAAGCCTAAGCCATCGAGAAAGGATTTTCTCGAGCTTCAGGCAAAAATGCACGCATCACTAGCAAAGGGCAACAAGTACGCGTTTGGCATATCCTCGATTGTGGCTCAGATAATAAAATTGGAGCATGCCTTGGGTCTTTTAGAAACCCAAGGTATAACAGTTTTGGAAAACTATTGGAAAAAGCTTGAAAAGGACAATTCTGGGGCTGCAAAAAGGCTTATGAAGGACCAGAAGGTTGCAAATGCTGTGTGGCTTTCAAGGGACTTATTTCAGCAAGGCTCCAGACATCCAAAAATAAGCAAGCTTTGTCAGATTGTTGATACACAGATAAGGGAAAAGCCGGATTCCAAAATAATAGTTTTTGCAAATTACAGGGATTCTGTCAAGGAAATTGTTAACAGCCTGAAGGGAATAGAAGGGGTGAAGCCTGTTGAGTTCATAGGGCAGAGGGAAGGCATCACGCAAAAGGAGCAACTTTCAAGGCTCTCTGACTTCAGGGACGGGATATATAACGTTCTTGTGGGCACAAGCGTTTCAGAGGAGGGTCTGGACATACCTGCAATGGACTTGGCTGTGTTTTACGAGGCAGTTCCATCTGAAATAAGGCTCATACAGAGAAGGGGAAGGGTTGGCAGGCAGAAAATAGGAAGGGTTGTATTTCTCATAACAAGAAAGACAAGGGATGAGGCCTATTATTGGTCAGCAAAGAACAAGGAGAAAAGGATGCATAAAACCCTTTATAGAATGAAGATGGAAGGGAAAGAAAATGATTAAAAAACGTCTATCTCTGAAAAATCCATCGAATCGAGCTGTTTTTTGTGTAGTTCCCAGGAAGGTCCCCAAAGCTCGAGCATATATGATATCCCAATTACATATCCCTTGTTTTCTATTCCTAAGCAATCCTTTATGGAACGTGGAATTCTTGTTTTCCCGTTTTCGAGAGTGAAGAAATAGCCTTTTTCTTCAAGTGTTGGAAACATCTGGAGATAAGAATATTCTTCCTTTACGAGAACTGTTTCAAATCCCCTTATACTGAAACCTTCAAGAACTGATAGTAGCTTTTCAGGAAAAGTTAGTTCTGTATCAGAGAACTTTACCAGATATGTTCCCTTAAGGCCTCTTACTATTTTTTTCATAATAAAAAGGCTTACCTTTCCGCTTCTTCCTCTTCCCTTACCTTCTCTTCAACCTCTTCCTTTATTCCTAGAGATTCTACCATTTCCTTGTACCTGTTGCGTATGGTAACCTCTGTCACCCCTATCGCGTCTGCAACTTCCCTCTGGGTTTTCTTCTCACCCTCAAGAACTGCTGCTATGTAAAGCGCTGCAGCAGCTACTCCTATCGGACCTTTGCCTGAAGTAACGTCATAGTTTCCTGCCTCGTCAAGAAGCTCTGCTGCCCTTACCTGAACCCTTTCTGAAAGGTTAAGGAGAGAACCGAACCTTGGAACGTAGTCCTGTGCCTTTGCAGGAAGAATCCTTATGTGGAGCTTTCTCGCTATGTACCTGTATGTCTTTCCTATGTCTCTCCTGTTTATCCCGGATGCCTTTGATATCTCGTCAAGCGTCCTTGGTGCGCCTTCCTCCCTGCACGTAGTGTAAAGGAGCGCTGCTATTATGGACTCTGTTGAACGTCCACGGACAAGTCCCTTGTTTACTGCCTGCTGGTAAAGCTTTGCAACCTTCTCGTGGACAGCTCTTGAGAGGTGAAGCTGTGATACCAATCTCTGAAGCTCTGAAAAAGCAAAAGAAAGGTTGCGGTCCTTTGATTTTATAAGCCTTTTGTGCCATTTTGTAAGCCTGTAGTACTGAGCCCTCTTTTTTGATGAAACCTTAAAGAGCTCTCCTTTGCCTTTTCCTATTTCTGTTGTTATACCTTGATCGTGCTTTATTGGTGTCAGGGCTGCCCCTGTCCTTACCCTTCTTGACCTCTGGTCCTCGTCAAAAGCCCTCCATTCCTGTGTGAGGTCTATCATTGACTCGCTTATAACAGCTCCGCAGGAGTTGCAAACGGTCTCCCCTCTCTCGTAATCATACCTTATCTTTTCGGAGCCGCACTCCGGACACGCCTGACCTGATTTTGGCTTTTTTTCCATAAGACCAATTTGTTACTCCTTTTTAGTGATTATACAAAAAATTTTGATGATATATTTTGAACAAACCCATTTATAAAACTTTCGGTTTTTTCGAACATAAGTTTAAATTCTTTTACTATTTTAGAGTGGTATTTTTAAAGATATTGGTAAGAACAAGAAAAGGTGCCTGAAGCCACCTTATTTAATACTCGTCCATTCCTCCTTCGGGCATAGGAGGTGTTTTGGACTCTTTGCCCTTTCCTCCGGAGCCTGCTGAAATGACGTCGTCTATCCTCAATATCATCTCGGCTGCCTCTGCTGCTGATTTTATTGCCTGCGTCT
>JAWCLA010000015.1:5710-14398 GCA_039091855.1 Candidatus Aenigmatarchaeota archaeon | reverse complement strand
GCTTGAGCAAATCGTGATCATCAAGGTAAAACAGCAAGTGCTTCTTGTTCCTGAACTCCCCGCCTTTAACCCTAAGGTAGAACTCGGTGTAGGTTTTTTTGTCAATCTGCCCATTATCCTTTAATTCCTTCAGCAATCTCCTCAGCGCCCTTATTGTCTTTATCCATTGTTTTTTTCTCGGGTTTCTTGCGCCAAACTTTCCCTTCCTGCTGCCTTCGCGGGTGCGTAGTCCCTTCTTTTTCTGATTCAGCAGGAATTTTGCGTGAAACCTTGAAGTGCCTTTTTTCTGAACCTTCCAAACAATCCCTGACCTTATCAGCCTCTTTACATCCTCTCTGGTTAGGGCTTCCTCCACTTCCTTTGTCATCTCTATCCTTATCCTTGACTGCCCGCATTTCAGTATCTCCGCTGCCATTTTCCTGACAGAACTCACTCCCATATCACTCACCGAAGTCCGAAACCTTTGGCTTGAAATCCGAGTCCTTTGAAATCTCTCCCCTGTTTTTCAGTATCTCCCTTGCAAGAACCCAAAGCACGAGACCGACTGACTTCTTGCCGTTGTTGTTCATAGGTATGACATAATCCACGTCCTTTGGGTTGTTGAAGGTATCGCACATTGCGACAACAGGTATCCTTTTCTTCTTTGCCTCCTTTATTGCCTGCTCGTCAACAAGCGGGTCAACCACGAAAACCACGTCTGGCTCGTAAAAGCCCTTATAGGACGGGTTCGTAAGCGTTCCTGGCGAAAACCTTCCAGGCACTGCCTTGCCTCCAACCTCCCTTATGAAGGCTTCCAGCCCCTTTGATGCAGCCTCCTTTCTGGAAACTGCAAGAATGTTCTTGTACTTTGAAAGGAAGTCTGCCGCTATCTTTATCCTCTCGTCCACCTTCTGCAGGTTGAAGACAGCCAAGCCATCTTCCCTTATCTTGTATACAAACTGCCTCATGTAAGGCGTGCACGACTTCATTCCTATATGCACGCCTGCCGTAAGATATTCTGTCTTGTCAACTAGCATATTTGCACCTTTAAAGGAATATTTAGTGTTATTTCATTTACTTTCACTCTATGGAATTAACTATACATATATATATGTTTTTAAAAGCGTTCTCACAGTGTAATTCACAAAAAATTAATTTCCGCCATTTTAGGTTCAGGGACTTCCTCCCATAGCTGTATGAGCCTGTTGTGTTTTGCAAGCCTTTCCATTCCCATAACCCCTGTCTTTATGAGGGGAGCCTTCCACAGAATAGAGAGGTCGGCAATCCAGTCATCGCCTGTCTCTCCTGACCTGTGTGAAACAACAGGAAAAATATTATATTTCTGTGCGATAGAAACCACCCTCTCCGATTGGAAAAGTGTCCCTGCCTGGTTCGGTTTTATTATTATACCATTTGTTGCCTTTTCGTGAATTCCCTTCTCCAGCCGCCTTATTTGGGTGCAGTAAAGGTCGTCACCAACAACAAGGTGGCTTCTGCCAATTTCTCTGTTAAGGTGAGAGAACCAAACAAATGAGTTCTCCCTGAACGGGTCTTCGATATACCAGATTTTGTATCTTTCTGCCATCTCCTTTACGAAATCGAGCTGCTGCTCAGGCGTGAGTTTCTCGCCTGACTTTTTGTAATTGTAATGTCTGCCGTTCCAGAGCGCAGAGGCTGCAATATCAACACCTGTTCTCATCCTCCAGTCATCTGCTATCTGTGAAAGGAATTCCAGCGTTTCCTCCTCGTCCATATGTGCCATCCAGGCGTTTTCAAGGTTCCTTCCGATAAGGAGTTTTTTCTCTCTTATCTCATCGCCTATGGCAGCCCACACTTCCACCAGGCTTTGTATCGCTTCCAGCGGGCTTTTGGCAGCATAAGGGATAAGCAGGAATTCCTGCCAGTCCGTTCCTCCTCCATGGGAACCGCCTCCTATGACATTTCCAACAGGGATGGGAAATTTTTGCTCATCACCCAGGCCTTTAAGTTTCCAGAGCTCGCCTTTGCTCTGCGCCCTTGCCACTGCAATTGAAATTCCCAAGGCTAGATTTCCGCCGATTTTTGAGAAGTTTTGCGTTCTGTCAATCTCCCTAAGCATCCTGTCAACCCTCTCAAAGTCTTCCTGCGTTCCTATTATCTTGTGTCTCAGCTTCGGGAAGATTTTTCTCGCTTTTTCAAAGGAAATCTCCTTTGCCTCGCTTGAGCCCTTTGAGGTTCCCGAGGGAACTGAAGCATAATAAAAGCCTGACTCTGTTTTCACACCAACTTTCACAGAAATCTCGCCCTTTGAGTTAATGGATGGGTAAATCCTGATGTCAGTTATCATAAAGAATAATTTGGAAAGCGTATTTAATAGATTAGGCAACTTGAAATGCAATTTTATAAATGAATGGGATCTGGATTATGCCTTTTTCTTTGAATCCTCTTCCTGTTTCGGCTTTATTTCTATAGGGATTACATTTGCCTCCCATTCAAGTTTTGCTATGTCAAGAGGCTTTGTGACTCCCTTTGGCACTTTTATCAGGACAGGAGAGCCCTGCGAAATTTGCAACGCTCTTGCTGCAAGAATTCTCGTCTTCTCGTACCTGCTCTTGTACTTGTGGTTTGGCATAGTTAAACCATATTGAATAATATATATAAAAAAATATCGCCTTCAACCTATGTACCTCGTCTGCTCCCTTGTCTTTTGCTGTGGCTGTGGTTCTGACTTGGCTATTTCGGTAAGGGCTTTCTTCTGCAGGTCCTCTACCTTCTTTATGAAGTCTTCCATCTCCTTTACCTTCTGGTCAAGCTTGCTCATGTCTATCTTTATGTTAAGGATTTTTACAAGGCTGTTAAGGACGACCTCTGCCGCCCTTGGGTCAGTTACTATCGGGAAGCCTGAAGTCTCTCCGAGAAGGCATACTCCCTTCATACCCCTTTCCTTTCCCAACCCAAGCAGCAATCCTGCCGCACCGACTATGTAGCCTATTTTTTCTCCTGCTGAAAATTCTATCCCGTATTTCTGGTATTTCTCCACGAGCTCCTTGTCGGTGACAGCACCGATAGTCTTGTTGTTTTTCTCAATCTCGCCTGTTGCTATTCCTCCTATTGTAAATATCTCCTTTACCCCGAACTTCTCGGCAAAGTCCAAAACCCTTTCCATAACCTCGTAATGGCCGTGCGGATCCAGTGACTGGCAGTCCCCGACAAGGAATATTATGTCCCTCTGGCCTTTTTTCTTTGCCTTCCAGTAGTAGAACTCGTTCTTAAGAAGGTGAACCTGGTTCCTGTCATGGAGAACTACAAAAGGGAAAAAATGCCTCGAATAGAGCTGGGCGAACTTTTTAGCCCCGAGCTGTTCCACAAGATATCCAACAGCCACCCTTCCTACATTCCCAACGCCCGGAAGTCCTTCTATAAGAACAGGGTTTCTTAGCTTTGGTTTTTCTAAAACCTTTATTATTGTCATAAAGCACCTCACATATATACTAAGTTAGCAAGGTTATGAATTGATTCAAAATATATTTAAGCTTTTGGGAATAAATAAGTTTGATTTTTGGTTTTGTTTGAGATAGTATTTATAACAAACTAGTGGTAAATATGGCAAAAAATGGCTTTACCAAAAAACTCAAGAAGTACGCGGCACTAACCTCATTAGCTGCGGGACTGGTGATTTTTGAGCCGGCTTTTGAAAGGCATTACATACCAACAGATTGTTCCTTAAACGAGAGGGTTGAGCAAGGAATTGAAACTATTGAGGAATATGTCAGGAGTCTTCCCAAGCATGCTCAGGAAAGGATTGAAAGTCAGGTAAAGAAATACCTCCAGAACGGCTATGTGGAAAGCGTATGGAAAAACATATCTAATTTTGTGGGGGTTTTTGAGAGGGAGGCAAAGGAGGAAGGGATAAACCCAAAAATCTTATTGGCAAAGGCAATAGTGGAGGCAGAGCATCCTAAACAGGTTTCGAGTAAAGGGGCAGCCGGGCAGTTTCAGTTCACGAAGCAGACAGCAATGGAATATGGCATAAAGATGGATAGATATATTGACGAGAGATTCGACCCTGAAAGGTCATCAGACGCTGCTGCAAGGGAGTTAAGGCGACTTATTGACAGGTTTGAAAATTTTGAAATAGCTCTTATGGCATACAACTGGGGAGAGGGAAAAGCTAGAAGAAAGGCTTCAAAATCCTTTTGGGATATGCAAATAGGAGAGATACCAAAGGAAACTTATTATCACATACCAAAGGTTATTGCTGTTGCAAAAATGCTTGAAAAACCAGAGAGATACGGGCTTAATTTGGAGAAAAATGAGCCTGAATTTATGTATTACACAACAAAAAATGGAGACACGCTGTTGAAAATCAGCAAGAAAATAGGAAGGGATTTCAGGGAAATAGAAGAGCTTAACCCGCAGATAAAGAACCCAAACAAAATTCCTGCTGGCATAAAGATAAGGTATAAAAGCTGAATGGGCCCGGTGAGATTCTCGTTACCCTGCATATTTTCTTGGGAAATAGTGCGGTAAAGGGGCATAGAAGGCGGAAGCCTCTTGAAGCCCCTTTGCGCTATCGAACTCACGACCCCTCGATGTCAGCCCTTTCCAAGAAAGGGTTGGGATCCCAAAGACTTTACCCACCTGCTAAGTGGGCTCTATTGCCATTGCGGCAATGCCTTTATGGTCCGCTTTCTTGCAAGGCTATCAGTCGAGTGCTCTAACCACTGAGCCACGGGCCCTGTTTTTGATGAAAGGTGGTCGCGACCACCTTCGGTCCATAATCTGCTTGAAGGCAATAGCAATCGCCTTCAAATCATATCGGTATATGTTTATCAGCCAAACAATATTTAAATAACATACAAATAAATTCCATAATTTGCCCCTGTGGTGTAGTCCGGCTAAGCATACGGGCTTCTCGTAAACTCTTTTCAGGAAAGGGTTTAATCAGAACGAACCGCTTGCGCTTTTGCTTCAAGCGGATTTAAAGGTTTGGAAACAGCCTGTGACCCGGGTTCAAATCCCGGCAGGGGTACTAACTTTCTTTTTATTATGGACCGACCGGGATTTTCGCTTTTTTTATATGCAAGCGGTTTTTGCCCCACCGCTTTTTGCAGAAGCACTCTGGCAGGACGGCTTGTGTTTTTTCTTATCAAGCCGTCATTCCGAACTTGCCTCTAAAAAGCGGTTTTTATATGCAAGCGGTTTTTGCTCCACCGCTTTTTGCAGAAGGCGTAAGCCTCTAAAAAGCGGTGCTTCGAACCCGGAGCCTCTGCCATGCCGAGACAGCGATCTTTCCTTGGAAAGTTATTTTGCCTTTCCAACCAGTTGATCTATCGGCCCAAGTCTTGAGAGACGGCCTCGCCAAATAGGTAAAGCCGTAAGTTTCATAATGGGTCGGGGCAGATTTTCTGAAATAAAAATTCCAATCGAACTGCCGATCTCTGCCTTGTAAGGGCAGCGTCCTGGTTGACTGAAGGCGAAATTTGCTGGAAGGCGTCCGATGACGCCTTCATTCTAGCATTCGCCTTCATTCTCGATAACCACTAGACCACCGACCCAATATTTGGTTTATATAGATTATCCGAATCTATATATTTAAAAAAAGCACCAGTAGTCTAGTGGCAGGACACGGGCTTCCCAATAAGCTTCTTTCAGAAAGGGTCTCCTTGGCATAAGGTTGGAGGGTTTCCCAAGGAGAAAGCCTGTAATGCGGGTTCGATTTTGATTAAGAGGAAATCTTATCTAAAGAAAATCCCGCCTGGTGCATAAAATATTGGTTCCTTGTTTACACAATAGTTTTATAAGCATAAGTTCAATATTACTATATTGCGACTGTGTTGCTTAATTCCATAATCGGGGTGATTTGATGGCTATCAGGATAGCAAGCGTTTCCCAGACATGGTCAAAAGACGTTTTCACTGACAAGGGCCTGTACTGTGGAAAGGTTGAGGATGTTGAATGTGACATAAAGAGGTTCAAGCTAAGATCTCTTGTAATAAACGCTATGAAGGGCTCTTACCTGTCCAAGATGGTTGGAGGAAAGAAGGGGCTCATAGTTCCATTTCCTATGGTTCTGGCAATAGGTGACATAGTGATAATAAAGCACATAAGCGCCCCTGTTGAGGAGGAGGAGCCCAAAAAGTCAAAAGAGGCTGCAATCTGATTGATTTTACTAAATAGTTAGAATTTTCGGCTTTCCCTTTCTAATTATTATCATATCTTCTTTCCTGCAGCCACCGAGGTTTTTTATGTAAGCGCCTGGTTCAACGGTGATTACCATTCCTGCTTCAAGAATGTCCCCCTTTGATGGCCTTTCGTGTATGCTTATGCCGACACCGTGGCCAAAGGAATGCATAACCTTGTATCCTTTACTTTTCATCAGGGACTCGTATTTTTTCTGAATTTCATCATAGGTTACTCCGCATCTTATTGAGTCAATAAGCTCTCCCTGTACCTGTGATATGTTTTCCATTATCTGTCTTTCTTTTTTGCCAGGGTTTTGGCAAAATGTCCTTGTCATGTCAGAGCAGTAGTTGTTCAGCCTTGCGCCTGCGTCAACTATTGTCAGGCTTTTTCTTTTTATAGCAGTCAAATCTGGTTTGTGATGGATTATGGCAGAATTCCTTCCTGAGGCCACTATAGTGTCAAACGAGTTTTTTGCTCCCAAATTCCTGAATAATAAGTCTATTCTGTTTGCAACCTCTATCTCTTTCTTTCCTGAGATGTCACCAATTGTAGAGATGGCCTTCCTGGTTATTTGCGCTGACTTTTTTATCTGCTCTATCTCCTGTTCGTCTTTTACCATTCTTGGCTTCTTTATTATAGAGGCAGAAGGCTCTAATTTCAGTCCTGATTTTTTGAGTATAGAAAAAGCATAATAATTGGTTGAATATTCATCAAAGCCGATTCTCTTGAAAGACTTCAATCGCTTTGCCATTTCTGAAAGCTCTCTTATGAGAAAAACCTTGAGATTTTTAGCCCCATCTATTTGGTTTTCAAGCGATGTCCTGAAAATACAAGGGGTAGAATTTCTTGGTATGAGAAGATAGCAGTTTTCTGCCTCAATTCCAGTATAATAAAATAAATCACTCCTGCTGTTCAAGAGCAGAGCTTCAATTCCCTTTTCCTCCATAAGGGAAATCAGATTTTTCCTTCTGGAATAGAAACGACTTTGAGCCATACTATTAATATTGAATGGATTAAATAAATCATGGAAACACGAACTCTTGAAATGGAACAGAGCAAAATTGCCAAAAAGGTCAGCCTGATAGACGGTTTTGATAAAATCGGGCTTTTAGGTGGTTTTGACATTGCCTATTCTGGAAAAAGATTTTTCTGCTCTGGTGTTGTTGTCAAATGGGAGGATCTAACGGTTGTGGAGCATAAGGAAATTTCAGGTTTTGTAAAATTCCCTTATATTCCTGGGCTTCTCGCTTTCAGGGAAGCCCCTCAAATAATCAGTTGTTATGAGAATCTTGAAATCAAGCCTGATGTCATTCTAATAGACGGGCACGGCATATGCCATCCAAGAGGGTGTGGAATTGCATCTCACATAGGTGTTTTGCTTGACAAACCCTCAATTGGGGTGGCAAAGTCAAGGCTTTGTGGGGAAGTTAAAAGTTGGAAAAAACCAAACATTCAGAAGATTGTTGTTGGTAAAAAGCAGGTTGGCTGGGCATTGGGAAAAAACAGGAAGAAGATTTTTGTTTCCCCAGGTCATAAGGTTTCGCTAAAATCATCTTTGGATATTGTTTTACGCTGCATACGAATGGGAAGGCTTCCAGAACCACTAAGGCTTGCCCATTTATATTCAAAGGAGGCAAAAATAAAATATGAAAAGGTTCAAAATGGATGATGTAATCAAAAACAAGGATGTAAGAAATGATGTAATAGAGGAAATAAGGACAGGCTCTGTTTTTGTTTATCCCACTGACACGGTTTACGGTTTGGGTTGCAATGCCCTTATTTCAGATTCTGTGAAAAAAATAAGGAAAATCAAGAAAACAGAGCACCCATTTTCCGTTATCGTTCCGTCAAGCGAATGGATTCTGAAAAATCTTGTTGTTGAAAGCAAAAAGTCGCTTAACGTTTTGCCTGGTCCGTACACGCTGATTTTCAGGAAGAAAGAGCCCTTCTTTCTTAAGGATGTTTCTCCTCTTCCCACCCTTGGCGTGAGGATTCCTGCCCATCCTATAACAAAGCTGGTAAGGGATATGGGAATCCCTGTTGTTTCAACATCTGCAAATATCTCGGGAAGCCAACCGATAAAAAAGGCCTCTGATGCGAACAGGTTGAAAGGCATAGATTTTGTTATAGACGGAGGAACTCTTCCAGGACCACCTTCAATTGTTATCGATTTGAGTGGAGAGGAGGAAAAGGTTATAAGGGGAGAGTTAAGGTACAAAAAAAGTAATAAGTAGTGTTCCACTTTTTAGCGCCGAGGGCAGGATTCTCATTCCCTGATAATTACTAATCCTGTAACGTTTTTTATTCCAACTTTCTTGGAAAGGGCTGAATGGGTAGGGTCACGTTCAGGTGGGTAAAGTCTTTGGGATCTCAACCCTTTCTTGGAAAGGGCTGAAATTATATGAAACAATTGCACTGTTATAGTAAAGTCTTTGGGATCTCAACCCTTTCTTGGAAAGGGCTGACGGGGGTTCGGCCCTTTTTTCAAAAGGGCTGATTGGGAGATGGTCACGTTCAGGTGGGTAAATTTTTTGGGGGTTCGGC
>JAWCLA010000015.1:0-5701 GCA_039091855.1 Candidatus Aenigmatarchaeota archaeon | reverse complement strand
TAAGGTACAAAAAAAGTAATAAGTAGTGTTCCACTTTTTAGCGCCGAGGGCAGGATTCTCATTCCCCAATTGGATTTGTAAATCCTTTTTTTTTGGGGTAAGCCCTAGACCTTTCGATTCTGGATTGAAGGCGTTAGCGAACGCCTTCTCTCTTTCCTTCGAAAGGGATTGGGGTTTGAACCTGCACTCCCTTTCGGGAACTCGCTCTCGAGGCTTACGCTTTTGGCTGGGAAACAGCCAAAATGAGCGCGTTAGCCTGGTTCCGCCACCTCGGCACGATTTTGAACACAAGGCATAGGATGCCTTCAATCTAAGCTATGGAAAGAAGTCGCTTGCGACTTCATATTGTATTCTTTATAAAATCAGGTATTAAAGAGTTTTTATGCAAAAAAAGCCTTTGTGCAGGTGTGGAAGACCTGCTGTTATTTTCAGGAAGTACGAGGGTTGTTATTTGTGCAGGACTCATTTTCTACAATCAGTTGAGAGAAAGGTAAAGAAGAACATAAGAGTTCATAATCTCGTAAGCCCTGGAGACAGAATAGGGGTTGGTGTTTCTGGCGGAAAGGATTCTATGGTTGCGCTTTGCCTGATGCAAAAGATTTTTGGAATAAGAAGGGATGTGGAAATTGTTGCAATTTCCATTGATGAGGGCATAAGGGGATACAGGGAAAAAAGTCTCAAATATGTAAGGGATTTTTGCAGTGAAAAGGGAATAAAACATTATGTTTACTCGTTTAGGAAAGAGTTTGGGAAAAACCTGGACCAGAAAGTGAGGGAAATAAAAAAAATTGGTAAAAGGAAGTATGATTTGGATGTTTCCTGCACGCTTTGCGGCATTGGAAGGAGATATCTTCTAAATAAGAAGGCGAGAGAGCTAAAGCTGACAAAAATCTGCACAGGGCACAACCTTGATGACGAGGTTCAGGCAATACTGATGAATTACGTAAGGGGTGACTTGTACAGGGCATCAAGGATGGGACCAGAGCCTGTTGTATATGACAGGAAATTCATAGGAAGGATAAAGCCGTTGAGGATTATTCCAGAAAAGGAGGTTGCCTTGTATGCCTTGCTTTCTGGACTTAGGTTTCACAACAAGGAATGTCCGTACAGGACAGGCATGAGGCTTGAGGTGAGGGATTTCATAAACTCCCTTGAGGAAAACCACTCCGGGATAAAATTCTCCATTCTTGAAACTTTTGACAGGATTCTTCCTCACCTAAGGGAATGGATGGAAAAGGAAGTTGGCGAGCTTTACTACTGCAAGAAATGTGGGGAACCTTCTGCAAAGGAGGTATGCAAGGTTTGCGAGTTGTGGAGGTTCGGTTAATCCCCGCTGCTTGCCTGCTTTATGAGAACCCTGTTCTCTATTTTCCAGTAGCCTATCTCTCCTCCTGGTTGGAGCTTTCCCCTGAATTCCTCCGGAATGGATGCGTCAAAGGTTTCATATGTCTCCAGGTCCATAAGGTTTGCTATGTCTCCAGAAACAGAGATTACCTGTGCCTTCCTTTTTTCTATAACAGGAACCTCAAGCTCGTCTGAGGCAGGTCTTAGAATAGATCTTCTCTTGTTGTCAAAGATGCCCATCACATCTATCCTTGCCTTTGTTGAGCCGTGCTTTCCCGGCTTTGATATTGCTATGTCAAGTATTCTACAGGGCTCTCCGTCATCTGCCATAACGAAATGCCCCGGCTTCAGGCTTTTTATTGGGGTTGGCTTAGTAACCATCAAATTACCTCGGATTGAGAAATATTATGTCTGTGTGACTTAATAAATCTTTATAAAAACAATTGAGGATAGAAGATTATGGAAAATTTTACTGATTTCTATTGCGCAGCATTTCCTATATAAAAATTGGTTTTGTTTATGCTCTACCTAAGAAAAACATTCTCATATGAATACCCTCTTGAAAAGGCAGATGTGGTTTTGGCAGGGGTTCCATTCGATGGAACGGAAACCGGAAAATCAGTAAGGTATGGTCCTCTTTTCGTAAGGGAAGCAATAAGGAATGTTCCTGGATATGATCCAAAGTTGAAAACCAATGTTTTTGACAGGGTTAAGTTTGCAGACATTGGGGACGTGGAAGTTGTCCCAGGAAGCTGGGATTTGACAGAGGAGAGGATAATGGAAACCGTAAAATGGATTTTTGAAACCAATCCCGATGTTTTTCCTGTGTTTGTCGGTGGAGAACATCTGATAACACTTGGAATATTAAAAGCGATTAAGGAATTTTTAAGGGAAAAAATAACTGTCCTGCATTTTGATGCCCACAGGGACTTGCTTCCAGAATATATTGGAGAAAGGTTCTCGCACATAACATGGGCTTACCATCTTTTAAGGGAGGGTGGATTCAGGATCGTTCAGATAGGATGCAGGTCTTGGAGCAAAGAGGAAGAAAAGATAATGAGAGATTTTGGGGTTTCTGATAGAATCGAAAAAATTCAAGGGCATTTGTACCTGACTGTTGATTTGGATGTTTTTGATCCTGCTTGTGCGCCGGAAGTCGGAACTCCTGAACCCGAAGGTATAAATTTAGATGAGTTTTTTGGAACATTTAAAAAATCCTGGACTAAAAATATCATAGGAATGGATATAGTGGAGTGCGCTTCTGACAGGGTTAACACTCAGACAGCAGTGCTTGCCGCTCATATTTTTAAAAAAATCATAGGAATGAGGATGGGAAGATGAGATACGGATGCGAATTGATAGTGGACTGCAAGAATGTTCCAAGAGATGTGTGTATGGATGATGAGAGGGTTTGCGATATCCTAGTAAGTGCAGCGAAGCTTATGGGAATGAAGGTTATAACGACTTCAAGATACAAGTGCGGTTCGGATTCTCCGCCTGGGATTATATGCTTTGTTATGGTTGACCAGAGCTTCCTGTATTGTCATTCATTTGCAAACGAGGGATTTATGAGCATAAGGGTTTTTACCTGCGGGGAAGCTGATGCAAGAAAGGGGTGGGAATTCATAAGAAAGGAGCTTGGACTGAAGGACTTCAAGGTCAGGGAGCTAGAGCTTGAGTATGATTAACAAAAAGGTTGAGGACATAAGAATAAGCAAAAAAACAACTCTGGAGGAAGTTGCAAACGAATACGAGAAGTCTGGTGGTTTTGTTGCAAAAAAGGTCGGTAAAGCTGTTAAGATTCTGAACTCAATGTTTTCAGAAACCGAATGCGTAAAAATCCTTTCCTTTCCTGCCTGCATAATTGCAACAGGTGCAAGGGGACTTATAAGAGAGTGCATAAAAAGAAAGATGTTTGACATTGTGATAACAACCTGCGGCTTTCTTGACCACGATTTTGCAAGGGTATGGAAGGATTACTATCATGGAAGTTTTGATGCGGATGATGCACAGCTTCATAGAAAGGGCATAAACAGGCTTGGAAACATTTTCATTCCAAACGAGTGTTATGGAGAGGTAATAGAGAAAAACCTCCAGCCAATTCTTAAGGAGATTTATGATTCAGGAAAGAGGGAGCTCTCAACCTATGAATTTGTGTGGGAGGTTGGGAAGAGAATTGAAAGCAAACAATCTATAATATATTGGGCTGAAAGGAACAGAATTCCTGTGATAATTCCTGGAATAACCGACGGGGCATTCGGGACGCAAATCTTTATGTTTATGCAGAAACACAGGGATTTCAAAGTAGATGTTTTCAGGGATGAGCAGTTGCTTTTTGAAAGGCTTTTCAGGAAGGTTAAGAGTGGCGCGCTTATGGTTGGTGGGGGTATTTCCAAGCATCATGTTATATGGTGGAACCAGTTCAAGGGGGGGCTTGATTATGCTGTTTACATAACAACTGCGCCAGAGTGGGATGGGAGTTTGTCTGGAGCAAGAATGAAAGAGGCTGTGTCTTGGGGAAAGGTCAAGGAAAAGGCAAAGTATGTTACCATAGAAGGCGATGCCACTGTAATGCTTCCCCTAATAATAGGCCCGTTCTTGTGAATTATGATTCTTTTCTCTTTCCAATAACAAACTGAACGTCTCTCCTGAGAACGGTCTTCCTTCCCGAGTGCTCTGCTATTTTAACTATTTCCCTTGCCTTTTCCTCTGCTTCTTCAAGTATGATTTCCCTGATTGCCTTTAGTGCCGAATCTGATATTCTTTTCACGCCTGACTTTTTGGCAATCCTTCCGATAGGCGTGTATGGAAATTCCTTTGTTTTCATTTTACCATTCATCCTTTTTGAGCCTTTTAGTTATTTTGTATTTAATGCCTTTTTTGTCCATTGGCTTAAACCTGTATCCTGACTTCGTGATTTTTTCGTAGCCAGAAGCCTTTTTTGCTTCTGGTTTTGGCTCTGGCTTTTTGAAAGGCCTTTCATCCTCTATTACCTTGAATCCGAGTTCATCTTCCTCGAGCATTCTCGGCTTAACCCCTGATTTATATGCTGCCCTTGCTATTGCGTGTGTTCCAACAGGAGAGGTTAGGAAAATGAAAACTATCAGGAGAAGAGATTTTGATGAGTAAAGAGAGGGAAATGGCATATCAAGAAAAACGCCAAAAAGCAACAGGCAGGTTCCGCCAACATTGATCACGGTTTGGGCGTGAGTTCTCGTGTATATGTCTGGAAACCTTATCAGTCCTAAAGATCCTATCAAAGAAATCATTGATCCTATTAATATCAGGATAAATCCTATCATTCAGTCACCGAGCTTTTTTCCCTCGAGGAATTTTGAAATCGCTACTGTTCCTATGAATCCTAAGATAGCGTATACTATTGCTATGTCCATAAGGAAATCATTAGAATTTAGTGAGAGCAAAACCATTATCGAGATTGTTATGGAAACAAAGGCATCTCCGGCAACAACCCTGTCAGGAATTGAAGGTCCCATTAAAATGCGAAATATGCAAACAAATGCTGCCATCATCAGAATGTAAACCGGTATTTCATACATCATTCCCAAACCCTCCTTAGGAATTTTTCAAAGCCTGAAGTTATTTGGGTTTTGTCCCTTTTCATCCTGAGGCAATGAACATAAATCTTTCCGGGAGCAATCTCAAGAGACAGCGTCCCTGGTGTCATTGTTATTGAGTTTGCCAGCACCGTCGTGCCAAAATCGGATTTGTGCGGGTTTTCTATCTCAACTATCCCTGGCTTTATTTTTCCTGATATAATTGAATAAATCACTTCAAGATGCGCTTTCATTTCTGCATAAATGTAATAAGGTATGTAGGCAATAAACCATAAAAATCTCCCGGCATAGTTCTTTCTCCACGTGAACAGCTTGTAGCACATCGAAGAAACTATCAGCGATGCCACTGTTCCTGCTATAAGCTCTTCGGGGCTAAGTCCTGAAAGCATTATCCATATAAAAAGAATTATAGAAAAAACCGCTATGAATGTGGATAAATTTCTCCCTTTCATAAAACTCACCTGAATCAAAACTTCTTTGCAAGAAGGATTTTTCTTGCGGACTCGTATGCCTTCTGGCTTATAAGACCTTTCCTGAACGAGTCCTCAAGCTCTGAAAGCATTTTTGACTTTTTGTCTGTTTTTACTTCGGCAGGCTTTTCCTCCTTTGGCTTCTGCTTTCTATCTGTTTTTGCAACAGGCTTTTCCTTCGGCTTCTCAGGCTTGTCCTCTTTCGCGGGAATTTCTTCCCTTTTCTCTTGCTCCTGTAAAGTATTTTGCGAAAGTTGTTGCGGCTCTTGCGCGATTTTGGAAGCCTGAGCGAGTCCAACATCTTCCTCCTGA
>JAWCLA010000014.1:5413-15166 GCA_039091855.1 Candidatus Aenigmatarchaeota archaeon | reverse complement strand
GCAGTCAGCCAGCCTTGCCAAACCTGCATACATAACAGCTGATAAGGGTTATGACAGTGAATCTAACCACCGCCTTGTCAAGCAATTGGGCAGCAAACCTATGATACCGGTAAGGAAGAGAAGAGACGGCAAGACATACGGCTCGTACAGGAAGAAAATGCTAAGACATTTTGATAACACCATATATCACAAGAGATCATTGGTAGAAACTGTTAACAGCGTGATGAAACGGTTGATGGGCTCATGGCTTCAGTCAAGGTCATTGGTTCACCAATGCAATGAGGTCGTATTGATGTGCGCCATTTACAACGTGCACAGGAAAATTATTATGGGCTTTTACGGATGGTTTCTACACAACCGAGCATCTGTAAAGTTTATAAACCCCAAATACCTATTGAATAAAAAAGCTCAAGCTGATTCTATGGACGAAGAGAAAATGGAAAAATTGAAAACAGGGACTACCACTGTGGGTGTTGTTTGCAATGGCGCGGTAGTTCTCGGTGCAGAGAGGAAGGCAACGATGGGATATCTTGTGGCAAGCAAGGCCGTGCATAAGATTATCCCTGTGGATGAGCACATAGCCATAACAATAGCTGGGCTTGTCGGGGACGCGCAGGCCCTTGAAAGGTACATAAAAGCCGAGCTAAGGCTTTACAGGCTTCACGAGGAAAGGAGGATACCAGTAAAGGCCGCTGCCTATCTTGTGGCAAACATACTTTATGCGAGGAGGTTCTATCCTTATTATGTCCAGCTTCTTATGGGAGGCTATGATGAAAACCCCGAAATGTACAGTATGGGCGCTGACGGATCTGTGATTGAGGAGAAGGAATACTTTTCGACCGGCTCGGGTTCACCGATGGCTTTGGGTGTTTTGGAAGATGGTTACAGGAAAGGTATGCCTGTTGAGGAAGCAAAAAAACTCGTTGCAAGGGCTATAAATGCCGCGACAAAGAGGGACATAGCCTCGGGGGGAAGCGGAATTGACATAACCGTTGTGGACAGCAAGGGAGTCCACGAGCTTAAGGATGAGGAGATACAGAAGCTAATTGAGTAGTCAATCAAAAAATCGAGTTTTGAATAAAAAGAAAATTGTTATTTTAGTTTAAACCATTAATGGTAAATTGAGAAACTGGAATCGGTGATCAAATTTTCCGTTTCCATAAATTGTAAATTCGTTCCAAGTCATAGGCGACTTACAGGAAGTCGGAAATAAAGAATGACGACCTTGCATAGTTAACCGTAAAAAAAGTTAATGATGTTATGAGTCGTTCATCAAAGGCGACTTCTCCGTTAAGTCGTAAGGTTGATACATAATGAAAAAATTGACTAACTTAATCAAAATGACAAATTCGTCTTTCCAAACTTTGTTGCGAGGTGATGCAATTGGAAGTTGGCTTCGCCGACTTCTCCGTTAAGGCGTGCGGTTAGCCAATGCCAAAATAAATTGTTGCAAGGCGAGATGTATGAACATACTAAAGGAGATACAGCAGAAGCTTCCTTCGGACGCTAAAATATCCGAGGTTAAGTTCGAGGGCTCCGAAATAGTGATGTACACAAAGAGCAAGGAATTTTTCCGTAACAGCGAATCAGCCGTAAAGGAGTTGGTTAAGGAGATAAAAAAGAGGGTTGAGATAAGACCTGACATTTCAATATGCCTTGACCCTGAAAAAACAAAGGAAAAAATAAAGGAGATCACTCCCGAGGCAGCTGGAATAGTGGAGATATACTTCGAGCCCGAACTCGGGAAGGTGATAATAGAGGTTCAGAAGCCAGGTTTGATAATAGGAAAGGGTGGGGAAACTTTCAAGAAAATAAAAACAGAAACCCTTTGGCTTCCAAAAATAGAAAGGGCGCCTGCGATAAAGTCAGACGTTGTCAGGGCCGTGAGGAACCTGCTTCACTCAGAGCTGGATTACAGGAAGAAGTTCCTAAACAAGATAGGGCAGAAGATAAATCAGGGTGTTGACCCTTCTTACGACAGGAACAAGGAATGGATAAGGATATCCGCTCTCGGCGGATTCAGGCAGGTTGGAAGGAGCTCTATGCTTGTCCAGACATCGCTGTCCAACATACTTCTTGACTGCGGGATTGACGTTGCATCGGACCAGCCACCATATATTAATGTCCCGGAGTTCAACATTGAAAAGCTTGACGCTATAGTTCTCTCTCACGCGCACCTTGACCATTGTGGATACATACCATACATTTACGAGCAGGGATACACGGGTCCTCTTTACTGCACTGCTCCCACAAGAGACCTTATGGTTTTGCTTTGCCTTGACTACATCGATGTCTGCCAGAAGGAAGGCAAAAATGTGAATTATTAAAAAAGCCGTTGAGAAGGCAGTTAAGCATTCTGTTGTCCTCGACTACGGGGAGGTTTCTGACATAGCCCAAAACATAAGGCTAACGCTCCAGCCGGCAGGCCACCTTCTCGGCTCCTCGCTTGTTCACCTGCACATAGGTGACGGGCTTCACAACATACTTTACACGGGCGATTTGAAATTTGGGCCAACAAGGCTTTTTGACCCAGCCTTCACGGATTTCCAAAGGGTTGAAACCCTTGTTATAGAATCAACATACGGCGGACCGAACGACTTTATGCCATCACTTAAGGAGGCAGAGGCAAAGCTTTTCCAAGTGATAGAGGAAACTATGAAGAGGGGTGGGAAAGTTTTGATACCATCGTTTGCGGTGGGCAGGGCGCAGGAGGTTATGGCTCTTCTGGGAAGCTCAAAGTTCGAGCATCCTGTTTACATAGAAGGTATGCTTTGGGATGCCACTGCAATACATACTGCATATCCTGAATACCTCTCAAAGAGGCTGCAGAGGGAGATATTCCACCAAGGCAAAAATCCCTTCCTTTCAGAAATATTCAAGTATGTTGCCCCGAGGGAAAGGGACTCGATAATAGACTCATCCGAGCCTGCTGTTATAATAGCAACTTCTGGAATGCTTGTAGGCGGGCCTGCAATGGAATACCTGAAAGGGTTGGCGCCTGACAAGAGGAACACGCTGCTTTTTGTAGGATACCAGGCAGAAGGAACCCTTGGAAGAAGGCTTCAGAAGGGATGGAAGGAAATACCTGTAAGGGCAGAGAACGGGAAGCTGAAGTCAGTCACGATGGAGATGGAAGTACAAACGATAGAAGGGCTTTCAGGACACTCCGACAGGAACCAATTGCTTAGCTATATGCACAAGTTGGGTTCAAGGCCTGAAAGGATAATAGTGAACCACGGTGACCAGCACAAAACCACGGAAATGGCAAAAGACCTTCACAAGATATTCAGGTGCGAAACCCTGGCACCGAAGAATCTGGAAGCGGTGAGGTTGAGGTGATTTCTTATATTTCCTTGTCCTTATCGTCAAGAACCTTATAATCGTATATATAGCTACAAGGCAAAGAAAATCTGTATCCTTCATCTGTTACAAATTCTAATATAGGATCGCTTGGTTCTCTACGAGCTGAATATCCTTCATATATTCCTGTTATCTCTTTCTGTGGCATCCCAAAATAAAGTTTCTCTGGTTTATATATGAGTATAGTTTTATCATCATACTTTATGTCCAATCCTCTTTTGAGTATTAGATGCACACGCATACCAAAAGGAATCTCAATGGAAAAATCCTCATTAATTTCTTCCAACTCCTTCATACTTAATGCCTTGTCAGAATCAAGCCCTTTCCACTGCCGCATATTCCGGAGTGATTATCAACCAGTCGGACTCTACCCCGGCTATGTCGCCATTGTTCGCTATCACAGTCTTTTTCAATTTCTCAACAGCCCTCTTCAGCTCTCCCATATCCTTTTCCCTGAGGTCCTTTATCTTCAGGAAAACGACAGAGCCCTTTCTTATGTGCTTGAGAATCCTGTCTGTGTCAGCGAACTCGGTGAGCTTTTCTATCCTTATTCCAAGGGTGCCTGACTTCCTTTCGCTGGAATCCATCACGTTTACCTCAACATAACTTTCTGCTTCTGCCTCTTCATCCTCAGGCCTTTTCGCAAATATCTTCCTTATAGGCATAAAATCCCTCCTGATAATTAACAATGTCATTATGCATTGCTTAATTTAAACAAATTTAACTTTAAAAAGCTATTGTGTCTCAGAACAGAATTAGTTTCTATCGCATACCTAAAGATTGCTTGTGATTGTTAATCTCCTCGACTATGGAAACGACGTTCCATATCCTTGTCCTTGTGTGAGGCGATATGTTAGGGTCTGTTGAAGCCTCGTCAAGTATTGCCGTAACGTGAGCAAGCTTCTCTTCTTCAGGACCTTCGCTGTTGAGGATGAGTATGGAGTTCTCAAGCGAGGATTTTATGTTTCTTGGGACTCCCCTTTCATTTATTATCTCCTCGATGAGATGAATTATTTCTGATCTTTCCATAGCATCACCCCCAAATTTTGGAATGACGAGTTTTTAAATCTGTTTAAGTCTTCTTTACTCTTTTGATAACTTCTCCCTGAGCTCGTCTATCTTTTCCCTGACCTTTTTCTCGCTGCGCTCAAGGGTTTGCAGCCTTGTGGTTATGAGCTCGCTTTTTTCATTAAGCTCCTTTTTCACATCATCTTTGGAAGCCTTTATTAATATCGGTCCTGATGCCTTGTATACGTGCTTTTCCTGTGTTTTATCCATCTCCTCTATTGCCTTCTTTATCTCTGCTTGCTGAAGCCTCAAAGTTTCTTTTTGTGTTATTATGCTCTGCATCTGCTGCTGGTATATCTGCGCTTGTGCAAGCATCTGTTGTGCCTGTTCCTCAGAAACCATATCAATCACCTATATAATTTTCAAGCTTTTTTCTTTCTTCTGGCTCAAGAAGTTTTTTTATTTCCAGAATGTCTTCATATGCAAGGTCCTTTATTTTGCCTTTTCCTGCAAGAACAAGGTATTTCCACCCCTGCCCCCAGTCGGCAAATATCTTGTAGGATTCATTGACCCTGCATATCTCCTGAAACCTCATTCTCACACCGCCTTTACTGTCCTTATAACCTTTGGTCTCGGCTTCATAAGAATTCGATAACCACAATGCGGACAGATAACCTTTTTTGCAGTCTTAAGGTTTATCTCCACTTCCTTTCCGCAGTTGAAGCATTGGTACATACCAACCCAGCCCTGAACCGCTGATTATATTAATTGAGGCAGCGGCTTGAAATTATAATCCAATAAAGCAACAAAATATTATTTATTTGTCAAAAGGGCTTATATGCTTTGCCCGCAAACTTTGTCCCGCACTTTTTGCATTGCCATATTCCTGCCGCTAACCTTTTAAGCCCTGGCTTAAGGCAGTTTGGACATTGCTTTTTCTCCTTTTTCTCCTCCTCAACCTCAAGCACCCTCTGCCTTATTCGCCTTCCATAGCGCATTCCAAATCTTCCTGTCGAGCCTACCTTTTTGGTTCTCATAAGCTTCACCTTGTGGCAATTAGCTTTGTTTTTGTTTAACTTTTGACTTGACGGAGAAGGCAGTTACACTGCCTTCCAATAAACTTCGCCTTGTGACTTGCATACAAATCAACAATGACGGAAAAGTTCCTTCGGAACTTCCACTTACTTTCGCCTTTATACAGATTCTTTGGAAAGACGAATTTGTTATGTTGGCTGATTCGTCAATCCGATTTTGGAAAGACGACTTGATTCAATTGGTTAAAGTCGTCATACTTTATTTCTTTGCTATTGGTCAATCATTAACAGCTCTGCATTCATTTAAGCGCATCCTCAAGCAGCTTCCTTATCTCTGCACCCTTTTTTACAGAGAGTTCAAATGCCTTTTCAATCTCGCTCAATGACAGGCTTCCCGAACCGCCTTTTTGAAGTGCGCATATGTTTCCGTCGTCCTTTGTCGTCACCGTGAGCCTGACTGACATAACCTCCTCTTCGTCAAGGCTCGGGTCAAGGAAAAGCGTGTCAGCCATCCTGAAAACAGTTATCGGGACTGGCTTGAATTTCATTGGAAGCTTTTTATGTCTTTTCTCGTAGTTGACTGTTTCTGTTTCCTCGTCATATTCTGGAATCTTTGCATTCCATAGAGCTGCTATGGAGGCTATTCCTGCGGCATCTATGAGGTTTCCAGCATGGTTTAATATGTGTATGTCCACGTAGACCATCCATACCTTTTCCCTCTCCTTTATGCAAAGCTTCTTTGCATCTATCGCTCCTGACTCCCTTATCCCCCTGTCAACCACCCTGGCAAGCTCTATTGCATCCTCGTCAGGCGGGCCTTTCTCGAAGTCAGGAGAAGCTATTGGTGAGAATTCTGCCCCAACCATAAGTACTCCCTCGTCAGGCTTGTCAGGAAACGGCTCCCCAACATCCATCTTTACTCCTGCTATTACCTCTGTCTTTCCGAGCCTTACTCTCGCTGAACCTTCTGCCTTTGCTATCACTCCTGTCTCTATTGAAATCTCCCTGAAATCCTCGCATCCCCTCTTGTCAATTCTCATCTTCTTCATTGCAAGATTGTTTATGAACTGGTTCTGTATCAGCATATTTTCACCTCATTCTCGCCTTTCAGGGCACCACTTCTCCCTGAGGGCTTTTTTCTGGTTCTCGTAAAGGATTTCGCATCCCCTTATAGCAAGATTTATCACTTCCTTTACCTCCTCCGGAGACAAATCCCCATCCATCTGAAGAAGCGTTACCTGCCTGTTTCTCGGCATATATGCTATCGGTGTGTCGCATTTTGTTACTTCCTCTTCCTTTCCTCCAAGGTCAAGGACATAGTGCTCATCTATCTTTCCTGCAGCAACCGCTGCAACAAGGTCTTTCATAGGTATACCTGCGTCTGCAAGCGCAAGGCTTGCGGCGTTTATACCTGCTGTCCTTGTGCCTGCATCCGCCTGTATTATGTCTATGAAAATGTCTATGCTGGTTTTTGGAAACTCGTCAAGGAAAACAGCAGGCTCAAGGGCGTGCCTTGTGACCTTGCATATCTCCTGGCTCCTTCTCGAAGGTCCAGGCCTGACCCTCTCGTATGTCGAAAAGGGCGCCATTGCGTAAAAGGTCTGCAAAACCGCCCTGTCAGAAACCTGCTTGTGCTTTGGGTGCATTGACCTCGGTCCGTAAACAGCAGCCACTGCTGTTGTCTTTCCGAGGCTTACCATTGCAGAGCCGTTTGCCTGCTCTATCACCCCAACCTTCATAAAAACAGGTCTCAGCTCATCTGCCTTCCTTCCGTCCTCCCTTATAAAATCCTTCATAACATCACCCTTCAACTATCTTTGAATTTTCCGATTGCTCTGGTTTTTTGTGAACTGACGGCTTTCCTCCCAGAAGAACTGATATCTTGTCCGTCAGGCCCTCGCTCTGTGATTCCCTTTCTATTATTTCTATCGCGTTTATCACAAGGTCCTCTTTCTCCCCCTCTATGCAGATTATTCCATTCTGCCCCACGTTAATCCTGCATCCTGTAAGCTCCTTTATCATCGTTATCATTGAGCCCTGCCTTCCTATAAGCCTCGGTATTTTGGAAGGACTCATCCTTACTATCCTTCCTGACCTGAATTTCCTGCATCTGGGATCCTGCATAGAAAGGTGTATTGAATTGCCACTTATCACCGAAACGATTTTTGCATATATCACCTCTCCCATACCGTAAACCTTTGAAAGGTCTGTCCTTGTTGTGTCTATGAACTCCCTAACTCCTGAAAGCGGGAGAAAAGCGCTGTGTGCGGCATTTATGTCCACAACCCATCCGTTTGACTGTATGTCCTCTATTTCCCCTATCACCATATCACCTGTCCTTGGTATGTAAACTCCTGAAAGGGGTATAACTGATATAACCCTTCCCTCAACATTCACTATGCCGAGCCTTTTAGCATATATGGAATTTCCCTCACGAAAACAGTTCTTACCGGGAAGATAGTCCATTGAGCTTATTATTTCCTCCCCAGGAACCACAAATTCCCTTTCATTCTTTCTGAATTCTGACATAATATCACCCATAAACTACTAAAACACATTATCTTAATGGTATTTCCCTTATAACCTTTGACTCAACCTTGCCTCCTGTCATGTCATTAAGCTTCTTGTATATCTCTCCCTGCATTCCTGCAGGAATCTCTATAACTGCGAACCAGTGCTCTGCGCTCCACTCTTCCTTCTTGACAGGAACTATGTTCCTTATTGCAGAGCTCAGCTTTCCTGCACAAGAAACAGGCACCTTTATAGCTACTTCCAGCCTCTCGAATGCTATCGGTATTATGGGCTGGATTTTTGAAAGCACAAGCTCTATCTGCTCGCTCGCTGGCTTGAAAATGTCAACTGAAACCTTTGCCTCGCCCATTGCGTTAAGTATTCTGGAAACTGGGTGTGGGAGCTTTGTCTGCGGGTTTATGCCCTGCTTTGATATTATCTCAGCTATCTGTCTCCTCTTCTCTTCAAGCAGTTTCCTGCGCTGTTCTGTTGTAAGCTGGACCTCGCCGTGTTTCAGTATGTATTCAGCAACCTTGTAGATGTCTGATGTGTTGAAGTGCTTCTCCATATCAAAGGCTGATGCCCTTTCTCCCTTACCGGCATCCTTGAAAATGTCCATCACTGCCAATATTTCCTCTATTGGTATCTGTTTTCCTCTCCTGAATTCAAGAGCCTTGTCAGGATCTACCAAAATCTCGAAGTGCGAATGCTCCTTTGTAATCCTTGCTGTAACAGCCTTGTCAACAGAAACCATACCTATCCCGTCCTGATTACGCGGCAACAGCTGATTACCTATTTTTCCAAATCCTTTACAGAAACCTTTTCGGTCCCTTTTTTCGTAACGGCAACTATGTCAACCGTTTCCGCACTCGCTTCCTTCTCACCTGCCTTAAGAGACTTCAGAAGCAATCTTATGCCGCTTTTCAGGTCGAGATTGTCCTTGTATTCCTTTGAAAGTATTGCCTTTGCCTTGTCAGCGCCCTTTCCTATTGCCTGTGCCTTCCACTCTATCATTGTTCCGGAAGGTTCGGTTTCAAAGAGCCTTGGACCAGACTTGTCTACTCCACCTATCAGGAGCCCGACACCATAAGGTCTCACACCCGCATATTGCGTAACCAGGTGCTTCCTGTTGCATATATATTTGGTCAGCGAGCTTACTGATATCGGCTCTCCATATGTTATCTTGTTTATCTGAGCCCTAACCCTCGCCATTTCAACAAGGTTCCTGGCATCAGCGAGTGATCCTGCGCTCACAGCGCTTATGTGTTCGTCTATCTCATATATTTTTTTATACGATTCGTTCACCGCGAGAGGCATAAGTATCTTCACTGCTCCCAAAACCACTCCGTCCTTTATCCTCAATCCTATTGCAGTGCTTCCATTCTTTACCATCTGCCTCGCGTATTCAACCTGCAAAAGCCTCCCATCTGGTGAAAAAACCACGATCGTTCTGTCGTAAGCCATATAATCCGGCGGCAATGGTTGCGGCATAAAATTCCTCCTGAACCTTTCTTTCGGACTGGACCTGTTTGTTAAGCCATCAGCCCTTAAAACAGGGCATCAGGGTAATATTATATATACATATATAGCTTGCTCGTTCAATCCTCCCTTGCCCAAGTTATATAGAGTATGGAATTCTGTTATATAAATGTTTGTGCAGAAATAGGTGGGAATGATGAACTAAAAAAAGAAAAAACAATGACTATGAAAACTACTTCCTGTATTTTGACGAGCAGTCGCAATCCTTTGGAACCCAGAAAACGTCCCCTTCCTTAAGCCTTCCCCAGTTTATGCCCCTGTTTTTTGGATGGCTTCCAATCTGGTTTCTCCAGTGCTCTCC
>JAWCLA010000014.1:5069-5403 GCA_039091855.1 Candidatus Aenigmatarchaeota archaeon | reverse complement strand
ATCCTCCCTTGCCCAAGTTATATAGAGTATGGAATTCTGTTATATAAATGTTTGTGAGAAAATATTCAACATAGAAAAATTTTAAGGACTGTAGCTCTTTTGAAATCCTACCCAAATAACTATTAACTGGCGCTAAATATGTTTTGCACAATAGGCACATCTCTTCTGATATTTATCCAATAGATAACTACCAGATAATAGGAATAACATATGATTTGGTTATGTTAGGATTTATTTAAACAAAATACTTATATTCTCCTTAAGTGAGAGTATGGAGCCGAAACTTAAGGGGAACAGGTGGAAAAAGGAATTCGAGGAGCCGATAAGGCAGAAA
>JAWCLA010000014.1:0-5059 GCA_039091855.1 Candidatus Aenigmatarchaeota archaeon | reverse complement strand
ATAGATATCCTCTCAATCCTTTTGTCGATTTCGTCATAATTGGCTATTCCGAAGCCTGTGGCTGCACCAATGGCTAATCCAACAAGTAGCCCTTTCCATCCCCTTCCCTTTGGCTTGTATATGCCTGACTCGTACATATAACCACCAATTTGTAACTATCTAATAGTGACAATTTTGTATTTATAAAGCTTTCTCTTCAGCCCTTTTGAAAAAAGGGCCGAACCCCAGTCAGCCCTTTCCAAGAAAGGGTTGATATCCCAAAGACTTTACTATAACAATGCAATTGGTTCATATAATCAGCCCTTTTGAAAAAAGGGCCGAACCCCCGTCAGCCCTTTCCAAGAAAGGGTTGATATCCCAAAGACGTTACCCACCTAAGAATAACCATCTCCCAGTCAGCCCTTTCCAAGAAAGGGTTGATATCCCGACTCTGCAACCCAGGCCTGTAATCTTTCTGTGAAGTGCCCTGTGCAAAATATATAAGTGGCTGGCTCAAATATATGCGTATGGCAGACCTTTCTTCAGCATTGAGTTTTCTGGGGCAGTATTTTGACATAATAAGGGCAGTGATAGTTATTCTTGCAGCTTTTTTTGTAGCCAAGACTGTCAACTATGTCCTCAAGCATTGGGCAGTGAAGCTTACAGCAAAGACAAAGACCAATCTTGATGACATGCTTATTAATGCAATAAGGAGGCCAATAGTAATAGGTGCTATACTTTTTGGCATATATTATGCCTTTACGACAATATCTTATCTTTTGCCATATGAAAAAACCTTTAATCAGGGTTTCCTTATAGTCCAGACTTATTTCATCGCACTGGTTATAGCGAGAGTGATAAACACGGTTTTTGACTGGTATGCAAGGGATGTAGCAGTGAAGACTGAAACAAAGCTCGACGACCATTTTCTTCCTGCAATGAAAAAGGTTGTATATCTAATAGCCTTCTTGCTTGGAACTGTCTACCTGATGGATGCATTCGGTGTAGAGGTAACAACAATAATAGCCACTCTTGGCATTGGAGGCCTTGCCATAGCCCTGGCATTGCAGGACACGCTGTCAAACTTCTTTGCGGGTGCTTACACAACCCTTGAAAGGCCCATAAGGGTTAACGATTTCATAGAGCTTGAAAGCGGTGACAAGGGATTTGTGGTTGAGATAGGTTGGAGGACAACCAAATTAAGAAGGCTTGACAACAACCTTGTGATAATCCCAAATTCCAAGCTTGCACAGAGCAAGATAATAGATTATGACCTTCCTAACCAGATGATGGCTCTTGTTATACCCTGTGGTGTTTCTTATGAATCTGACCTTGAGAAAGTTGAAAAGGTAACAGTTGAAGTCGCGAAAAAGGTTATGAAGGAGCACGCAGGGATATCAGAATTTAAGGAAGGGGAACCTCCTTTCATACGCTATTCAGAGTTTGGAGACTCGAACATAAACTTCAACATAATACTCAGGGTGAAGAGTGTCCTTGACCAATACAAGGTCAAGCACGAGCTCATAAAGCAGCTCAAGGCGAGGTTTGACAGGGAAGGCATAGAGATATCAGTTCCTGCAAGGAAGTTGTATATGGCAAGGGAAAAGCCGAAGACAAGGCGCAAGAAATGACTACCTGTTTCTAATCAAAAATTCCATCAGGCCGTTTCCTTCAAGCCGCAGTCTTGATTTTTCGCACTCCTCCTCTGAGTAGGGCTTTCCCTCTGGCTTGATTTTCCCTCCTGATGCAAAGAATGGGACAGGGTCATTGAGGTGCTCGTAGCCCTTGTGGTCAGGATAGGATGCTGTCCTGTGGTCGCAAGTGACAGCTATCATCGCGTTAGAATCCTTGAGGGTTGAGAAAACATCCCTGTCCACCCTCTCTATGAATTCCCTCTTCTCCTCTGGTTTCCTGTCATGGGAGAGTATGTCAGCACCATTTATGTGAAGGAAGACAAAGTCGTATTTTTCAATCGCTTTCCTTGCTGCTTCTGCCTTTCCTTTCAGGTTGGTGTTAGGAAGGCCTGTTGCCCCATTAACCTCTATAACATCCATCCCGAGAAACCTTGCCACGCCCTTTGCTATTGCTATTCCTGCAATGCAGCATCCCTTTATTCCAAAGCGACTCTCGAAAGAAGCGGTTTTCTTAGGATGACCTGCATTCCTTATAAGTATCGTGTTGGCAGGAACCTTTCTGGACTTGTTTACAGGGTGAGAGGAAAGTATCCTGTTTGCCTTGTATAGGAACTTGTTTAAGACAGAAGCCGTAAACTTCGCTTCCTGTGCCTTTGCCCCAACCTGGGGGACAGACAAACCTGTCTTTTTTGGGTCATTGGGGATTATCTTGTCAGAAAGGTTATTTCCTGTGAGAACTATTACAACCCTGTGACCTGAGGATTTTTTGACTAAAAATTTGACTCGGTCTATTTCTGTTCCATCGAGCCTGTTTGCAAGTTCTTCAAGTCCTGTTTCGTCCCTTCCTGCCCTTCGGTCTATCAAAATTCCATCAGGATTTAAGGTGGCAAAGTTCGCCCTTATGCAAACGTCTTTTGGGTTTGGGTTTAAGCCAAGCCCCAACGCCTCTAAATATCCCCTGCCTGGGTATTCCTCCTTTGAGTAACACCCCAAAAGGCTAAGATATCCTATGTCAGAATCAGCGTCCCTTTTGTATCCTATGTCTAGAAGGCCAAGCCTGCCTTTCTTGGCAAGATAGTCCATATTTGGTTTTTCTGCAAGCGAAAGGGGTGTTTTGCTTCCTGTGTCTCCTGCCCCATCCAGTACAACCAAAACAATCTTCATAAATATATATGGTGTTTCATTAGGATATAACCTTAAATTGCTTTTTTGTAATTTATAGTATGAATGCCCTGAAAGCATTTAGGAAGAAACGCTTGAACATAGGAGACAGGTTAGGGCCTTCTTCCTTCCTTTTGACTTTCAGGGACAAATACAGGGAATTTCCAGATTCTCTTTATGTCAACAAGATTCTTCCACATGAGGTTTATGCCATCAAAAAGCCACCATTCCAGCATGACATCTCTGATTATGATTTTATTCTGGTTGATGAGAAGAAAAAGCGATATGAAGGTAAAGAATTTTATCTCGGATATTTCAAGGTTGTGAAATAGTTATTTACGCTTTTGAAGCTTCTTAATTCCATTCATATAGGGCTGCAAAACCTCTGGTATGTCAACTGTTCCGTCCCTGTTCTGGTATTGCTCGAGTATGGCCATCATAGTCCTGCTCGTGGCTAAGGCTGTGTTGTTAAGGGTGTGGACAAACCCCTCAGGTGGAGCGCCTTCCTTCTCCCTGTATTTTATGTTCAGCCTTCTTGCCTGATAGTCTGTGCAGTTTGAGTTCGAGCCGATCTCCCTGTAAACCCCGTCAGCCATCCAAACCTCTGTGTCATACTTCTTTGCCGCTATTATCCCTATGTCGCCTGTGCACACATTCACAACCCTGAACGCGAGCCCAAGTGCCTTGTAAAGGGATTCGGAATTCCTCTGGAGTTCCTCGTGGAATTTCCAGGAATCACTGGGAAGGCAGAATATGAACTGCTCAACCTTGTTAAACTGGTGCATCCTGAAAAGCCCTTTTGTGTATTTCCCGTGTGCGCCCACCTCCCTTCGAAAGCAAGGGCTTACACCGACCAGCTTTATAGGCAAGTCTTTCTTGTCCAGAGTTTCATTCATATACATAGCGGCCATAGGATGCTCTGATGTCGCAATAAGGTAGAGGTCATCACCTTCGATCTTGTACATAACGTTCTCAAAATCCGCAAGGTCTGTCACTCCTTCATAAGGCTTCCTTTTCAACATAAGAGGAGGCTCTACAAGGGTGTATCCCTTTTTAATGAGAAAGTCAACTGCGAACCTTATTATCGCCTGGTCGAGAAGTGCAAGGTCTCCCTTAATATAGTAAAACCCGTGTCCGGAAACCTTTGCAGCCCTTTCTGAGTCAATCAAGCCGAGGGATTCTGCTATCTCAAGATGGTTTTTCGGCTCAAAATTGAACCTGGGAGGTTTTCCTACTTTCTTGACCTCAACGTTTTCAGTTTCATCTTTGCCTATTGGAACAGAGTGGTGAAGAATGTTAGGAAGCCTCATCAAGTAGAAGTCAACCCTCTCCCTTAATTGTATATTTGCAGATTCCAGTTCCTTTATCCTTTCAGGCAATCCCTTGACCTTTTCTATCTCCCTTGCTGCGCTTTTTCCCTCTTTTTTTAGTGAAGCTATCCTCTCTGTCAGCTCGTTTCTCTCCCTTCTGAGAGACTCAAGTCTTTGAAGATTCTCCCTCCACTCTTTGTCACACTTTATCAGTTCTTTTAGCCACTCAAGTTTTTCTGGGTCCCCTCTCTTCTCAAGATTTTTTCTAACTATTTCGGGCCTTTCCCTTATGAGTTTGATGTCCAGCATAGTTTCGTCTTGAATAATATGATATTTGATGTTTAAATGTGTGGTTTGTCACAAAAAAAGCGAAATACAATTTAATAATGTGTTTTGTAAAGATAAAAACTTATGCTTGTGAATCACAGAAATTGATATAAAAAGGCTCTTACTAATTATAGAAGGGTTTCTTTTTCTAAGCCTCCCTGTTAAGCAGGTGATGGTATGAAAATTGATGAAAATCAGACATACCCATTCAAGGGTTGCTCGTATCCTTTACCGAATTCGGAATTTTGCCTCTTGGTTGAGTATAAAAGAGGCTCCAATGAACGCCGCGATTATTTATTGGCAAAAAACTCCGAGGTTGAAAGATACCTTTCGGGTATTTTCGGGAATGTAGGAGATATATCCTCTTTCATAGACAGTATGGATGGCTCGGATGTTGAAAGAATTCTTTCGAGGCACAATGCACTTAATGGGGAGGGGGTTGAGGCTGCTGTTTATCTTTGCGACATTGGTCCTGGGGGCGGAATAAAGAAGGTTTATGCAGGAACCAAAAGGTTCAGGTATTAAAAAAAGGATTGATTTTTCGATTGTTAAATAACCTCTAACCAATATGTTATTCCCCGTCATTTATGACGGGGTATAGACGAAACCAAATCATTATTTCTGCTTAACCAAATATCAAATATCGAT
>JAWCLA010000013.1:0-17652 GCA_039091855.1 Candidatus Aenigmatarchaeota archaeon | reverse complement strand
TGCCAGCTCCACAGCGTATCTGCAGGATATAGAAAGAAGCGACTGCTCCGGCATACCTGACAGATTAGTCTGCTACAAGGCGAATTTATTTGATAACGGACAACAGAAAATCCAAGGGCTTCAAATAGTTTGCGGCAATTCTTATTCAGACTTCGTGGAAGTCCTGGGCTTGACCCCTGAAACCCTCAGCAAGATAAAGGGGGTTAATATCTTGGAAAACCTCTTTAAAGAAAACACGAATGAACAATACTCTGAGTTTTGCCTCATTTACATCGATCCCGCTGATGTCTACAAGATAGATGCATATGAAAAGTTCAAGAGGGACACAGGCATCCAGGGTGTTTCGTCTCTGGAAGCAGGAGAGATTATCTGGATAAAGGAGAGATTATATGACACCAAATGGCAGTGGATCGATGGTTACAAAAGTAATGACAACGACGAATATTATTTCAATGGCGTAGAAAAATATTACCCTAATGTATTTGAGATGGTGATATTCTCAGGCGATCCTGGAAGGAGTTCCCTTGCATTCTTCAAGGATAGCAATCTGGATGGAAGATGGGATGAGTTTGCGCTATTCCCAAATCAGATAGTCGATAACAGGATACCCGAAGATGCCAAGGCCTTCGTGTTCGATGATCAGAACACCAACGGGGATATAGACGCCGTCTCGTACTGGAACTGCTGGGTAAGAGGCGTAGCGACAACGGTCAATGCCAAAAATTACAAGTCTACAAAGGATAACCCTAACTACTGTTATGCGGTAGAGCCATGGTTCAATGGCGTTGCGGCAACAACAACCGTGTTTGCCATAGACGCCATCGCTAAAAGGATACCCCATCCTGCGACATGGGCAGCCAGCACAGCAGCCAATTGTCTTCTAGGATTCGCCCAGCTTGTAAGCCAGCATAACTGGCCCGATGGAGGAATAGGTTAACTATGGAATTCACAATAAAAGTCCTTGTCGTGATTGTCCTGATTGTGATAGCCTTTGTTGTGTTTGTGGCTCTGATAGGGATTTGGGGAGGCGAATCAGGAAGCATATTGAAAGGGTTGCAGGAATGGTTCAGGCAGGTATTGAGCGGTCAGGCAAAGCCTCCTGCTGGAACAGGGTCGCCCTTGAATCTTCCGGGAGGAAACAAGCCATGAAAGGGCAGGGAGAGAGCGAGGCAATTGCGCACTGGCTTATATTCTTCTTTGCCACAATTATTATTGTTGCTGTGCTTGTGTGGTACGCACTGACAAAATTCAGGATTTGGGGATAATTATGCTCGGATTTTTGGTAAAATTCAGGAAAGGCGTGGCTTCTATTATGCTCTGGCTGATTATAGCAGTTATAATCACAATAGCTGTGATTGCAATAATATGGTTCCTGACCGGAAAGCTTATGGGATGGGACATTAACATAAAGCCCTGATAAAGCCACATTTCTCATCAATTTAAGCGTGGAAGCCAATAACTATACTATGAGAAAGGCTGCGATACCTGCGCTTGTGGTGATAATTTTCATTGCTTTTGGGATAATACTTGTTGCCGTTGTTATATCTTGGGCACTGAACAAGTTCATCGAGATAACCCAGGGAAAGTGCTGGGCGGATGCTGACAAAACAGCAGATTCCATAAAATCAAGCCTTGCAAAAGCAAAAAACTCAAACGATGAGAAATCTCAGGAAGTCTTGAAGATAACAGCAGGCGACTGTGTTGGTGGTATTATAATGTTCAACAAGGATGATGACAAGGGGCTTGGCTTTTCCGAGGTGATAAATGACAGGTGCGCGAACTCTGATACTGTGAAGGCTTACATACTGGTAATTCCCTACAAGACGCTGGCAGAGGAGGCAAGAAAGGACAAGGGATTTTTCTCAAAGTTTTCTGAATGGATAAAACATCCATACCTGAGTTTTAAACAAGTTTGGGAAGAGGGAAGGCAATACATAGTGAGGATAAAGCCTATATGCAAGACGCTTGATGTACCATTTGACAATACTGTTGGAAGCAACTATCCCTACTGCATACCCAAAGGAATTTGCAATCCCAACGACCTTTCCCAACTCAAGATGGACATACTAAAAAACGAGAAGGCTTTTGAATACTGCTACAAGCCGCTGAAGGTGGATTCTCCTGTGAGTGAAAACAATAAGGCAGGATATGTTTATCGTATAGTTGAATACCCATGCGCAAAGTGAAAAAGGCTCAAGCCAAGGAAAGGATGATTTTCCTCATGGGAGCCCTTGTTATCTGCATGCTTGCCCTCGTCGTTGTGGTAAGGTTGCTTGCCGGACTTGAATCGAGCAGGGAAGGGCAGGCAAGGGTGATGGCAAATATGATTGCGATTTCTGTGAACACCCTATCAACTATGGATGCTGGAAGGGTGGAGAAGGATTTCAGCCTTACCAAGGGTTCCCAGCCGATGAGGGTTGAGATATATGACAAGAAGGGCGTGATGTACGTGAAGGTAACTTATGACGAGAAGGGTAATTTCTTTGAAGTGCCGCTCCTTGTAAAGATAGACCCTGTTTCTCCTATAACAGCCAACAAGATTTCTGTTATAAAGGGCTTGGACGGGAAGATTTCTCTGAAGGGGGAGATAACAGGTGGGTGGGAATGGATTCCAACAGGCGAAATATGCACAAGACAGCCATCTATGGAAGAGATAAAGAGTTACGTGAAAGAGGCTTCGGAGAAGTACAATGTGGACGCAAACCTCATAAAAGCGGTTATAACGCAGGAGAGCAAGGCTTGCCACTGCAAAGACTGCAAGGAGGGAAACCCTTACACAATATCTTCAAAAGGTGCAGTTGGGCTTATGCAGGTTATGCCAAGCACCGCGGAAGGGATTGATACAGGTCAGGCTGACAAGAATGTTTTTGATGCCAGGACCAATGTTATGTTGGGAACAAAATACCTTTCGGACCAAATAAAGGCTTTTGGCAGCGTGGAGCTCGGACTGGTTGCTTACAACACAGGTCCGGGATGGCTTCTTGAAAAAGACAAATGCAGTGAAGGTAATAAGCAGAACTGCCACGAATGCATAAAGATATGCGGGCTTGGTGCCAAGTCAACATTGCAAGATATAACGAATTGCGAATGCCTCCCAAAACAGACAAGAGGATATGTTAATGGTGTTCTTTCATACAGAAACAGCTGTTATGCTCAAAACACCTGCGCGCTTCAGGGGTGCAAATTATGCTGAAATTTTCAAAGAGGCTGAAAGGAGATTACGAATATGTGACAACCCCATTGGGCATAGTGATATTCGTTGGTGCGGTTGTCGCGCTTATTATGTTCGTGCAGGCAAACATGCTGAACTATGCGGCTGACATGAGGATAGTTGAGAAGCAGATAGAAGCAGTAGATGCTGCACACATAGTAAAGAGCTGCCTTACTGGAATGGACGGGACAATACAGGCAAGCCTTCTTAAAAGTAAAGAAGGCAGCCAAATATGTTCGCCGGATTTATGCAAATGTAATGCAAAAACAGGGGCAAGGGTGGAGTATCTGGAAGGCGGGCTTGTCAAGGGAGGCCCGAAAAAGGGAGATTACTATGACTTCAATTATGATGAGTCAGGCAAATACAAGCACAGGATTTTCGTTACCATTACGGATGGCGAAAGAAACTATCTAGCAAGCCTTAAGGTGAATGTGTATGAGTAGGAGAAGGAAGTCGGCAGTGGATTTTATGCTTCTACTATTGATGGTTATTATAATAGCGGCAATAGTTTTGGTGGGCGATTTCATAGCCAACTATTTTGGCATTGTTTATAAGGTAATAAGCATCAAGGGAACGCTTCACATATTTATGGTTAATGATGACATAGGCACAGAGCTTGTCAGCCTGCTTAACGCGAAAACCACAGATGTGAAGCATATAGAGCTTTTGGGCAGGTATGTTGCTGAAGGGATAGCAGAGGAAAGGTCCAGCCGCCTGAATCCCTTGCAGAAAACTATGGACGAGGCTTACAGGGGTTATGACTTCACTTTTACAGCAGCAGGAAGCTCAGTGAAGTTCAGCAAGAACGTGCCCGAGACTCTGACAGATGAAACAAGGAAAGTCATTTTAAACTGTCCAACCTCATTTCAGGAGGTTCCTGAAGAACTGAAAAAGAAAATAGAGAATAACGGCAAGCTTAAGTGGCCCTCAGACTCCAAAGAGATAACATCGGGGTTTGGCGGCAGGGATTTGGGAGACAGGAAATGTGACTGCCATGGTGGAATTGACATAGCAGGAAAGGAAGTGGATGTGTATGCAGCCGCGCCCGGGAAGGTGGTTTTTGCAGGTTCTTATGGTGGTTATGGGAATCTTGTGGTGATAGGACATCCAATACCTGGATTGGTTTCTGCAGGAAAGCCTGAAAAATATGATTACTACACGTTTTATGCCCACCTTAGTTCTATCAATGTGAAGGTGGGTGATGAAATACCTGTCGCGGGAAAGAATGGGAGAATAATCGGAAAGTCAGGCAACACGGGTTTCACTGTTGGACAGACGGGCTATCACCTGCATTTTGAGGTCGGGACAGAAAAATTCCCGTCTGACAAAACTGCCATAAATCCGTGTTTATTTTTAGACCTTACGGGAGTTTCGGGCAGTTGCGAACATAAGGAGGTTGCTGCCTGCAAATACGTTTCAGGAATTATAGAAGGGAAATCTGTAAGAAGCTACGAGACTGACATCCCACTTCCTGGGGCAAAATCAGGAAACGTGAGGGGAAAGATAACGTTCAAGCAATGGGATTGAGCATGAAAAAAGAGCCCGGAAATAAGAGTGAAATTGATAGGACTTTTGGCGACGCTCGCCTTACTTCCGTAAAGCTGAAAGGCACGAGCCTCGTTTTGCCTGCAATCACAGCAGGAATTATAATAGCAATTTTAATTGCAGCCATAAACATTCCCTACCTGAAGACGGGGCAGATAGAGAAAGACATAGAAGTCCGCTCTGAGATTCACATAATGGGCAACGCCCTTGAAGCGGCAAAGCTGTATATGGAAACGTCTCTGGCTTATTCCACCTATCAGGCTTGTTATGACACCCTAAGGAATGGTGGTTGGGAGAGCCTGAAGGGAAAGCCAACATACAATGGATATGCAATATGGAGTTCCGTAGGAACTTATCCTGAAGAGGAAGAGATTGAAGGCGAGCTGAAAAAATCCATAAAGAGCAACCTCGAGCTTTACAGGAAAAGCCCCTACAGGTTCATGACTGACTATCTTGTTAACATCCCTGCTTATGAAGTGGACGTGGTGATGTATCAGCCCTACCAGCTGTCCGTTGGGGCTTGGAACAACAGCAACTTCTGGATTGAAAAAATGCAGGAAAGCGGCGAGAGGATAAGGCTGGAAAAATACGGGTTTTTGCAGGGAGAGTATTCGATAGATTGTTACGGTATTTATGCAAAGGGTTTGGAAGCTTTCAGTTCAGCGCGATCTGTCGTGGACAGGGCTATTGAAGAAACGAACCCTCCTGAACAGATAACGGCAACGTCAGAAGAGGAGCTCGGAAGAAAGCTTTCTGAAATCAACAAAACCTTCATAGAAAAGGCAAAAACAGGACTACACAAGCTTTCAGAGACAGGCGTGGATTATGACATCTCGGTTGATGTGCAGAAGATTAACCTTCTATGGACTGAGAAAAGCCACGAGGTGTTTCAGGGAGGGGTCAAGTCTGAGCTGGAATTCATACCTGATGTCAAAGTCAGGTTTGATATAACCAACACAAGGGATGACCAGACTTTCCCGGTGTATGATGGGGAGAGGGTTGTGATGAGCCCATTGACTCTGGTCTTTGTTTTCAGCTACTCTCCGGAGGAGCTTATGAAGGAAGCGGCGGTTTTGGAATACAACACCAAACTTCTCGCATTTGTTTCATATGACAGCAACGGGAATGTGATAGACACGGAGCCCTGTTATGAAAAAAGCTACTGCGAAATGTTGTTTTATGCTATGGTTCAGGAGGAGCCTGACATAAAAACTGATGCAGGATACGTCCCTGTTTCCCTTGTCAAGCCCGAGATACCTGTTCCGGGAACTGACAATTTAAGAAGGATAGTTTCCGCAAATGCGATGAGAAACTCCCTGCAAAGGGATATGGTTTTTGCCCTTGTCCACAAGGAAAGCGGATGGAACCCGAATCTTGTGAGCCCATCGGGGGCGGTTGGTTTGATGCAGCTTCTTCCCTCAACAGCAGAGGGATATGGCTGGGACAAAACGAGGGAAAGTCTTTTTGACCCTGATGTCAATTCCAGGTGCGGGACAAACTATTTGAGATTCCTTATTGACAAGTTTGGTGATGAGAGGATTGCCCTGGCTGCATACAATTATGGTTACGGCAACCTGAAAAGGCTCGTAAACAGGTATGGAAGTGATTACAGCAAGATAAGGAAGCGCCTGCCAATAGAGACAAGGCAGCTCGTTGACTACGTGATGACTTTCAGGAGGGATTACGCTGCCTACCTGAAACAGACAGAGGCAGTTGTGTGAGGGTTTGTTTTTTATTCAGCCTTTGACAATATAATGTCATGATTGAGGTTGCTCTCTGGGGATTTGTTGGGGGGCTCTTGAGGTCGTTGTTGGGCTTTGTTTCCCACGGTAAGCCAAAAAACAAGAACATACCGCTGGTTTTGGCAATCACAGGGTTTGTTGGTGTAGTTTCTGCCTTTGCTTTTTTCTATTTTGAGGGCTCTCTCTACCTTATGGTTTCCTGGAAGGTTGTGTTTGCTGCGGTGCTGGTTGGCTATGTTGGTGTTGACCTGATGAACAGCCTTTTCGAGATTTTGAGGAAAAGGGAAATAGCAATTTAGGGGAAAACATGCTGACGCTTACGGAAACTGTCGTTGCAGCGGTTGCAGGCGGGCTGATGAGAGTTCTGATAGGTATATCAAAAAGAAAGACTGGCTTCGGCTTCAGCAGGGACAAGGTTTTGTTCACCATAACCACCTCCCTTATAATAGGAATAATAACCGCAATAATAATAGAGCCTGAAAGCCATCTGCTGGCGTTTTTCGCCGGGTTCGGCGGACATGACGTGTTGGAGGCTATGTACAGGGGAATGATGAAAAGGAAGGTTGGGGCTGTCCCCGGCTCTTCAAAAGGTATTGACTACGATTTCGGAAGCACAGAATATCCAAGGGGAACGGACAAAAAACAAAGAAAGGCAATAGATTACGTTTACAGGTACGGGCAGATAACAGCATCGGAATACAGGCAGATAAACAGGGTTTCCAAAAGGACTGCAACACAGGACCTGAACAAAATGGTAAGGATGAAGATACTGAGAAAGTGCGGCTCGGGAAAGTCAACTTTCTATGTGTTTGCTTGAGTGCCTCTTTTATGCCTGAAATAACCTTCCTGGTTCAGCAACCAAAGATACGAGGTGAAAATTGGGGATGAATTTGACCATTAATATTTTCACACCATTCTAATAAAACCCGTCTTACATTTATTTTCATAAAGGTAGTCCCAAGGAAATCTTTATATAATTGTTACTTTTAGATAGTTATATGAATAAAATATTATTGGGGGTTGGACATAAGAGCGAACAGGAGTTGGAAAAGGTAAAGGGCAGAATAGATATCTATATCCCTTCCATAGCCGGCATTGAGCTACCTGAAGACTATATGGAAAAGGAGGATATTGGTTATACAATCTTCTTCTTCAGCGATATTACTTCCTATCTCAAAGATAAAGGCACCAAGGTCATTCCGCTGGAAGATTCCGCTACAGTTGATTACCATTATGCAATAGAGGTGGCGAAAGCCGTTTACGAAGGGAAAATCACAAGAAGGCAGGTGGAAATCGAAGAGGCAGAAGTAAGGAATATGAAAATCACTCCCTATATGTCACCTGAGCTAATAAGGGATATCGAATTCCTGGTAAACAGATACAAGAACATTCTTGATATTCTGAATAACACCAAGGGGTTGGAAGACGTGATGAAACTATGGAAAAGTTCGAACAAGAAGCGAGAGGTACATATGCTTGAGAAAATAAAGAAATACATGCCTGATTTGGTCATAATAGGGGACGGGCACGCACGAGAACTGAAGGACAACCTGCCGGAATACAATTATGAGAGATCTTTTGAATTGTAAATCAGAAAACAATTTTTTATTAGAGATTTATATAATTATAATAAATGGATGAAGAAATAAAAATAATAAAGTATAAGAAATGCCCACGTTGTGGAAAGCTAAACGAAACATTAAATGAGTACTGCACTTCTTGTGGATTTAGTTTTAAAGCGGAGCGGGCCCTTATAATGAGTAATGTAAGAGGACTTCTATCTGACTTGAAAACAGCTAAAAGGAACCAAAACCTTCTTTTGGAATTAGCAAATGAGAATAGAAATGCATTTTTTGAGTATGTTTCAACTTGTCTATCAGAAACAGATGAAGAAAAAATTGAAATAAAAGACTGTCTTAAAAATGCTGAAATTAAAAAATTCAACAATTTAGAATCTGAAAGAGGACTGCGACTTTATGATGTAACTATCATTGTGCCGGATGATAAATGGGATAAATTTTGCAGAATTTTAAAAATGGGTACAAGTGTAAGAGGGATTAATTCAGGTCCATTTTGCTTTATTAAAAAGGCATATGAGAATACGCATACACCACTGCATGAATCAATGCATTACTCTTTTAGGATTTACCATTCGCGAATGAAGGATTATTCGACGTCGGCAGAACAGTCGAAATACCTCACTGTAAGCCATAACTTGTTGAATGAACTGAATTCCAGAAGAATAAACGTTGAAAAAAATAATGACACATGGGATAACGTTGCACTGTATCTTTTTTATTATTATTTGCCAATGAGTCTAGACCCATTCCCAGAAATTAAAAGGGAGATAAAGGATTTGAAGTTAGAGGAATTGCTAGAATATTCGTCGAAAAATCAGGTTGTTGGACATTTCTTTTATCAAATAATGGATTCATGCGCTGCTATGAAAATACTTGAAGAAAGATACTTCAAGGCTGTGATAGACAGGTTCATGATCAAATGCAGATATTTGAACGATGTCATAAACTGGCAAACAATGAAACCATTATTAGACAAATGGCAAGCTCGCTTGGAAAAGAAACGCGAGTACGAGATGAAAAAGCTTGAAAAAGAGATTCAGGAAAAGAAGGAAAGGGAGATGAAAAAGCTTGAAAAAGAGATTCAGGAAAAGAAGGAAAGGGAGATGAAAAAGCTTGAAAAAGAGATTAATGAAACACGAGAATAATAGAAACAAAGGTCTCTGCGAATTTAATTCTGTAAAACTATTAATTTGGAAGCGCTTTCAATCTGGAAGTTAAGTGGCATCAAAGCTTACAGGTTAAAGGCCAGCCTTTGGCCTTTGCTCAAATTCCAGATTTAAGTTATCGCAATCAAATAAAGACTATCTTATTTTTATTCAAATTAACATAATTATTAATAGAAGGTAAGACGCCAAATGAGTATTTTGAGTGGTTGTGATGGTTACTGAAACAGAAGCTAAAATAAAGAAAATTTTATTAGATGCAGGATTTAAACCGACCAATGAAGAGGTTGAACAAGTAGCATATTATCAAGATAAATATCGTGATCTTAGACCTGAAGAAATATATATGATAATAAAACACTCTTCTGACCTGAATCTAAAAAATCTGAATCTTAAAGAAACCGCAGAATTATTAAGAGCTAAATCATATTCAAAAAACGAAGCGATCAAAGTGATGAGAGAGCAATTCAGTAAACCCTTTTATAAATCTAAGGGGATAGGCAATATTACTTTCGGTTTTGACGAGCATATTAGAAGAGCGGTAGATGAAGCATACAAAGACTTTAAGGAATCACCTGAGAGAAATCTGAAATTCAAAAGGTATTCGCCTGAAAAGTATTTGTTTGGAGATGAACAAAAGCCTAAACCTTCGATAGAAGGTTTTGTCTGGCACGGCCATTTTGAAGGGTCGGAAGAAACAGCTTATTTGGGAAAACATCATCCCCAATTTCCAAAATGGAGGAAGGGAGTTCCTGGTGCAAAGGTTAGGATTTGGGGACCTTACGCTGATATAAGTGTAACCACCGATGACAGGGGTCATTATGAAATCTACAACCTTCCTCCTGGCGAATACCATATGATGGCTGAAAGACGAGTTAAGCCTGAAAAAATACAAGCAGGAGAGTATATTGCAGAAGGAGCAGAAGGAGGATACCTTTCCCAATATGTTGACAAGGTTGTAATACCTCCGCCACCTGATACTGCTCACCAAAATTTCGAGCTTAAGCCTCTTGAAGAAATGAGTCACAAGGTTTCTTTCACAGGAGGCACAAGGGAAACAAGAGAGAGAATAAGGAAGATATTTGCGCATTACAAGCGCATAAGGTTTGATAGAGACAAATTGGATAGGAGGCTAAGGGCTCTTGTAAAGGCAGGTGTTGTTCCAGAGGAGAATGCAAAATACATAAGACAGATGTTTGATTATGACCTGAATGAGGCAAAAAGGGAGATGCTAAAATGGGAGATGGAGAGGCTCAAGGAAAAAGATAATTCACTTGATGTGAGAAGCGTAAGATATGTACCTAGTGCAATAGGAAAGGTCAACATATTTTCTGACATGACAGGAAACCTGAAATCAAATATAACAAAAAGCGCAGGGTTCCTTTTTGCAGGTGTTGTTGCATCTGCCATTTTAGGGAGCCCCCTTTTCTTTTTCGCATTTATTTGCTTTTTGATTTCCTCAATCCTGCCAACCCCAAACAATTACAGTAAGATAAGGGATAGGATAGAGAAAATAAATGAGTATTATGAAAACCTGAAGAAATCGGAAAAATATTCAAAGGCGGGTGCCGACGTTGAGGCACAGATTGAAGAGCAGAGAAAGAATGACACAATGATAACCATCTCTATGCTGAGGGATTTCAGGATGGAGAGCGTTGCCTGGTCAACTGGATTCAAGCATCTTTTGCACGTAGCTGGATTTGCGCTCCTGAGCCTCGCTTTTGTTTTGTCATCAATACCCCTTGCAAAACCAATTGGAGTAATAGCGGCCCTTATTGCTTATGCAAGTATAAAGTTCCAAAGAACCGATACAGGAGTGCATGAAGGTGGCAGGGCAAGATGGTTGAGCAGGATTATATCCCAGGATGAAGTGTAAGTATGCCCGGATATGACTTTGAGAATTTGATTAAGGCATGGTCAAAGTCAGCCTTTGGTCTATTTGTTGGGTTGGCTTTTCTTTATGCATTTAATTCCTGGTTCCTTTGTGTTTTGGCATGGGCTTTCCTTTTTTTCATACCCTTTACCAACAGGAACGCCGAGAACACTATAAACAGAATGGTTTTTGGAATAGTTATGGGTATTCTTTTGTTTTGGGCATTTGGCTTTGGAGATAGTCCAATAGGTCTGGGTCTTGACTTGGGTGTGTCAGGAGTCGTGCCTTACTTGGGAATTGTTGTTTTCTTTGGTGCAGCTTTCTTTATCGGTATTTCTTTCTGGAACAAAAATTCCATATTTCTGCTCATAGGCGTTGGCCTGATTTTCCTTTCAATGTTGATGATGGAACCATGGAAGTGGAATACCAGCGCGATAATTTTCACAGGCATTTGGCTTTTCGGGCTCGTCTCAGGATTGGCTAGTGACATAGAATCAAGGACAACAACTGGGATTTTTATAATCATAGGGTCCTTTATTATTTATGCAATAGGTGTTGGTTCCCAGGATGTAGGTGTTGCCTTCTTTGGCGAATGGTGGCCCACTGTTCATAACTATGCTTCATCTGTCTTCCAGCCTCTTGGAAATGCTTGGTCCCAGTTAAGCGGTACTATAGGCAATGCCTGGATGTTGCTGACAAATCCTGTGGGATATGCAACAATGCTTATGAATGGAAGCTATGCTTACAATCCTGTGGGACAAACAGGTGCTTACGGGTTGGAAATCACAAGCTTCGAGGTGACGCCCGTTTTGATTGAGCAACCATTTATGATAACTGCTAATATAAAGAACAGTGGGGGATATGACGCCCAAAATGTAGAGATAGAAATCAGTTCTGGTTCCAATGCTCCTATGTCCTCATCAGGCTCACGTATAAAAATAAGTGAGCTCGGCATAAACACCGATAAATGCAAGAATAATGATAAGGATTATAGATGTGTTTACTATTTTGATGAAAAACAAGATAACAATTTCCCACGCCAAAACATATGGCAGACTTATTATTCAGGTAACGTAAAATGTAAAGCTGTTAAAGATTATGACTTAAGGAAAAAATACATACCCATAAACATAACCCTTAGATACAAATACACAACTGACTCGGTTTTAGGCAAGGGAACTGAAAAGCTCGAATTCATAAGCAAAGACGAGTGGGAGAGGCTTTCAAAAATGGACAAGCTACAGCTCAAGGACGTTCAGTCAGAATACACAAGCGGGCCTGTCAGGTTCCCTATAGGAACACCAGGATTGAAGAGCCCAATAAGGGAGGACCAGGATTTCCACATAGGTCTTAGCATTCTAAGCGCACAAAAAGGTGGTAAGATAGAAAATATTGAGAGTGTGGAACTCACTTATCCAAAGGATTTTGATATTGATAATTGCGTTCCATATGCAAAACCAGAATGCAAAGATAGTCATTGCACCATTAAATGGGAAAGTATGAAATCTGGAGATAAATACTTCTATTGCCATGTTAAAAAACTGGAAGTTAAGCTTGGAAACAGCCCCACAAAATCGTATGTTATAACAGCCAAAGCAAAATACACTTACTCGATTTCACAGGAAAAAATAATCAAAGTAGATTTTGGCAGCTGGTGCTGCACCGATGACGACTGCGCAAAGGACCAAAAATGCTGCCCTGAGGTTCCGGGAGGAAAGGGCGTTTGCGCGCCAAAGTGTTAAAGTTGATTTTGTGCCAGACTCTCTATCATTCATAAATTGCAAATTGACTTTGTGGTTGAATGAAAATTTAAGCTGGCAAAACGGAGAACATTACTTGGGAAAAATTAAACACCGGCGCCAAGCCTTATCGCGTCTCTTAACCCAGGTGCCAAGCCCAAGATAAGAATAACAATCTTCAGGAAGTTCCTGAATTCACCCTCCTTTGCGTACTTGTCTATTATCCACAAAGAAGGCAGCAAAACGGCAAGCTTTAGTGCAAAGAACGTCCATCCTCCGAATGACTCTATGAAGAACCTCGGCACAGGGTGCTGCTCGAGGTAGCCGAAATAAGTGACCGAAACAAACGTTGCAGAGGCGTCCAGGATGTGGCAGGAAAGTATGGCGGAATTGGCCCTGGAAAAAATACTGAGTTGGGGAATTCTTAAAACCTTCCTTTCCTGAATGAGGGTTAGAAGGAAAAAAATCCCTGAAAAAGAGATTGTTATTCCCAGTATCATCCCAAGTCCCAAAGGGTTTTTGAGAGGAATCATAAAGATGTTAACCAGGCAGGCGAAAGCCCCTGTCGTTAGCATTGCTTTCCAATACTGGATTTTGGAAAGCCTCTGTATTATCAATCCAAGCAAAAGGGCGAAAAGTGCAAAAATGAAAGTGAAAACGTAGCTTCCCGGCGTGGGGAATAAGGCTATAATCCAGGAAAAAAGCCACGCGAAAGGGGGAAGGGGGATAAAACCGAGAATTTGTGAATAAGCGGTTTGCTGTATCTGGGATGCCTGATAAACTATATCTGTCATAAACTGCTGGCTTACGGATGCCTCACGGGCAACGCCATAGAAGAAATCCCTTAGAACCCTTGTGGAAGATGCCCAAAAGACAAATGGAAGGGTTGCAAAAGCGAACTGCCTGTCAACAGGAATTTTCAGTGGCTTGAGGATTTTGTTGTAAACAAGGAAAGATGCCACTACGAGGATTATGCCCCAAAGCAGTGTGTTCACCGGGTTGAACCAGCCGTTTATGAGTATCGGGTTAATAAAATATTCCTGTAATATGTCAGCCATTATCTACCGCCTTAAACAGATGATTTACAACCTAATAATGGAAGGCTTATTTATAAGCCCCTTGAATAAAAATTGGTTATGAGGCAAAATGTCCTGTTTTTGTTTTGCATGGTTTTATTGCTTTTTGCCACCCCTGTAAGGGCGGTTGACATATCAGGGCACGAGGTCGTGTTTGACATCCAGCCATCGGGAACTGTAAAGGAGGAAATTCACATCTCCTTTGCAGGAGAGGTTGGGGAGTCATATTTCACCTACACGGTTGAAGGCGAAATCTCCGGGTTGGAGGTTACGGACGGGAAAAATAAAATGCATTACAATATAGATAAAACTGCAAACGGCGAAAAAATAAGAATTCTTGTTCCTAATGGAACAAGGGATATATTCATACAATTCTTCACCAACGAGCTCGTTTTCTGGAAGGAAAACACTATGCAGTTCTTCACTGTTATAAGGTTTCCGGAGGGGTTGGAGAGGGCAGAGATAACGGCAATACTTCCCGAGGGGTTTTCTGTTTACAATGATATGCTATATCCTGAAAGCCTGTTAAAAACAACGGACGGGAGGAGGATATACCTGAAATGGTCAATTGAAAACCCGGATGACATACCAATTTCCATTAAGATTCGCAATCCCTATCACTCAACGGATTTCCTGGTTTTTCCCGTTGTGGCAATTTTTTTTGCAAGCATTTTGTGGCTTTTTCTTTGGTTCAGGAAAAGGAACGCTCAGGTCTTCCTGAAAGGATTCACGGAGGACGAGAGGAAGGTTGTGGAGATTTTGAGGGAAAGGAAGGTGTGCTACCAGAACAAATTGGTTAGGGAACTGGGTTTCTCCAAGGCGAAGGTGAGCAGGATAACAAAGTCGCTGGAAAGAAAGGGGCTTATACAGAAGGAGAAGAGCGGAAAGAACAGGAGGATTGAGTGGAAGGGCTGATTTAAATAAAGAATTCCACCGGTCTGTGACCGGTGGTGGGTATGGGCTTAGTCCGTCCCAAAAAGTCACCATCAGCAATCTCACAAAAACCATCTTAATGATAAATTAGCGTCTTATCGCCAATTAACAGTGCTCGCCGAAATTCCACCAGTCTTATTCACCTATTGCATGTGACTGGTGGATAGGCGAGCGGGCAAATTAACCGAGCATTTAAAATAAAGAATTCCATAGTCTGCGATCAGTGGTGATGTGCTTTCCGTTCCAAAAAAAACTATCGCCGAAATTTCAGTCTCATTACCTAATTATATGCCTGTTGAATAAGCGAGTGGGCAACAACAGGGTATTTAAAAATTTACATTTCACTCGCCTGTGCAATGGTCTATAAATTATTTGTAAACTAATAATATATTACAAACAATCAACACTGATAAAAAGGTGGAGGTAAATAATGAAATGGGACAGATGGACGCAGATAACTGTTTACGGGGCTTTTATCCAGGTATGGATATTCATAATAGCGATAACAGCCATTTCGGTGGAAGCAGCAAGGGTAGTAAATTCCTGCAGTGATTCTGACGGTGGAATAGTTCCAAGTGTTTTTGGGGCTGTTTCAGGCTATTATAAAAACAAGCCATACTTCAACAGTGACTATTGCGTGAGTTCTGAAGTTGTTATGGAATACTACTGCACTGACAAATACAAATCAAGCGTACAGCAAAACTGCGGGACAGATGGCTATATTGGCAACAACTACTGTCTAAACGGTGACGTTTACAGAAATTATGTAGACTATTACTGTGCCAATGGGGCATGCGGCTCTAACATAACACAAATATTGCAACAAGACTGCCTTTATGGCTGCATTAATGGCACATGCTCTTTGCCGCCTTCTGACTCGTGCAGCGACTCAGATGGTGGAGTAAACGTTTGGACACGTGGAACAGTAAGCGGTGTGTATAATGGCAACCAGTACTCTTACACGGATATTTGTATTAACAACTGGACGCTCAGCGAGTGGTACTGTGTAGGCAACTATGCGTACAACATAGGTAATTATACATGTACCGGAAACTTCACGGCCTGCCTGAATGGGGCATGCGTATAAAAAGGGCATGGTAATTTACCATACCATCTTTTTTTATTTTTTTATTTCCATTAATCAATATGCTTTATGTAATTCCTCCCAAAGATTTCAAACCAAAGCTTCGGGCAGCGGGATGCTTTTGCGAATATGATTCAAAGATACTTCTTTTGCTCAGGAGAGAGGACGATGACATAGAAGCGAATAAGTGGTGCATACCCTCAGGAGTGATTGAGAATGGGGAGTCGCCACAAGAGGCAATGGCAAGGGAGATAGAGGAAGAGACAGGGATAATTCTTAATCCAAAAAAGCTCAGACGCTTCTCGGGATTTTTCTTAAGGTATCCTGATTTTGACTTTGTATATCACATTTTCCATACAGGTTTTGAGAAAAAGCCAAAGGTTAGGATAAACAAAGAACACAGGGAGTACAGGTGGGTAACTCCTGCTGATGCAATTGATATGGAATTGATGGAGGACCTTGACAGCTGCATTAAACTTTTCTACGGGATTGATTAGTTTCTACCGTTTCATATCGTTTCATCCAATATTTTAGTAGTTGAAACCATATATTTGTTATAGTGTGGTTCGAGTGATAAATCAACTCTTTACCGAATCGCACTATAAAAAACAGGTGATGAGAAAATGAGAGAAAAGGCTTTATTGATTTCAGTTGCAGCAATGCTTGTTGTGGCAGCTCCTGCACTCGTTCTGGGAGAAGAAAACCTTGGGGGCCAGACATCAGCAACAGCTCCTGCTATAGAAACGTTGGGCTTCCTCGGAAAGGGTATAGCGTCCCTGCCTTCTGATCCCACCAATTTCAAGATAGTGAAGGTTGGTGTGGCAAAAATGAAGGTAACTGTAAATGACACTGAAACAAAGGTCGCAATAGGCGTTCTCTTCCTTGATGAGGAGAAGTTCAGGATAAGGAATGTTGCGATAGAGAACGGTTCTGCGACAGGAGACCTTTACAGGAATGATACAATGGCAGGTTCTATAAGCGTGAAGTCAGTGATAAAGGAAGACACAGAAGTGTGGGCAGGAACGCTTACTGTTGACGGAACGACCTACAATGTCCACATACTTCAGGCCCCAAGGATAATGAAGAAGAATGAGTGGAGGGAAAAGCTCAGGGAATACTGCAGGGAAACAGGAAACTGCAGCGCTGGAATAGAAAGCTATTGCGAGAACAACCCAACCGATACCAGATGTCTCGCGCTCTTCAAGGCTTTCTGCATAAGGAAGAACAACATTGATGATTCAAGATGCAGGGAGTTTATGAAGGGCTGGTGCAAGGACAATCCTGAAGAGACAGATTGCAGGCTTTTCGCGATAGAGAGAAGCGAAAATTACTGCAAGGAACACCCGAACACCCCTGTATGCAATGCTATACAGAAGAAGCTGGAAGACTTCTGTGCAACTGATGCAGACCATGGGAAGTGCAGGGGATTCTGCCAGCAGAACCCTGACAAGTGCAGAAGCATAGTGAGGAACCTTGCGGAATTCTGCCTTGACAATGCAAACCATTCAGAATGCCTTGAATACTGTAAGAACAAACCGAAGGCTTGTGTAAGGCTCGCTGCAAATTTGGCAGTAAGGTGTATGCAGGAACCTAACAGGGATGAATGCAGGGAGTACTGCAACGAGCATCCTGTTCAGTGCAGGATTGTGACAGCAGAGCTGGCAAGGTTCTGCATAGGCAACGCGGGCAATCCTAGATGTGCAGAC
>JAWCLA010000012.1:12265-21149 GCA_039091855.1 Candidatus Aenigmatarchaeota archaeon | reverse complement strand
GCCCGTGGGGCTGAATATCTTCGGTATTTGCTCCGTTTCTGTGATAAGGAACGATGTTGTTCCCAACTCTTCGAAATACCTGAAAAGCTGCTCTATATAGCTCCTGTACGTTTCCCTTCCTGCAAAGGCAGAAGCTATTGCAGTCAGGGAATCGACAACAACCCTGTCCGGCTTAAATCCGTCAGGAAGGATAACGGGCTTAACGTCTATCATAAGTTCTCCCTTCCTCTTTGCGAGAAGTGCGTCTATTGACCTCGCAACGTCAAATATGCTGAACCTTTTTATGAGAAGGTTTCCGCTTTTCTCAAGCTCGTCAGGATTCCAGCCAAAATCCCTCATGTGCTGCTTAAGCCTCTCCTCTGATTCCTCAAAGCTCATATATAGGCATTTCTCTCCGTTTTTTGCCGCCTCAGCCAAAATCTGCAGGCACATTATTGTTTTTCCAGAACCCGCCCCTCCTGCTATAAGAACAGCGTTTCCTTTTGGGATTCCTTTATCAAAAAGCCCGTCAAAACCAGGAACTCCTGTTTTGATATACTCCTTATTGTCAGGGTATGTTTTTGCACCTTTCCTGAACTCCGCCTCAACAGCCTTCTTTATTTTTTCAACATCAAAAATTCCATCCGGCTTTGAATTCTTTCTCTTTGGCTTTTTCCCAAGGCCAGCCAAAATACCACCCGATTTCTTAAAAGCAGCCAATGTCTTTAATATATTATTATATTACCTGTATAAAAACCCAAAGTCAAGCAAAAGGTTTAAATATTTCAAAGAGACATATAAACCATGGCTGAAATAAGTTCCATAAACGTCAAAAACAATAACTTTCTCGTAACCATGAAGCTTTCCAAAGAGGAGTACGAGTTTCTTAAACAGGAAACGGCTGGCCTTATGGTAATACCTGTGTGCTCCAAGTTCCTGAGCCAGCTTATGACAACAGGGAAGTTAGGAAACAGCAACAGGCTTATGCTCCCAAAGAAATCCCTTGACAGGCTTCAGGTAAAAAAAATCAGGAGAAAGGTCCCTGGAAGGATTTTCAAGCTTGATGGTTCTGTCTATCTTATAGCAAGGCTCAGTGGAAAGGTGATGGGGATCCCGGAATTTGGAGGGGAGGAAGATGAGTAAAGTAACAACAGGAATTCCAAAACTTGACAAGATTCTTGGAGGAGGATTTCCAGAAAAGACAACAATACTTCTTTCAGGAGGTCCTGGAACAGGAAAGACGCTTTTTGGCATGAACTTCCTTCTCGAAGGTGCAAGAAAAGGTGAAAAGGTTTGTTATGTAACGCTGAATGAAACCGCTGATGAACTAATAAGGGCGTGCAAAGGTTTCGAAAGGATGAAGGACGTGGAAAAATTTCTTGGAAAAAACCTCGCTATAGAGCACATAGCAATGGGAGAGAGCAACATGTCACTGAAAAGGTTTGTCAGCCTGCTCAGCGAATATCCAAAGATTGACAGGATGGTTATAGACAACACCAACAAGATGCTTATGTTCGCTGACACCAAAAGAGGCTACAGAATACATTTCTCAGAGATGCTCAAATACCTGAAAGGCATAGGATGCTCCCTAATAATCTGCGAGGCCAAGAATGATAGTATAGACAGCGGGAATGATGAGTCTTTTGAGTGCGACGGGATTGTTCAGCTGTCCTTTATGGAGTTGGAGGAGAAACCGATGAGGTCGCTTACAATTCATAAGCTTAGATATTCATCCTTTGATGCAAAGGTTTCTCACGAGTTCATAATAGACAGCTATGGGCTAAAACTTGGGGAAGTAAAGGTGATATAATCTTAACCACTTAAAAAATATACGAGTTTTTTCAGAGTTTTGAAATTCTCATATTACTGCTAAATGACACAACATTTCTCATCTATTTATTGAATGCACCAGAAATGACAACTAGTATGTTAATTAGTTCACATTAATCATCTGGTCCTAAGCTTTCTGTTTATTTCCCTTAACTCTTTCTCTATTCTGTTAAGCCCCAGAAGAATTCTTTTCAGAAGAATAGTTTCAACACTTGGCATAATTAACTCATAGAAAAAAACCTTAAATCCTTATTATACACCAAAGAAAAATCTAAATATGGGCATCTCACGGCTACTAATAAGAAACATAATAGAAACAGATTTCGGCGGAATAATAAACAAATTCAAAATAAGCAAAAGGAGGGACGTGCTGTTTTTTGAGGAGATACTGGCAAAATACATAAAGAAATGCGAGCTTGCAGGCTATAAAAAAGAAATGATGGATGCTGCAAGGGAATGGGGATTTCTTTATGTAAAGAATTTTATGCCAAAGATTATGGAAAATGCACCAAAAAACATACTCTTTAACAGATTTTTGAAAAGGGTATGGATAGAACTAGGGCTTCTTGAGGAATTTCGTGCAGAAATAAATGGAAATGAGATAACTTTTATTACATATGATGAGGCAATAACAAGACACACAGGGGAAAACGAATTCTGCAAGGGATTGTGGGAGGGTGTTTTGAGTGGAATTTACAGATGCAAGGCCGAAACGATTTATGCAGAGCAAAGCCCTGTAAAATCAGTTTACAATTTTAGGCTAACTCACCTGCCATTCAGCGTAAAATCAAAGAGTAAAACCCTATATTTAAGACTCAACACATTCAGGGGAAAGGGGGAACTGAAAAAATACATTAAAGCCCACGTTCTTGTTTTGAAAGGCAACAGGATGACTTTTAGGGGAAAGTCTGTGGTAATAGGCGAAAACACACTTTTCCACATATTCGGCACCAAGAAAATACTAATCAATATAGTATCAGAAATATCAAGCTGTTTCTTAGATGAAATAATAGAAAAGGATTCCTCTTTTGAAAGCAAAATTAATTTGCTTAAGAACATACTTCAGGTATTCGGATGGGGAAAGGTAAAAATTGTTTATAGCCGAGAAAGGATTGACATTGAAATACAAAACCCGCCTTATGGTATACAAAGCAATGATGACAACTGGATATTTCTATCCCATTTTATACTTGGATACCTTTTACTCACTGACAGAAGATGCAGGCTTTCAGAAATAAACCAACTTGGAAAAAGCATCAGAATATCATATAAAACCGGGTAATACCCGCATTCTGTCTTTATCTTTCAATAATTTTTCATAAAACTTTGTTCTTGTGGAATTCTTTATATCATAAAATCCTTTTATCATCTGACAGATTTTGTTTCTGAATGGAAGATTTTTCGCTTTCCTCGTGCATTTGCAAAGGCTGCGATCAATCATATTGAATATTATTTCAATGGATATGCCATTATTAATAAGGAATATAGGAAGCGTTACTGAGCCTTTATAATTTTTTATGTCATCATTTATGTCTATCAAATCATCTATAAGCTGCAATACGATACCGAGATGCTCTCCTATGAATTCGCCTGTTCTTGTATAATCATTCCCATTGCCAAGAAGCATCCCAAGTCTTAATCCATATTTTATTGGGCACGATGTTTTTCTCGCCGCATAAAGGTATTTTGAAATATCAAAACCCGTGTTATCAAAAGACGCTATGTTTTCTGCATCAGCGCACTGGTATACTGCAGTCGAAGAAAGGGCATTTGATATTTCTGACATCACAATTTTGCTTTCTACAACAGCATCACTTTCGAATATAAGCCTGTAGGCAAGATTCTGTATAAGTTCGGAAGCAGATACATTTTGTACCATTTTCAGGTGGTCATATGAATATTCATCCGACACGTCATCATCTATTGATACTGCAAGACCTATAAGCCCAAACCCCATAACAATTTTTTTCATTTGCATAGGAATAAAACTACCCTTGACAGAATAATATCCATATTCAGCAGACAAATATGGCAGAAGAAATCCTGTCCTGTTTGTGCACTCTGAAAAAACCCCTTTAAGGCACGGATTCTTTTTTGCAATTTCAGCTATATGGTTGTTATAATCCTTTGCTATTATCCCTATATCCTCACCAAACAACTGCCTCATTAGTGGCGAGGTTGACCTTTTGGTTATATCCATTTCATCACCAAAATGAAAGCAGGCAGCGTCGCAAAGGAAAATATCATACAAGCCCTTGTGATTTTCATATCATTCTTAATGAGAAAGATAGAAAGCGTAACCATAAATGGGGCCAAGTACACAAAAAACGGGTAGCAAACCAAAGAGAGAAAAACTATCAAATACAATATTCCGTGCAGTATGTTTTTTGCCCATTCCATACCTGCTATTACAGGCAACGTTTTCAGGCCAGCATATAAGTCTCCATTAAATCCTCTTATGTCGCCAAGCAGGTTTATTGCAAAACCAGAAAGAAAAGGCACAGGAAGATAGTTAAGCATTTCATATGAAAATCCATAAGCCGTTTCTCCCATTAGGAATGGCAGGGAAAAAACAACCCCGGCATAAAAATTCTTAATGAAATAGTATTTTTTCAGCCTGAAAGTTGAATATAGCATTCCAGAAGAAATTGAAATCAAATAAATAATAAATGATGCGAAAGAAAGAAAAAGCGAAAAGCCAAAAGAAGCGGCCAGGCATAAGATAGTTATTAAAATACCTTTGCCCTCTATAGAAAGCGGGTTTATGCCATTATTGTTTATTCTATCTTCCTCTTTGTCAGTTCTGTGATTGTAGGAATATATTGCGCAACTTGAGAAGAACGCTGTGAGAAAAACGAAAATTGCAATCATTGACAATTCATTATATAAAAAATATCCAGAAAGCGCAATTCCCGCGGCAAACATCCCTGTTTCAGCCCTTACAAATTCGCGAATCTCAACGACTTTTTGCAAAAAGTCATTCATATTTAATTAAATAACATTTATATATAAATAATTTAATTAAAAGTTTAAACTTTTTATTTATATACAAAGGCTAAAAAGTTTATATGAATAACGAATTTACGGATTGCATAAGAGCAAGCAATTTCCTTGTGTTTTTCTTAAAAGAGAATGACTATTCGGAAAGGGTAGCGGATATAGCTCTGGCAGCAGAAAGGGTGCGCAAAAAGATATGCTATGTCTGCTTAAGCAACACCTATGATAATGCTGAAAGGCTTATTGTATCAAGAGGGATAGACGCAAAGAAATTCTGTTTCATAGACACTCTGAGCAGCTATTATGGAAAAGAGGAGCCTGTTGAGAACTGCTTTTTTGTCACTTCGCCTTACTCCCTTTCCGAGATAAAGGAAGCCATTTCATGCGCAATAAATGAAAGGGGATGCAGGATTTTAATATTCGATTCCATAACCAGCATTCTCGAATACAAGGACATATTTGATGTGTTAAGGTTTACTCACGAATTGCTTACAGAAAACATCTACAAGAAGGCGAAAAAGGTTTACCTCATTTCTGCAGGGAATTCCATTCCAGAAGAGGAGACAAGCAGGCTTATCTCTGACATAACTATGTTTGCGGATATGGTTTTGGAAATTCCAAAATCATTTTCCTAATGCCTTCTTCACCCTTTTCACGAGGTCCTTGTTGTCAAAGGGCTTGGTTATGTAGTCCAAAACGTTCAGCCCTTTAAGTGAGTCCTTTCCAACTTCCGAGAACCTTGCAACCGTCAGGAAAACGATTTTAAGGTCTTTTGTCTTTGGGTTTTTCCTTATCTTCTCTGTCGTCTCCCTTCCGCTCATCCCAGGCATCATCATGTCCATAAGGATGAGGTCGGGCTTCTCTGTTTTCAGCTTCTCCAGGCATTCTGCACCGCTGTAAGCGTATATAACCTCAAAACCCTCCTGCCCAAATATTGCCCTTACAAGCTCCACAAGGCTCTCCTCGTCGTCCACTATCATTATCTTTTTCTTGGGCATACAACTACCTGCTTGATATTTATATCGGATTAAAATTAAAATGTTGAAAATCTTTATCCTTAAACCAAACCTCACATATCATAGTGTTTTTTTTTGTTGGGGCTTTCCCCTGCTGTTTCCCGCCTTTGATATATTTTTTATAAAGTGGCCCAGTCCTTTTCCTCGCGGCTTCCTTTCCTATCAGCTTTTCCAGGAAGTATTCGCACTCCTCCAGAAAATCATTTGGATAAAGTTCAGGGTCATCAAACTTGTCCACTTCCTTTGCGACCTCTGGGCCGAAAAGTTCCTGAAATATCTTCCTCACCTCCTCCTTCAAGCTCATTTTTGCCTCCTTCCCTTAAAGAGTCCGCTGCCGAACGACTGCCTGTAGTAATAGAAGGCGTAAGCCATAAACATGTAGTCAAAGTCCCACAGCAGGTCGATCCAGCTTCCTGTCTCGTATGCAGTTCCAAGATAGGAATAGGCAATGTCGGCAATGGAAAACAGGATTATGGAAATGGTTATAAGCAGCCAAGGTCTTGCGAACCTGCCTCCAGCGAACGATATTATTAGCCCGAAACTTCCTGCCAAAAGAACAACATCGCCTATCACATAGCCAGCTGAAACCACCTTTTCAATATCTGTCATTTCTGCGTTTTCAAAAACCGGCAGTATCATATACAGGCTGAGAGAAGAAAAAACCAGCACTATCACAAAAAGGGACATGAACATCCTGTCTTTTTTTATCACCTTTGTTCCCGCAACCTTGTGCTCCAGACAAATCCCTGCGAAAAACAATGGATATCCTGCAAACCAGAACATATCAGCTACAGAAGCAAGCGGGGAATTTATACCCAATACTATCTCGTAAACAGCCCATGTCAATTCCCCAAGAAACCAGAAAAAAACCCCAAGGGAAAGAAGGAGCATAATCCTTCCCTGAAGGTTTCCCAAGCCATGAATCCTAAATGCCATTATGCCGAAAGCAAGCGCAACAAACGAGAGAGCCACGACAAGAAGATCCGCTATTATGAAGAAGTTATCGATGGCAGGAGCTGTAATGTACAATAATGTTGTGGCAGCCATTGCTGCAAGAATAACGGCAAATGCAAGTTGTGTCTCTTTCATCCAAAGACCTTTCTTAATTTTTGTTTTTTGTATTTATATCCTGCTTTAATGGTATTGTGAAGTGGAATGTTGAGCCCTTACCGACCTCGCTCTCCAGCCATATCTTTCCTCCCATTGCCTCCAAAATTTCCTTGCATATAGCGAGCCCGAGACCGCTTCCCTTTTGGGCTCTTGTATATGAGGAGTCAATCTGGTAGAACCTCTGGAAAAGCTTTGGTATGTGCTCTTTTGAAATCCCTATTCCCGTGTCCTTCACTGCGAAGTGAAGGCTGTTTCCTTCCCTGAAGACATTAAGCCATATCCTGCCTTTTGGGGTGTATTTAACTGCATTGGTGAGCAGGTTTATGAGAACCTGCCTGAGCCTCTCAGTGTCAGTAACTATGGTTTTTGGGACATTTTCCGAAACATAATATTCAGCCTTCAACCCCTTTTCAGTAATGGTTTCTTTCATCTCGCTTTTCACATCTTCAACAATCCTTCTCACATCAATTTCCTCAAAATTGAACTTGAATGTACCAAGGTCAATTCTGGAAAGGTCAAGAATCTCTGTCACAAGTTTTGCAAGCCTCTTTGTTTCCTCCATCATTATCCTCAGGTATTTCTGCCTTGACTTCTCGTCAACCTTTCCGCTGCTCAGCAGTTCGGCAAAGCCACGTATTGCCGTGAGCGGGGTCTTGAACTCGTGCGCAGTGATGGATATGAACTCGTCCTTCTTGACATCTATTTTCTTCAGTTCTTCCATCGCTTTCTTCAGTTCTTCCTGAGCTTTCCTCAACTGCCTGTTAGCCTCTTCGGAATCCTCCATCATATTGAGAACTGCCGCACGGCTTTCTTCAACTTCCCTCACCTTTTGTTCCAATTGTTTTGTCCTTTCCTGCACCTTCTGCTCCAGCTCCTCGGAGTGCCTTCTTATCTGCTCCTGGGATTTCTTAAGGTCATCGACCATTTTATTGAAGGCGGAGGCGAGTTCGCCTATCTCGTCCCTTGATTTGATATTTATCTTAATGTCAAAGTTTCCACCACTGATTTCCTTGGATTTTTCTTTTAAGACCTTTATAGGCATTACTATTGATTTTGAAACAGTTATGGCTATTATTAAAATGGCAAAAATGGACAATAAAAGGATTATAATGAACTGTATCCTGCTTACAGCTGTTATTCTTTCAGTTTCTGAAATCATATTATAAGTATCTATTTTGATCTTTTCGGAAACTTCGTTGGCAGGCATAGAGAATTCATCTATATATGTTGTAGCCGCCACATGCATCCTCACACCATCCCTTGTTGTCGCATTTATGATTGCTATGTACATATACTTAGGCCTTATGCTGCCATCAGGGTCCTTCCAGTCATAGAACCCTTCAGCTGTAACCCCTCCCCTTGTCCTGTTCATTATGGCCCAGAACTCAGGAAGGCTTTCCGCAAACGTACTCAAATCAAGATCTACTATTTTCGGGTTTGAGTGAAACCTGCATGTAAGAGTATCGTAATCCGTCAGTGCTGTATATCCAGTCTTTCCCACTGGTTGTACGGCTATTTTTTGAAATTCTAAATCATTCTGAAGATCCTGCAAAGTCATATCCGGATGGGCCTTTATGTAAATCTCGCACTGTATCGCAACATCCTCTGCCTTTTGTTTTATAACGTTTTTCCCTATCTCTTCAAGAGCTGTTTTTGATTTGTTTATTGTTATGTTAGAAAGTTCTTGTACACGGAGTACTGTGATTTCTTTCATATGTTCTATGTTAATCAGAGAAATTATTGATACCATAAAAAAAGGCACTGTTGAAAAAACGAGAATGACGATAAGTATCTTGTTCCCAAGTTTTCCTGTTATCATTTTCCCCCTTCCAGCTCCTTTATCCTCTTCTTCAGCTCAATCATCCTGAGTTCCCTGCCGACAGCGAGCCTGTTGAACCTTTCCAAGTCCCTGATTTTTGCCTGCAGCTCTTCTTCCATCCTCTTTCGCTCGG
>JAWCLA010000012.1:0-12255 GCA_039091855.1 Candidatus Aenigmatarchaeota archaeon | reverse complement strand
ATTACTATGCCCTGGTAATGCGTTATTTTTCCACTTGGGTCCCTCCTTACCCAAGTCCTGTCATCAATCCAACGGACATCGCCTGATTTTGTCACAATCCTGTATTCCTGCTTGAATTCCTTTATTTTCATCTTTGAGTATCTCGATACCTCTTCCCCAATCCTTTGTAGGTCTTCGGGATGAACAATTTTCGAGTAGGGTATTTTTCCTGAAATCAATTCCTCAGGCTCGTATCCAAACATCCTGATGTTTTCAGAAACGAACTCAACAGGCCACCCCTCCGCGTTCTTCCACAGAAATGCGACGACAGGGCTTCTGTTTACAATGTCCTCCATCATTCTTGCTTTCTCGAATGATTCGGTTATTTTCTTTTCTGTCTGCTTTCTTTCAGTTATGTCCCTCGCAAAAACAAACATTTCTCCTGTCTCCCTTTCATATCTGACGCTTATCTCAACATCAATGAGCTTACCGTCTTTTCTCTTGTGCTTTGTTTCAAACCTGTCTGAACCAATTTTCATTATATTCTTTATGTGAGCTTCTGTTTCCTCTGGCTTCTCAACTGCCTCAATGTCCGATATACTCATTTTCAGCAGTTCCTCGCGGGTATAACCAATCATTTTGCAGTACGCATCATTCACTTCAAGAAACCTACCCTTATTGTCAACAACCCAGAATCCATCTATGCTTGTCTGGATTATGTTTTTGTATTTTTCTTCCGTCTTTATGCGCTCTGTTATGTCTGTGTCAGCACCCCTGTACCCAATAAGCTTGCCTTTATTATCAATTAGAGGCAGCCCGCTTGTTTCAAGTATTACAACCTTCCCATCCTTTCGCAAATTCCTATTGATGAATCTCCTGAAAGCCTCTTTTTTGGCAAAAACCGAAAAAGCACTCTTTTTCAAGCTTTCCCTTTCATCAGGATGGAAAAAATCAAAGAAATGTTTTTTCCCAACAATCTCTTCTGAACTGTATCCAAGGATCGCTTTTACGTTTGAGCTTGCGTAGGTATATAGTCCTTTTGCATCAACTTCCCATATAAATTCTTTCACTATTTCAGAAATCTGCCTGAACCTTTCCTCGCTATCATATAGTTTTTGCTCCGCCTTCTTTCGCTCTCTCACATCCCTTATAATAACAAGAACTGCCTTCTTCCCTGCATAATCAATAAGGCTGGCATTCAATTCAATTGGTATTGACTTCCCGTCCTTTCTTCGGATTTCTATCTCATACGGACTAACCTTCTTGCCGGAAAGGCGCAATGACATTTTTTCCAGAACAAGCATCTTTGTGTGCCTGTCAAATATCTGTGTATCAAATATGTTCTTTCCCAAAAGCTCCTTTTTTCTGTAACCTGTTAGCCTTTCGGCTGCCTCGTTTGCCTCAAAAAGCGTTCCTTTTCTGTCAATAATTGCAATGGCATCAGGCATGTTGTTTAGCAGTTCATGGAATTTGTCTTGTTCCCTGTTGTCAGCACTCATTCCACCACCCTGTCAGCAAACATAGAGATGTCTTTCAAAACCCCCGAGCCCGTTCCGCCCTTAAGGCAGACGAAAAATCCCGACACCCTCCTTGACCTTAGGGATGACAGAACTGAATGGAAAAATTTCAGGACAACAGAAGGCTCCTCATAAATCATAAGAGTGGAAAGCGAGTCAAAAATAAGGGCATCAACCTTTCCCAATTCCAGAACCTTTGTTATCGTTATGCTCATTTCTGTCAATGCCTTCGGAGAAGACACATAGACTGCCTGCCCTTCTTTTCTTTCGGGCTTACCTGTGCAGTCGACAAAGAAGAATTTTTCTGTGCTTACGCCTGACTTTTTAAGGCTTTCAGAAACAACAGAAAACGGCTTGTTAAGCGTGACATAGCATATCCTGCTGAAAGACGAAGAGACTGATGACGACAATTCAATGATTTTTTTGGAGTAATCCTTGTCAGAAAAAACCAACACCTCTATTTCACCCTTTCCAGAGGCCACGGGTCCTTTCATATGAAGCTCCTGACGGAAGCCAGAATGTTTGTTTGCTATAATAATTTTGTTTAAATGTATAATAAGATTTTTTATAACAGCAACTTTGATTGATGTAAAAATTGGCACTATGGTAAAAACTTTGTAATCATCTCCTTATTCTCATCGCCCTTATCAGCCTCTCCAGCCTCTTTGGCTTGTAAGGCTTGTATTCCTCCCCTAGTATGGCTGCCGCAAGCCTTTTGATTTCCCTGCTGGCAGGGGAGTTTGGGTTAAGGTCGACGACAGGGATTTTAGATGCAAGGCTTCTTAGAATGTGCTTGTCCCTCGGGATTATCGAGATAACAGGAAGCTCCACTAATTTTTCTATGTCCTGAGGGCTTAACTCGTGCCTTCCTTCCCCTGACATGTTAACAACAAGCCCAAGTGGTTTAGCTCCAACCTCCTTTGCGATTTGGTAGCACTTTATCACATCTATCACGTGAGGAACAAAGGGAGTTGTAACAAAAAGAATTTCATCGCTTGCCCTCAGGGTTGCGAGACCTTCCTTTCCCAGACCGGGTGCAGAGTCCAGAAAGACTATGTCCGCCTTGCCAAAAAGGTCCTTTATCCTGTATTTGAGTTCGCTTATGTCCACACCTTTGAGTTCATCAAGCGAAAGCGATGCTGGTATCACCTTCAATCCAGGTATGGTATAATCATAAATAGCCTCATCCATTGACGCCTCTCCCCTCAAAACCTGGTTGAGAGAGACAGGATGGTAATACATACCAAGATAAAGACCGAGGTGAGAAGTGGTCACATTGCAGTCAACTATTATCACTCTCTTCTTGTAGAAGGAGGCAAGGGCAGCTCCGAGATTTGCAACAAGTGTTGTCTTTCCAACACCACCCTTTCCAGAAACCACGCCTGTTATCCTTGTCATATACTTCGCCTTGTTACAATTAACATTGTTGTTGCTTGTCTTTGCTACTCAACGGAGAAGTTCCTTCGGAACTTCCACTTAACATTCGCCTTGTTACATTTTGCTTTGCCATTGTTTAACATTGTGACTTGACGGAGAAGTTCCTTCGGAACTTCCACTTAACATTCGCCTTGTTACAGTTCACATTTTTATTGGTTATCTTTGCTACTCAACGGAGAAGTTCCTTCGGAACTTCCAATTATGCTTCGCCTTGTGACTTATACTCAAAGCGACAGTGACGGAGAAGTCGGCTTCGCCAACTTCCACTTAACATTCGCCTTGTTACATTTTGCTTTGCCATTGTTTAACATTGTGACTTGACGGAGAAGTTCCTTCGGAACTTCCACTTAACATTCGCCTTGTTACAATTAACATTGTTGTTGGTTGTCTTTGCTACTCAACGGAGAAGGCAGTTACACTGCCTTCCAATTGCGCTTCGCCTTGTGACAGGATTTGGAAAGACGAATTTATTATGTTGGTCGAATTCGTCAATCCGGTTTTGGAAAGACGACCTGATTCAGTTGGTCAAAGTCGTCATTGTCTTGTTTTTAACTTTGCGATTTAGAGGATATATGAACTTAACACCTGCCGAACCCAATCACTTGTATAATAATTCTCCCCAAGCAATAAAAACCTGCTATTGAGCGAATTTTCATATAAAATTAACCCAGTCAAATTTTAGCCCCAGTTAAACGGACTCATAAGAGCATTCATTTCTGCCTCATCCTTTATTATCAAGGGAACTTCCTTTCCTATCTGGCTGTGAATTTGCCTCATGTAGTTCATAATATCCCTCTCAGTGAACATCGAGAAGGCTGTAAGAAGGATTCTCAAAACGATTTCCGCCTTGTACTTCTTGCAGAAAACTATCAGGTTGCTGAACAGAACGTATATAAATATGTCAGTGAAAATGTGCTGGCCGCAATCACCAAGTATATCCTTGTTATTCCTGTAAAGTATCCTGAGGTTCTTCGGGTCGAAGAGCACAGATGAATGCTTTTCGATAAATGACTGAACATCAGGCCACTTGCTGCCTATAATCCTGTAAGGAATCCAATAGTCAACAAATCCTGAAGGCTGATACCTTTCTTTAATGAAATCTGTAATCCAGTCAAACTTTACTTTTATCTTTCTTCCTTCCTTAATTAGATACCCATCCCTTATCATAGTCACGTACAATGGCTTGCCCAACCCTGCCTCCTCGTGATACAGGTAGTTCGTCTTTATCCCCCACTCATTCTGTATGGTGAAAAGCGATATGCCTTGAGGCCTTCCAGCAGCGCTAAGCCAGATAAGCCAGAAATTCTTATAGTCAGTAAGTTTCGGCATGAGTACCAATCCCTCAAATTATTGTACATTCCTAATATAGATTTTTGACGAAAGGCAAGTTATGGCAGCGACCACCCTCGATTTTGTTCTGACACACTATTTTATGGCAAATTTTTTTTTGCCATTTTTTTAATATATTTATACTATTATATTTATACAATTTCATTAATAAACCCTGATTCCAATATTTTTATATGTTTGAACTTGCCTTGTTCGTGGCCCTGGTAGGTTCTGTTTGCTTCTTGACGTATGAGTTTTACAAAATAAACAAGGTCTATCAGGAAAGGCTTCACTACTATCGCTTTTTGCCAGGGCTTGGAATGTCAGATTTTTCCAAAGAGTTGGACAAATATACAATAAATTCAGAACTTAAAACAAAAATAGATGATATAGGGCTCAAAATGAGAGAGATTCAGGCAAGGATTGAAAGGCAGGAGGCTGTTATAGAGAAGTTGATAAAGGGATTGAGTGAGTAAGATGGCAGAGGGGCAGCTCATAGAAAAGGAACTTCAGGAAGCAAAGAAGAAGCTTGAGCAGCTGGAAAAGGAAAAGGCCGAGCTGACTGAGAAGAGCAAAAGCCTTGCTGAAATAATAGAAACACTTTCTGACAACAAGCCTGACACAGGAAACATAGAATCAGTTCTGAAAGAGATTGGTGAGAGGTTTGACGCCAAGATAAAAAAGCTCGAGGAAAGCATAGCCGCCTCCGGCAAGGACAAGGATGAGGTTAAGAAGCAGGTTGCTGCCGCAATGAAGGAAAAGATTGACCCAAAGATTGCAGAAATATCAGAAAGGCTGAAGGAGCTTGACAAGATAAAGGACATAGGTGAAAAGGTGATGCAGCTTAACGAGAGATTGAGCAGCCCTCTTTATCAGCCAAAGCAGCCGGGAGTTGTGTCACAAGGACTTGCTGCCTTTGGGGAGCAAATTGATTTCCAAACCGAACTCACAGAAGTGAAAAGGTCAATAGACACGTTAAACCAGACTATTGCAACAATGAGCAAGAAGGTTGAGTACAGGCTTTCCTCCCTGGAAGACAAGGTAAAGGAGCTTGAGAAGCTGAAGGAGCTCGAAACCCAGTACAGGGAGATAAACGACAAGCTCGGCGCAGAGAACATACAGAAGCTCAAGAAGATTATATTTTCCGCTGACGAGCTTATGGAGGAAGCGATACCCGAAACGGTTAACAGGAAGATTAAAAAGAGGATAGAACCGATAGTGAACAGCCTGAAGTCAAGCAGGGATATGATAAGTGAGCTTGAGAAAAGGGCAGGCTCGCTTGAAGACGAGGTAAAGGAACTGAAGAAGTTCAGGGAGACAATAAACGAGCTCAGGGCTGAAAAGGAAAAGGCATACAAGAAGTTTGCAGAAGAGGAGGCAAGATTCCTTCAGGGACTTGAGATACTCAAGATGAACATAAGAAAGAGAATGGAAAAGATGATGGAGAAATATCACGAGCAGCTTGTCAAGATGCAGCAGTACACAACACCAAAGGTTCTGGAGTCAAATGTGAAGGACATAGTTGTCGAGCTTTTCGAGCCGAGGTTTCAGGAGCTCGAGAAACATAATATGATTGTGGACGAGAAGTTAAGGACTTTGTCCGAAAAGGACAGGGAGATTCTTGAGACAGTAGAGGAGATGGAGGCTCCTGAAAACTTGAGAAGGTGGATTGATGAAAAGTCAAAGAACCTGGAGAGAAAGTTCTATTATGACATTCAGGGACTGAAGAAATCATCTGAGAGGAATTCTGACCAGATAGCAAGCCTCAGGGAGAAGCAGAAGTCAACAGACTCTTTTATGGCAGAACTTTCCAAGAAGATGAGCGACCAGGCAGCAACAATCAACAAGGTTATTGATGTCAGGGATGTTTTCTCAAAGAGGGCGGAGATTTTATCGTCATCTATAAAGTCAATAGAGCAGAGAATGGCTGCTGACAGGGAGAGAATAGTGTTGCTTGAACAAAATCTTAGGGATGCCGAAAGCAGGTTTGATGATGTTTCAGAAAATGTTGCAAGCCTGCAGAGAAGCATTGCTGAGATAAAATCACTCAGGGAAAGGATTTCTCAGGCAGATGCCTCCCTGAAAGCCATTCAGAAGAAGCTTGCAGAAAAGGAAGGGCTTTCTGCACAAGTAAGGAAGATGGATTCCGAGATTTCCAGCCTTAAGGAAAGGCAGTCAAAGCTTGAAAGCCAGCTTGCATCTGACAGGGCAAGGCTTGAATCCGAAATAAGGCAGGTCTCTCTTGAAAGGAAGAGCGTCGAGGAGAAAATAAAAAGGGAAAGGATGAGGATAAGCGGGCTCCTGAGGGAGCTGAAGGCAGAATAGTTACTCTCCTTTAAGCGGTTATGAAAGAGATTGAAGAGCTAAGCTCGGGGATAGAGAAGCTGAAAAAAAATTCTCAGAGCCAGAAGCAGATGATAGAACAGCTCGAGAAGGACAGGGCTTTCCTTTTGGAGAGGACAAGGTTTCTTGGCCAGAAGCTTGCCGAGGCTTATATGGTTTACGAGGAGGCTGGAAAGAGAATCCTTGATTTTGTTGACAAGGAGATAACCCCAATAAAGGACCAGATCTCCGAGATAAGGGCAGAGGCGCGAAGGATATCGGAGCTTGAGCAGGAGATAAGAGGACTCTCTTCCTTGCTTTCAAAGACAAGGTTGGCTGACGAGGAGGCAAGGAAGAGGATAGCTGAAAACGAGAAATCGCTCCGCAGGATAGGTGCAAACCTTTCTGTTTTAAGAGAGCAAGTAAACAAGATAAGGGAAAGGGAGTCAAAGGAGGAGGGAGACGTAGAATCCGCAATCTCCGAAATTAAAAACCATTTTGATTCAAGGCTGAAGACCCTTGAAGACAGGATGTCCCTGAAGATAACAGAATCCTCCGAGGAAGTGCTTCAAGATTCCATGGACTCGCTGAGGGCTCTTGCAGCCTCCTACGAGGAGACAAAAAAGAGGGTCGCGGACACCGAGCTTTTTGTAAAGCAGTTGAAGGCAACAGCAGCCTCCCTGAAAAAAAGCCTTGAGAACTCCCGCGTTTCTGATGCCAACATAGAGAAGAAGCTTTCAAGCCAGCAGGCTGCAATAAGAGCGCTTGAATCCTCTGTCGGTAAGATAACAAGAAAAATTGACAGCATAGGTATTGAGGATGAAAGGCTTGAGAAAAGGCTTTCCCAAATAAGAAATTCCTATGAGAAAATGCTGGCAGATAAGGAGGTCAAACTAAAATCCATTATTGATTCCCAAGACAAAAAGCACTCCCAACTTCTCGACTCAAAAATCTCCTCACTTTCCTCCGAAGTGAGTTCAAGGCTGGCTTCCCTTTCAAAAAGGCTCGAATCCCTAAAGCTCGAGGACAAGGACTTCGAGAAAAGGCTTTCCGATGCGCTGAAAGGGTTCGAGGAAAAGATTGACAGCAAAACAGAAAATATGAAATCAGGGCTTCGAGAGAGCCAGAAAAGGCACGAAGAAATCCTGTTATCCAAAGTCAAGGCAGTTTCGGACAGCCTTGAAAAAAGGGTTTCAGGGATTTCCGAGGAGCAGAGTTTGCAAAGGACAAGGTTTGAAAAAGAGCTTTCCGAAATTAAGAAATCATTTTCTTCAAGGGAGTCAGAAATTACGAAAAGGATAGAAGGTCACATAAAAAAGTCAGAGTCTCTTTTAAGGAATCAAGACAGCCGAATAGAACAAAAAATAAACTCTGTTGCAGAGCAGGCGCAATCGAAGATAGATTCTCTGTCTGAGAGCTTGGATTCAAGGATATCTGAACTTGCAGATAGAATTGCTTCTGAAAAATCGGATATAGAAAGGATGATTGATGAAAAGATTTCTGTTATTTCCAGAAAAACAGAAGAGCTTAAGTCAATGGACAGGAAGTTTGAGGAAAAGCTTGCAGAAAAAATGAAGGATTTTGAAAAGGAAATTGACCTTAAGATGACAAAAACAAAGTCTTCCTCAGAGCTGTGGCAAAAGAGGCAGGCAGAGCTTCTTGAAGCAAAAATTTCAGATTTCAAGGCAGGGCTTGTAAAGGATATTGATGCAAAAATTTCCACACTGTCCAAAAAAATTGAGGGTATAAAAATCAATGACAGAGACTTCGAGAAAAGGCTTTCCGATGCGCTGAAAGGGTTCGAGGAAAAGACAAACACGAGGCTTGAGCAGTTCAGGGCAGGGCTTTTGGCGAGCCAGAAAAAACACCTCGACCTCGTTGACTCAACAATGAATTCGTTCAGCGAAAAAACAACCGAAAACCTTGAAAGCAGGATTTCATCCGTTTCCAAGAATTTTGATTCAAAAATCAGTGAGGTTTTGGAAGGACTTGACAGCAGGCTTAAGGAGCTTGAAGACAGGCTTTCTTTGGAGAGAAAAAGTTTGGAAAAGGCAGATTCTGACATTGAAAGAAAGATTATGGAATCGCATAAAGAGATTTCTTCAAGGATGTCAGTAGTTGAGAAATCGCTTGAAAACAAAATCTCACAGGTTTACTCGCACGTGGCTTCCGAGAAAAGGAGTTTATCAGAGGCAAGAAAAATCCTCGAAAGGGAGATAAAGGAGGATAGAAGAGCCTTCCTTCAAAAAACAGCATCACTTTCAGAGCAGATGGAGAGAAGGGCAGCAGAACTGTCTGAACAGATATCAAGAGAAAGGAAAGCCCTTCTTGAAGAGAAGGCAAGGCTTTCTGAAAGCGTAAGGTCTATAACACAAACCATATCAAAGCTTAACGAGATGTCCAAACAACTTGATGAAAGGTTCAGGAAATCTGAGGAGGAGATCTCCGACAGGATAAAGAAGGTTGAGCAGTCAATCCTGACCTTTAGGCAGTCATCTGACTCGAAAATACTTTCAGAAAGAAAGGCTGTTCTGGAAAGGATAAAGTCACTTGAAAGCGAGATGAAGAAATATCCGGCAATAACATCAGCTCTTGCCAAACAGCTTAAAGATGCTGATTCTGCAAGGCAATCACTTCAGAAAATGATTTCAGAGGCAGGGCTTACATTGAAGAAGATGCAGTCATATGATTCTGAGATTGCCTCGAGGATTGAGAAGCACCAGTCAGCGCTTGAGCTTATGGCAAAGGAGCAGGCAAAGAACGAAGGATTAATCCGTCAGATTGAGAAGAGGCTTTCCGCGCAACAGGAATACATAAAGGGAATGGAATCTGTCCTTACAAGAGTTGTGAAGATGATTGAGACAGAGGGAATTGAGGACAAGAAGCTTGAAAAAAGAATTTCTGAGTCAAGGGATGAGATACTTAGGAGGATTTCAGGCGAGATAAATTCCATCTTATCTAAACACGAATCAATGAAAGCGGAGATATCAGGAATAGTCAACGAGATGGAAGAGCTCAAGAACGGCATAAAGGAATGGAAGGAAGAGCAGATAAAACTCTATGAGATGCTGAAAGAGGGCGAATGATATGGTATTGAAAGCAGGCGAAAGGAACATTTACAAAAAAATAGAGAGCAGGATTTTGAGCCTTAAGGAAAAGGAAGAGCTTTGGAAGTCGAGATACAGGGAACTTGCCCAGCAGCTCAAGGAGCTTGTTGACTCTAACTCTGAAAAAATGTCGGAGATGGAGAAATCCATAGCAAACTTCGAGGAAAGGATAGAGATGATGGAAGAAACCCTCGCAAAGATTGGAAAGAAAACAGAAGAGAGCTTCAGGCTTATGGACAAGAGGATTTCATCGCTCTCTGAAATGGCAAAAAACCTTTCCGAAAAGCTGAGCGAAAAGGACGCCGAAATCAAAAAAACAAGAACAGAGCTTTCATCCCAAATAAACACTTCCAAGTATGAGGAAATGTTCAAGCTGATGGACAAGAAAATATCATCACTCTCTGAAATGGCAAAAAACCTTTCGGAGAAAATTGAGGAAAGGGACAGCGAGATGAGAAAGCTGAGGGTTGATGTAAAGTCGCAGATAGACTCTCTTTCAGGGGGTTACGAGAAAAAGCTCGAGAAATCTCTTTCTCAAATAAGCGAGGCATTAAATAAGATGGAAGAGGAGACAAGAAAGGCAGAGCTGGTTTATGAAAAGCTATCTACGCTCAGGGAGTTTGTTTCAAGGGCTGGCACCGAAAAGCCAGTTCCTGAAAAATCTTATTCAGGAGAGGCAGAGACAAAAACAGAAAGGAAGTTGCCTGCACCTCCACAGCCAGAGCGCACTTTCTCAAGACCAGTTGAAATAGAGCCTGTTTCAGGGCTTCCCGAGCCGCCATTCACGCACGGCTCTCCTGCACCGAGAAAGTTTTTTCCAAGGTTTGTCCCAGAGACAGACGAAATGGACGACATTGATTTTGACGTTGACGACCTTATAGAGAAACATTCCGCAAAAAAAACATCAAAAATGGAAGAAAACGTTGAGGAGTTCAAGAGTTCTGTTGAGGAGATGAACAACAGCGTAAGTTCTATAGCGGAAAGGATTGCTTCTCTCGAGAATGCCATTTCCAAGATGCAGGTGCAAAAACCTGCTGATTTGGACAGGCTTGAGGAAAAGATACAGGTTTATGCCGAATCGGTTGCGGACGCGAGGAGCAGGATGGAAACGGTCGAGAAAGCGTTGAAGGATGGGCTGACACCTATGATGGAAGCGATGAAGATGCTCACTGATGCGGTAAAGGAGCTGAAGGAGGAGAGGAAAAAAACCCAGAAGCAAAAAATACAGAAACCCCTTCCGCCTGAAATTCCAAAGGATGCAAAACCAAACGAAAGCCTGCCTGCACCTTCTGCTCCAGCAATAAACAGCGAGGCAGTGTTATGAGCGAGGTTACCATAATGGACATGCTTCTTGCAGTCCTTTCACTGCTTTTCCTTGGAATAGCGCTTGCTATGCGCCGCCTCAGGGCAAAAATGGAGGCCGACCTGAAAAAGAACATCACGCCTTACATGGGGCTTAAGTATATGTACAGGCACGGGGTGCACGAGAGCAATAAAAAATCTAAAAAGTGACGCGGCCCGCAAAATTACAGGCCCTTGAAACAAAACTTCCACAAAGGAATCATTTGAACATTACCTCTTTTTTCATCTAAATTTTTTGTAATAATATATCCCCTGTTAAAATTTAGAGACTTTCCATATTTTTTGAGAAAGAATTCTATACAGTGTGTATCTTCCTTGCTAATTTTTGTTTTGAACTTTACTTCAATTGGTACAAATTCCTTTAAGAAATCAATCTCTTTATCCTTATCACGCCAGTAATATTTTGCACCGAGTTCAAAAAGTACGAGATTCTCTGCAAATCGTTCCTCATTTACATCAAAAGGCAGAAGCAGACAGGGATGATAAGCATAAATCCTTGAAAGTTTTCTGGAAGCAGATCTTATTGATATCCTGAAGTTCAGTAATCTTTTAATCAAAAACGAAAACTCTAGATAGAAAATAGCTTTGTAAAGGGTTGTTTTAGCCCTTCCTAGCTCCTTTGCCAATTCGTCAATTCGTAGGTATTGTCCAGGATTTGTAAGGAATATATTGACAATTTTTTCCAGCAGAAGCACATCAACTTCCTTGAATTCCTTTGGAATATCCTTCAGTATAATTGGCTCAATAACAGAGTTCCTTATATATGTTTTAATAAAAGATTTGTCTTTTTCGAAAACAATTTCAGGAAATGGCCTTAAAAGGAATTTGTCAAATTCCTTTTCCAACAGGTCTTGATACAGCAGGAATCTTTTCTTTTCAATTATAATTCCTTTCAAATCCAAAAACTCACTAAAACTCAGCGGCCTTAATTCATAATAAACAGCCCTGCCTGCTAAATTTTTTTTAGCTTCCGATAAGATATTAAGTGATGCTGAACCAGAAACCAAAATTTTAATTTTTGGGAAGTTGTCATAAATGAGCTTAACACTGTCAATCCAGCTTTTAGATTTTTGTGCTTCGTCCAAAAATAAGTAAATCCTTTCTTTTCTGTAATCCATATCAGTTAGTGTTGAATATTCTTTTAGAATATCTTCAATTCTTTTTTCCTGAAGTTCAGGTTCATCAAAGTTGCAATAAATAAT
>JAWCLA010000011.1:21060-21457 GCA_039091855.1 Candidatus Aenigmatarchaeota archaeon | reverse complement strand
AACAAAGTTGGGGCCACGGTGTAGATTGGTCTAGCAGCAGGCTTTTCCAAGAAAAGCCCGCACGCCAAAAGATTTTACTATCAGCCCTTTTACAAAAAGGGCCGAACCCCCAAAAATTTTACTATAACAATGCAATAGGTGAATATAACAAAGTTGGGGCCATGGTGTAGCTTGGTCTAGCATCCGGGCTTAAAATTTGGTGGAAAGAAACAGCAATTCGATATGCCTAACGGGTGCTTTGCAAAACACGAGCAGAAACAGCCCGAGACTCGAGTTCAAACCTGAGCCTTCTTTCCCGAAAGAAGGCCAAGGATTGCCCAAGAAAGGGATTCAAATAATAACAGGTGAAATAATAATCGGTGAAACGAACGTGTAGTGAAAGGGTAAGTTCGTATGT
>JAWCLA010000011.1:16779-21002 GCA_039091855.1 Candidatus Aenigmatarchaeota archaeon | reverse complement strand
CCTGGAAGGTGAGCAGGATAGCATCGGGCTCAAAGAGGACGAGATTCTTCCACGAACCAAAAACAAGGGTTCATTCAAACTGCCCAAACTGCAAGGCAACAAAACAGGAAATAAGGGACATTATTGAGAAGGGAGTGACGCAAAAGCAATCACACGAAGAGAGGATAAAAAGGATAAGGGAAACGGGATTACCGACTGTCATCGAAGTTTAATGGTAACTGTCAAGAAATTCATAGTTTGCATGTTCGCATAGATTTTCTAAAGGATCTTCTAACAGCCTTTTTCCATTTTCAAAAATTGTTATTTTGCCTGTCTCCTCTGATAATACATAAGATTTTAGCCCGTAAAGTGACGCATATGCGGCTGCCTTGTGCCTGGCACCTCCTTCAATCCCTCTTATGTTCACACCTTCTATGTAACGCTTTACTGCCTTGAGATAGCCATCTTCAAAGTGGGAGGTTCCGTCAGTCTGGCTCAGCATTTCATAAAGCTCCTTTAAAACAGGATCGTAGCCTTCTTCAAAAATGAGCTGCCTTTCCCTGTTCTTATAAAGGAAGTCATTTAACTCCTTTCCATATTTGGAATGGTTCTTCACTATAGGGCTGGATATCCTAAAAAGAATTTCCGTAGGGCCAGAGGTTATAAATAACCCTCTATTTTCCTTCATAGAGCTCCTGTAATCTCTAATTGATTTGTAAATCTGAAATTCCTTTCCTGTGAATAGTTGGTTTTTCATGTCTATTCATTAGGATTTCCCCTTTGCTTTAGAATTCCTTTTGAATTCCATCATTTTTTTTATCAAAATGTCTGCTATGCTGTCCTCCGGGTTTCCATAGTATACATATTTCAAGTGGTTGGTAATAACAGGTTTTTTGTAAACGAAGTTTTTCTCTATCATTCTTTTAAGGTATGTCCTTATGGTCCTCTCGGAGAAATGTGTCCTTTTTATGATTTCCTTTATTGTCATGGGGCTTCTTAAGAGGAGCCTGTAAATTGCAGTTTCGCTTTTGCTCATCTGAAATGAGCTAATTACATCTGTGAAATCCCTGTATTTCGCATTTGCGAATGATTTCATATTTTTCTATTTGGCATAAAGATTTTTAAATCTATGCAAAAATTTTACAGGTATCTGCAAATTTTAAACAAATATGAAAGATAATTATGATTCCAGTTTCAATAATTGTGCTTGCAGCGGTTTTCATACTTATTGCCTTCAGGCAGATTGGAGGCTTTAGGTTAGCAATATGGCAGGCAATGCTTCTCGGTGCATTGCTTGTTTTACTGGCAGGGCAAATAGGTATACAAGCTGCTATTAAATCCATAAATCTTGAAGTTATAGCATTTCTTTTTGGTATGTTTGTTATAGGCCAAGCCATGGAAGATAGTGGCTATCTCTCATACCTTTCATATAAAATATTCAGGAACGCAAAATCTGCAGACAGGTTGGTTTTAACAATACTGCTTTTCTTTGGATTGGGATCCGCTCTTCTGATGAATTACACTATGGCAATAATAGGAACTCCTGTAATGATTATTCTTGCAAGGCAACACAATCTTAATGTAAAGCTCTTATTGCTTGCTCTTGCTTTTGCTGTAACAACAGGCAGTGTTGTAAGCCCAACAGGCAACCCACAAAACCTGCTAATAGCCATACATATGGAAAACTCTTTTATTGTGTTTTTCAGGTATCTTTTCTTACCAACTATGCTAAGCATTTTAGCCTGCTAACTTGTTCTTAAAGCTTTCTACAGAGGGCTTTGCCAATTTAACTCTGGAAATCTGAGGCATTAGGGATACTTACTGCTCAGATTTACTCGAATCCTCACCAACTAACCAGGAAATCCCAGAGATTGTCTCTCAGATTATAGAGCAAGGTAAACATTTCCATGAAATTTTTCATGGACAGTATAGACTTGAACCCTCTGATTCTCCTATACATGGGTCTGAACCAGCTGTTCCATCCCTCTGTGCGGTTGTTGCTCAGGGAATACCAACGTTGGTTGTGCAGGACAAGCTTCTTTGCGAGGTGTGCCTGGACATGCTTTGCCTTTGGTTTTCTCCTTCCAAACACCTTTCATATAGCTCCTGAATAACCATTCCATTCATCAGTTACTATGATGTCAGGTTTACCTGCTACCTGCCTAGCCTTTCTTAGCACAGCTATGGCGGATTTCTTATCCCTGTGCGGGGATACGTGCATTGCTATCAGATTGTTGTTACTGTCTATGATTATATAGAGATAGAACCATTTGTTCTTTGCCTTTATCCACATCTCATCCCCGTAACATATCTTAGAGAAATGGATTCCCATCTTCCTTAACATCTCTCTTGCACAGTTACCAAACTTTCTGAACCAAAGGCATATTGTCAATCTGATACCTTAACCCTGAACCTGTTTCGGATTATCTTGGATATGACAGGACCGGACAAGCCAAACCTGTACAGGGTTATGGCAAAAGCTATTATCCGCTTATCAAACCTATGCCTTACGTACTTGGATTTTGATAGTTCGGTAAAAGAAGTGTTGCATTGCCTGCATTTGTAGACCTGGAACTTCTTGCCACGATATCTATAAAAGCCGTATTTACACACATCTTTATGGTTGCATTTTATGCAGCCTATTAGACTAGAGTGCATATGAATCACCTCTAGTCTAATATTTATGGTTTTCCAGAATTATATTGGGAGAGCCTCCTGTCCTTTATCTACCAAACCATTACCCTTATGGTTTCAGGCTGGCCTGTTTCCTGAACTAAAAATGACTTTTCTTTCACGTACGTGTTTGCATAATAAGGCGGCTCGGGACCGTAAGACACCTCGCCGACCTGAACCCTGAAATTTCCTAATATTCCCAGAGAGTCCCTGAATTCCTGGTAAGGAGTGGCAAGCATCTGGCCAACCATTGACTGCGATATCCTGAGTGATTTTTCAGAAGCCATAGGCATTGATATGTTTGCCCCCTGGGTTTCCAGCATAGAGTTGCATAAAAGAGGAGTGCTGACATTTGCAAAGCGCATCTCAAAATAGTTATCGCCCTCATCAACGCTTGCCTGGAAATAAACCCTGTTTCCCTGAACCATACAGGAAAGCCCCAGCCCGTCATCAAGAATTTTTGTTGAGTTTTTTGTTCCCTCGGGCCAGTAAAAGTCAAAATAGATTGTGTGAACTCCTGAGCCTGAAGAGTTGTATCTGACAGGAGTTGTCCAAGATTCAACCACAAGAAAATCAATGACCTTGTTGCTTGCCGTTTCCAGAGACATTTTCGTTGTTTCAGCCTTTTCCTCAAACAGGCCCCAGTAATAGCTGAATCCTATTCCAATGAACACGAGAAAAACCGAAATTGCAACTGCCCAGTCAACGTTCATATTTCACCTTTTTTAAGAAGTTTCATCTCCGCCTTTTTGACGCCAATCTCTTGCTTTTTCCCGCCATTATGACAGGCTTGCCTATCGCCATTTTTATTTTAGGGAGCTTTTTTGCAGGGTTTGGTATCTCCACATCAGGATATTTTATCCAAAAGAGCCAGACTGAAAGCACAAGAAAAACAAGAAATAACCTCCATAAATAATCGTGAGTGAGCATAGCGAATTGAACATTGGTTGCCCTTTCTGTAAGCACAACGCCAATTATCCTTGCCTGGTTGCCTATCCAAAGAACAGGAATCCCGAACAAAATTCCCCTTATCCTGCTCCCAAGCCTAACAGCAGGAACTGCAAATATGAGCGCAAAAAGCAAAATGAAGGACTTCCACGCAGTGCAGTCCTCTGTCAGGTAAAAGGAAAACGGATTTGTATCTCCAACCGTGATGTGGGCCCCCTCCTGGCTCACAACGTAACCAAGAGCCCTTAGTATGCCTGAAGAGATTGCAGCGTCAAAATTCTGCAAGGGCGAAAGGCTTATGCCAAGAGCTATTACCAAATAAATGGGCAATGACAGCAGTAAAACCTTTATTAGAAATACAAGGGTCTCAAGAAGCCTCTGCTGACGAGCCGTAAGGTTCAGCCCCATTAACCTGCGTTTCTTTCTCATTGATTAATATTTTGCTTTCTTTACTTAAAAGGCACTAAAGAATATTTGTTGCGTTCAATTCTCTCAGCATAAAACTTTGATATCTCGATGAATGATGCGAGCTGCCTTTAACAACCACAGAAAATTCAAGGGCTTTACGGATTTTCTTCGAAAATAACAATTAAATAAATAAAAGCATCCTTAATAATTATAAT
>JAWCLA010000011.1:0-16769 GCA_039091855.1 Candidatus Aenigmatarchaeota archaeon | reverse complement strand
GCAGCCTATTAGACTAGAGTGCATATGAATCACCTCTAGTCTAATATTTATGGTTTTCCAGAATTATATTGGAAGGGCCAAAATAACAATTAAATAAATAAAAGCATCCTTAATAATTATAATTATGTCTGATGTGATAACAACCATAACATATTTTGCAATACTTCTGGGGCTTGGGGTTTTGATAGCAAATGTTTTCAAGAAAAGGAATTTCCCAGACACGGTTTTCCTTATATTGCTGGGCCTGATACTTGGGCCCACCGTGCTGGGAAACCCTGCTATTGCCCAGTATGTAAAGATAGAGCCGATAAACATAGGTGAGATGGGAAATGTTCCTGATTTCCTCAGGACGCTTGCCCTTGTATTGATAGTGTTTACGGGTATGTTTAATGTTGGCTTCAGGGTGTTCAAAAAGTCATCAGGCGTTGCAATAAAGCTAGCTTTCGTAACGGCTGTTGTCAATACCATTCTTATAGGGGCTGCAGCACATTTCATATTTGGCCTTGAGTGGGTCTTTGCCTTCCTTCTGGGCGGCATTTTAAGCGGCACGGCTGACGCGATAATTTTCACCTTTGATGCCGTGCTTAAGGATTACAAAAGGCCCCTCACGATTTTAAAGAGCGAGGCCATTTTCAATTCGCCAATTTGCATACTGATACCGCTCATATTGCTTGACTTCCTTGCTCTCCAGCCAGGAGCCCAGATACAACCTATGCTTTACTTCTCAAAGTTTGTCGAAATGATCATTGCAGGGGTGGGTGCAGGAATAGTTTTAGGCATAGGCTTTGCCAAGCTTGTGAGAAGAATGGTCGAGGAGTACACGGTTCTTCTTTTGCTGTCAATTTCACTTCTTACTTTTGCGGCCGCGGAATATGTAGGAGGCTCAGGCATACTTGCAGTGGCTGTTTGCGGATTGATAGTCGGTGATATGGCATTTCCGGAAAAGGAAGAGGTAAAGAGGTTTGAGGACCATTTTTCAGAAATGCTGAGGATAGCCGTGTTCACATTCCTTGGCGCGCAGGTCACGCTTTTCCTTGGTATCAATGAGATTATACTTTCCCTGCTTTTCTTCATAGCTATAGTTATGATAAGGCCGATAACCCTTGTCCCTCTGTTGGGCAGCGAAAGAAAGAGCTACACGAGGCAGGAGCTTTTTGTGATGTCTTTTGTTGCACCGAGGGGAATAGATGCAGCTGCCATGGCTCCAATAGTTGCAGGGGCACTTGTGGCTGCAAACTATGGAGCAGAGGCTGAAAAAATCCTGAACAGCGTTGTTTTTACAATAATTCTCACCGTGATTTTCAGCACCGTTGTGGCAAAATTTGCAGCTTCAAAAAGGTTCAGAGGAGCACAGACAAGCGTTAAAATATATGCCAAAGAGGATGATAAAGAAGAGATTGAGGACGAGCTAGAGGAGGAAATAGAGAGCCAGGAAGTGAAGCCACAACAAACTGCTGAGAAAAAGGCCAAACCAGAAAAAAAGAAGTAAGGTTTTCCGATTTCAAATAAAGAATTCTACTTGGCTGTGATCAATGGTGATATTTAAATTAAAAACCCAAATAATAATATATTTTGCGTCAATATGGATGATGTGATATTATGCCTGTTGAAAGGATAAAGACAGGAATTCAAAAGCTAGACAAGCTTATGGAAGGCGGATACCCTAAGGGATCAACTGTACTGGTTTCTGGCGGTCCTGGGACAGGAAAGACAACATTCTGCCTTCAGTACATATATTCAGGAGCGCTTAACAATGAGCCGGGCCTTTATGTTTCTTTTGAGAACAGCCCTTCAGAACTGAAAGAATCCGTTAAGCAGCTTGGAATGGATTTTGAAAGGCTTGAAAAGGAAGGAAAGGTGGTTATATTAAGGATAAAGGAAACAAAGGACATAACGGAATTACTAAAAATAATAGAAACTGAGGCAAAGAAAATCAATGCAAAAAGGCTTGTTATAGATTCCCTTTCATCAATAGAGATCTTTGCATCAACCTTCCAGTCCATAATAAAGGACATTCCCTCCTGGGCAATAATGAAAAAGATATCCCTTATGCCAGGACAGGAATCAATAGTCAGGAGGACACTTTACAAAACAATAGACTCCTTTAAGGACATGGGGTTGACAACCCTCCTGACATCAGAGTCACAAGACACTATATATTCCCGCTACGGGATAGCAGAGTTCATAGTCGATGGTATAATAAAGCTAGAGGCCGAGAGCGTTGGCAAGCATATGCAAAGAAATATCCTTATCGCCAAGATGAGAAAAACAAAAATAGATGGTGGTAGGCACAGCATAGACATAACAGCCAAGGGAATCGTGCTTCTCGACTAATCCTTTATTCTGATATAAACAGCGAAAGATAGCCCGCGGAAATATCCTTCTCTATCTTCTTCAGCTCCACTTTCCTTCCAACGAAACCCGAGATAACCCCTGACAAAAGCCCCCTGAACATCACAAAATCCACTTCCGGGAATTCCATCCAGGGGAAGTAATTAACATAAACCTCGTACTTTCCCTTCTTCTCCACAGCCAGGATGTCCCCAAAACCAAGCGCAGGGAAAAGGTCGGTTATGAACTTGCAGGGTTCCTGCTTTCCGGAAATCTCCGCAAGCCTCTTCCCGAAAGAGAAGCTGCAGTCCCAGAGTATCTTTAGGCCGTCTTTTAGCTTGGAAAGCCCGGATTCAAGGAGGTACATTACTGAGGCTTCTATAAGTAAAAACCTTTCAAATTTAACATTCATTATACCATTTTTGTATGCGATAAAACCACTATCTATCAGTGATTGAAGCGAGTTAGAAGCAAATTTAGTATTTCTAATTGCATTTATATTGTTATATTTATCTATTTCTACTGCAGGCGCATACAAATTATTTTCTATAAAAACATGCATTCCTTTTTTTTTAAAATAATCAGGAGGGGCACATATAAATTCACACTTTTCATTGCCTCTGCCTTGACATTTTATTTGTGTTCCTTCAAGAGTAAAATCTTGAACGCCATATGCACATGTACCTGTTATAGAACCATCAGTAAGTAAATATCCCAAACCATTTTTATTGCAGACTATGTAGTTTTTTAAATAAATTTTGAAAATCTTTCTTTTTATATCAATTTTATAAGTTATTTTAGATGAATAGATGCTTTCGAGATATTTTATAACAAAATATGTAAATTTTAAAAAATCCTTTTCTCCCTTTTCTTTAATAGAAGGATAATGAGAAACAGAAGCATATCTGTATCCAAAATTTTTACCTATGGAATATAAAAGATGCGCCCCATTTTCTTTATATTTATTTATAATTTCTCTCTCTATATCTACAAATATTTTTTCTGGAAGAAGAACCTCTCTTATATTAGTAATCTCCTTTTTATCACTAAGTTTTAATATAATAAATCCTGGCCTATCTATTATCTCATTTTTAGGTATCAATATGTTTTTTATAAACCATGAAAACATAAGATCTTTAATTGCCATATAGATAACCCTTTGTTATCTCAATTATAATTTTTTTATAATCATAAAATAATCTTTTTTTCAATTTGGAATATTCTTGCCTGCTTGTTATAATGTCATATAAAAATTGAGAATAAGTTTTACTTTTTTTTGCAAACCTTATTGAAATTTCAAGAACATAAGGATTGTAAAGAATATTTTTTAGTTTTATTGCCTCAATAAATTCATTTCCATATTCCTTTCTCCAAAGTTCATCAAATTTTTCTGGTTCACAATAAATAATTGCTTTTGCTGCCAATTTTGCAGACCATAATGCATAAGTTATACCTTCTGCACTTATAGGATCAACATGCCCAGCGGCGTCGCCAATAACTAACCAATTCTTTCCAGCTGTAGGTAACCTAAAAAATTCAGGGTTTGTAATAGTAGGAATCATAGCAGCAAAATGGTGCAGCTTCTTAACTCTTGGATAATAATTTTTAATAAAAAAATCGAGATGTTTTTTAATTCCAAAACTTTTTGTAAGTTCAGTACCGATACCTATGCTTGTATGATTTCCTCTTGGGAAAACCCATATATATCCGTTTTTGCCCCAGAGGAACTTCATTAATGTAAGTTCATTTTCAATACCTTTTACTATATAACCATATGTCATTGTAAGATTTTCCTTGCTGTGAGGTCCTAAAATATTTTTCCTAACAATACTGTTTGTTCCATCTGCACCAACTATAAGTTTAGCATATTTATTTCCTTTATTCGTTTTTATTATCCAAGAATTATTTTTTTCTTTTATATCTAATACCCTTTCTTCTATTAATTGCGCACCTTCGTTTTTTGCCATTTCAAGAATATATTTATCCAACAAAAGCCTTGATATCCCCATTATAAAACCCTTTCCAATTACTGCCTCTGTTCCAACAGGAGAAATAATTCTTATTTTTCTTCCTATACCTTTAACACCATCAATTTTTTTGATAAAAGGAAATTTTCTTAGTGCCAACTCTGATATCCCTCCTCCACAGGGCTTTTCTCTTGGGTGGGAATCATCAAAGATTGTTGCTTTTATCCCTTCCTTTGCCAGGCAATAACCTAGGTACGCCCCTGCCGGCCCACCGCCAACTATTGCAATATCCATATTGTATTTTTAGGAAAAATACATAAATAAGGTGAATTTACTTAAAATCCTTTTTTCCAATTTATACAGCACTACAAACACCTGATTTTTTTTAAAAAGATAAAAATGCTAAAAACCGACCCCTAAAACAAACCACAAAAATATTGACGCAAGAATAACAAAGAACTCTCCGTCAACAAAAATCCCATAATACCACCATGGGGAGTTTTCTGAACCTTGGGCATACTTGATGAAAAAACCAATGAAAAAAAGGAATGGCAACAATACAATGCTTCTTATGTTGATGGTCAGCATTACTGTCAAAATAGCCAAAAGTGCAGCAAGTATCGAAAGGCAAAAAGATTTTGTTGATTTAATTCCGATTTTTACAGGAAGCGTGTCAATCTTATTTATGCTGTCCCCCTTGATGTCCTTTATGTCAAATATCACAACATTGATGAGAAATGCCAAAAAGAAGAATAGATAAGATAGAACCATAAAAAAGCCGAAATCCCCGAAAAAAGCGCATACTATAAGCACGTTAAATCCCCAAAGCGCAGCAACCATTATGTTCTTTATGACAAAGAGTGTCTTCAGCCTGAAATACGAATAGAAAAATCCGCCAACAGGCGGTATTAAAGTGAAAATGAATGCCAACAAACCTCTCTGATATGCCAAGAAAAGTGCAAAAACATAAAGCACTAGAGCAACGTACAGGATTTTTCTGCCGAATTTCCTGACAAAGGATGTCCTGTTCGGCAGATTTATGCTGTCTTCATGAATGTCTGTAAACCTGTTGAGGTTGTATATCAAAAATGAAGCTGAAAAAGGTATGAAAACTAAATCCCACAATAAAGGATATCCTGCCATAAAAAGCGTGCAAAGCGTGGTTATTGCTGCACCAAACGCAAGGTAAAGGTTTGAATAGCAAAGAAATTCAAGTAGTTTTCTCATATTATATTTTTATAGTGAGAAGTATAAATCCGAAATTTAATCACTTTATCAGCTATTAACAGTGCTCGCCTAAATATTTAGTATTCAATTTCTAACAAAAATATAAATTACCTTTCCAAAGCTTTTATATGAGCCCGCATAAGAAGTTCCTGACAGGAATGCTCATTCTCACCGCGTTCATTTTTGTAGTTGCCATAAGCTCACTTTACGTTCAGATTCAGGTTTCGTCAGGAAACGCCTGCGGTTGCGCTATTCCAATTTACCTCTTTGTCCCGCTCATAGGCTCGATGGGTCTTATGATAGGGGTTTTGGCTTACTACCTGCTTTCCCCCAAGTTTGAGAAGCCGCCTATTGACAAGAAACTGCTGCTTAATTTTATGGAAAGGAATGATGCTGCAGTTATAAGCGCCCTGCTGGAAAACAAGGGAGAGATGTCGCAGGCGGATATAGTAAGGCAGACTGGCTTGCCAAAGGTTAAGGTTTTCAGGATTATTAATTCCCTTAAAAGTAAAGGCATAATAACGAAGGAGCAAAACAAAAAGATAAACATCATCAGGTTATCCGAGGATATCAGAAAGCTGCTTTTTTGACGCTATTGTTTGGATGCCCTTTCAACCATAACCCTTCCTGTGTTTGCGTCAACCTCAATAATGTCGCCTGTTTTTATCAGGCTTGTCGCATTCCCTGTCCCTACCACAGCAGGAATTCCCATCTCCCTTGCCACAACAGCAAGGTGGCAGAGCCTCCCTCCCTGGTCAGAAACAACCGCGGAGAAGTTTTTTATAAGGTGGGAAACCTGAGAATCAGCGTGCTCTGTAACCAAGATGCTGCCCTTTGGCGCCTTTGATGCAGGGCTTTTTGCTGACGCGACATAAGCAGTTCCCTTGACCTTTCCACGAAACGCAGGAATTCCCCTTATTTCTGTTAATTTTTCAGGAACGCGTGCCTTCCATTCATCATCTTCCATGTGCTCAATAGCGTACCTGAAAACATCAGGAAAGCTCATCCCCCTCGACTTGGCAAGAAGGAGAAGCTGTACAAGCGCCTGCCCGAACGCTGCTGTCTCAGAGGATTTTGAAAGCCCCTTCACGAACCTGTTTCCAGGGCAATGCCTCTTGTCGTGATAGATGAATTTTGCCAGATCCATCTGTCCCATGAAAACAACCGCCCTGAAAAGGTCGTCCTGCCTCGGCTGTTTCCTGAGAATTCGCTCTATCCTTTTTTCAAGTTCACTAATTGTCATTAAGGAATAGTCTGAACACATAATTAAGCTATGTTGTTGTTTATTAAATCCTTTACCACAAAAAACGACTACTCCTCCTCTTCGGGAGATTCAACAGCCGTAAGAAGTTCTTTAAGAAGCTTGTCGCCCTTTTCAGGGACTATATCACCGTGACCAGGAAGTATCTTGTTTATTTTCAGCTTGGAAAGCTTTTGGAGGGAGGAATCAAGCTCTTCAATGTCCCCTCCTGGCATGTCAGTCCTTCCAATTCCATCAGAAAAAACAGTGTCCCCTGAGAACAATATGCCTTCCTTCTCGTTGTAAAGGCAGATTGAGCCTGGCGTGTGGCCAGGTGTGTGCAAAACCCTTAATTGCATTCCATTGACCTGCAATACCTGCCCTTCCTTCAGCTTATGGTCAACCGGCCTCGGCTTCAGCTTTCCGTCAAAGAAATCAGCATAGCTGTTTTGAACGTCACCGTTCTCCAATATGGGTGCGTCCCTCTCGTGAATTGCAACTTTTGCATTAAGAAAATAGCCGTTTCCACCTATGTGGTCGAAATGCCCGTGCGTGTTTATCACCTGCCTTATGCTTGAAAAGTTCAGCTTCAGTATTTTGAGCAGGCTGTGAAGACGGGTAAAATTGAAACCGGTCCCTGAATCAATTACGGTGTCTCCCAAAACATATATGTTTGAATCAATGTCAGAAAGCTGAATTAGTGTTATGGCGGGGGTTATCCTCTTAATCATATTTATTATTAATATGTGTGAATCCTTAAAAGTTTGTCGTGAGCCAAAAATCCACTTAAACCCTTTACCTGACAAACCAATCGGGCTGATCGCCAACAAACAAATGCTCTCATCTTTCCATCCTTTCAATCTTTTCCATTGCCTTGAGAATTCCCTGTATTATTGCCTCCGGTCTTGGTGGACAGCCAGGAACCCAAACGTCAACGGGTATTATCCTGTCAAGTGGTCCGCAAACATTGTAGCATCCATCGAAAACACCATTTGATGCTGTGCAAGAACCGAGAGCCACAACCATCTTCGGTTCAGGCATCTGGTGATAAACCCTCAAAAGCCTCTCCTTCATCTTTGTTGTCACAGGCCCGTCAACAACAAGGACATCGGCGTGCCTCGGTGAACCCTTGGCAACAATCCCGAACCTCTCAACATCGCTTCTCGGAGATATGCAGCTCAAAAGCTCTATTGCGCAGCCGTTGCAACCGCCGGAATTGAATGGTAGAATCCAAACTGACCTTTTCCTGCAGTAATTTATTAGCCTCTGTTTAACACTTGGATTTTTGCTTTTCATATTACCGCAACCAAAACAATTAAAACAACAAGCCCCAAAACCAGCCATAGCACATAGTCGTTGATGTCTCCTGTGTGAATATGTTGGATCTTTCTTAACCTAAATGACCTCTTTATCGACTGGTAAAAGTTGTCGGCCCTCACATTTATGTCTGGGATAGGTTCGCCACACGTATAAGCCTCCTCCTTTCCGGGCTCCTTTTTGCTGGGGTATCTTCCCATCTTGTAAATTAATAGACCGATTGCAGTGAAAACTGCCAGTGGAGCTGTTACCCAGAACCAATACTCAAGCATATTTATTTATGCGTGAATGATGTTAAAATAGCTTTTTAAATGCTGTTTGCTATTTATATTAGCAGCTCTGTAAATAACAGGCAACCAATCAATAAACGATTCTGCGATTCGTTTAACTGGAAGTCGGCTTCGCCGATTTACCTGTTGAGTCGCAAAATAACCAACAGCAAAGTAAATTGCCACAAGGCGAAAGCTATGCCGGGAGAATTTGCCGCAAGGAACTTGAAGAGAAAGAGGAAAAAAGCCAGGTGGAAGTCTACTGTTTACAAGAGAAAGATCCTCAAGCTCTGGAAAAAGGACCCGCTTGAGGGCGCCCCGACCGCAAGGGCGATAGTCCTTAAGAAAAAGGGCGTAGAACAGAAGCAGCCGCACTCGGGAATAATAAAGGCTGTAAGGTGCCAGATAATAAAGAACGGCATACAGGTTACGGCTTTTGTTCCAAAATCCGGAGCTATCAAGCTAATAGACGAGCACGACGAGGTTACAATAGAAGGTGTAGGCGGCTCTCAGGGAGGGGCTGTAGGCTCAATGCACGGCATAAAGTACAAGGTTATAGCAGTAAACGGGGTTGCCCTTTCCGAGCTGCTTTCAGGGAAGAAGGAGAAGCCAAAGGGAGCATAAGAATATGGACAAAAAAATACTTCTTTTCAACAGGTGGGACTTGTCTGACGTAAAGGTTGAGGACCCGGGTTTGGTGAATTACATAAACCTTGCGCCTGTAATTGTCCCGAGGTCACAGGGCAGGCATGCCACCACTGCCTTTCACAAAAACAAGATGAACATTGTGGAAAGGTTCATGAACAAGATGATGGTTCCCGGACACAGGGGAAAGAAACACAAGATAACTTCCGGGAAATGCGTTGGGAACACAGTGAGCCTTTACAACGACTTGAAAAAGGCCTTTGAGATAATAGAGAAAAGGACAGGGAAAAACCCTGTTCAGGTTCTGGTAAAGGCGATAGAGAACTCAGCCCTTCTTGAAGAAGTAGCATCTTATCGCCTCGGTGGGATAATAGCAAGGCAGGCCGTTGTCGTTTCTCCGCAAAGGCGGCTTGACATAGCTTTGCGACATCTCACGCAGGGAATATACAAGTCGAAGTTCAAGAGCAAGACACCTCTTCCGGAAGTCATAGCAGGCGAGATTATTGCCGCCTACAACAACGACCCGAAGTCCTTTGCCATACAGGAAAGGAGCAGGATAGAGAAGGAGGCGGAGGGAGCGAGGTAGTAATGTGTTTTTTCTCACAATTTTTTCTCGAAGATAGTTCTCTTTTCAATATAACCACGCGATTTGAAGAAATTTATTGATGGTATGTTCGTATTTGTAATTGTAGCTTCTATACGGGACAATCCTTTTGAGCGGAACCATTTCTCCGCCTCTTGAAGGAGTAGGTTTCCTATGCCTTGCCTCCTGTGAATTTCTTCAACGAAGATTATGTCTATGAGGCCATAATCCCCGAAAGAGCCTTCCACTATATGAAATCTTATGAAGCCAACCGTTTTGCCATTAAGCACCGCAACCTTCAGCGTTCCGGGATATTTTTTAACATGGTCTATGATATAGCCTTTAGCCCTTTCCCTGTCAATGGTCAGTTCCGGAAAACTTATTCTTCCTGACTCTTCTCTGTAATCAAGAATCTTTTCTATGTCACTTTCTATAAAATCCCTTATTAACACTTCTTTCATAAAACCATAGTTTGCAAAATTTATTTTTAATGAAAAAGAAAAAAAGAGGGATTTGAAATTTAAAAATCACTGTGATTCTTCCATTTTTTCACCTCCGGTTTTCACCCCGCTCCTGAAAGGAACTATTATATATTAGTTTCCAGCCAATTATATAACGTAAGTATCCTTAAGGATACCGCTATCCCGGAACGACGGCTTTATCTAACATTATCTAAGCCGTCTATCTTTTGCCATCATGCAAAACCCTCTTTTCTACAAGTTAGAGAAGATAAACAGGAAATGGGTATTCAGGATTATGTTCATTGTTTTTGAGAACGAGAAGGTAGGATTCAACTACATCAAGAAAGCCCTGAAGCCCATAACCTCCAAAGTCCTTTCCAACAGGCTCAAGACTCTTGAGGATATGGCACTCGTGACAAAAAAGATAGTGGTGGATAAGCCTCTGAAGGTTGAATATTACCTGACAAAAAAAGGAAAGCGGATGATTTCAGCCATAGTCAAGAGCCTGCGGGAATGAATTCACTCCCACCTTCTCACAAAAGTCGCCCCGTTCTCGTTCTTGTTCCTTTCCAGCTTGTACAAGACCCCTTCGGCTCCCTGAACGCCCTCCGAAATCCTCTCGTCGTGTGTTATAAGAAAAACCTGCTCCACGAATGACGGCATCTTTTCCCTTAGGACTTCTATGAACTGGTTAATCGCGTTGGAATCAAGGTTGTGGGTGGGCTCGTCAAGTATCAGCCATCTCAGGTTTGGTATGAACGAGAGGGAAAACGCAATCCTTAACGCAAGGCATGCCATAGACCTCTCGCCGCCTGACGCTATCCCGTCAACATTAATCCAACCCTCAGAACCCTTCAGCTGAAGCACGTAATCCTTGTCCACAACAAGCCTTATTCCCGTGAAATCGGCATAAGGATAAATTTCGTTCCACACAGCGGACATTATCCTGTTGACGTTCTTCAGGAACTCCTCCCTGAGCTGTTCCTGCGTTGCCCTGAGAACCCCGACGAACGTGTTGAGGCTCTCTATTGCGTTTCTGTCCCTCTCTATCTCCTCCCTGTAATCTTTCAGCAATGAATTTCTCTTCTCAAGGTCCCTCAACATCTCTTCCCTGTCAAGGATTTTTTCGCGCAAAGAGCTGAGCATCACATTTGCTTCCCTTTGCTCAATGGCTTTTTCCTGAAGCTCGGAGCGAAGCTTCTTGATGTCGGTCCTTGAAAGCTCCTCCTCCATTCTTTTCAGCTCCGCCTCCACCCTTTCCCTTTCCCTTTTTTTCTCCTCAAGCCTTCTCTCCCACTCTCTAACGAGCCTTATGTCACTCTCAAGGTGCACAAGCTTCTCCCTTTCCGATATGTTCAGCCTGAGCCTTTTTTCGAGTGCCTGAATCTCCCCTGAAACAGCAATTATTTTTTCCTCCAGTGAGTGAAGTTCGCCGTCAAAGGCTTTTCTTTCGCTCCTTCTTGCCTTTATCAGGGATTTTTTTCTTTCCTCCGTTATCTGGCTTTCGCAGACAGGGCATTTTGCCTCAATACCCTCAAGCTCCTTTATGGCATTTTCAACAATCTCCATCCTAGCCATTATTGATGCTATCTGTTCTCTGTACCCATTTAGCGTTTCTCTCTTCCCTCTTATATCCTCTTCTATGTTCTTTATTCCATCCTCAACTGCCGCTATCTCCTTTTTGAGGTCAAGCCCCTCCTTTCCCTTTATTTCCGGCTTCTTATTTTCAAGCGAGGAAACTATCTCGCCTATTGAGGCGTTCAGTGCATCCAGTTCCCTTTTCTTTTTGTTTGCTTCTGTTTCTAATCCCTCGAAACCAGAGAGCCTTTTTGAAAGCGATTCTATTTCCCCTTTAAGCGATTCCAGCCTGATCTTTATTGGCCTTGCCTTTCCCTTAAGCTCATCTATCTCATTCACTATATTCTCTATCCTTTCGGAAAGCATCTCGCTCTCAAGCTGTGAAACAATCCTTGCCTTTTCCTTCACAGAGTTTGCTATCCTGTTAGCAAGCGACACACAGCTTTCCCTCACATCCTCAAACTGGTCAACCTTAAGCATGCTGTCTATCTGCTGCATCCTCTGGCCTTTCGGCACCCTCAAAAAATAGTCAAGCCCGTTCTGCTCGGAATAGACAGCCCTTGAGAAGAGCTCGTAATCCATCTGCAGAATTTTCTCAACCTGTTTAGTGACATTTTGCGGGTTAACGTCAACAAGCCTGCCATCTTTCCTTATTTCCGCAACAGTCGTCCCCCTTTCCTCTATCACTCTCTTTATAGAGTAACTATTGCCATTCACGCTGAATACCAGCTCTATCTCAGCCTTGCTTTTCCTTTGCGGCTTCTTCATTATCAAGTCACTGATTGTGACCTTCCTTGACTGCAAGGCCGGAAAGTTACCGTAAAGTGCAAATGAAATACCGTCCATCACAGATGTCTTTCCAGAACCCATTATCCCGATTATCGCGTTCACGCCTTTGGAGAATTCTAACTCTGAATCGAGGTGAGACTTCCACCCTTTTAGAGAAACACGCGTAATCATAGATTACACTTGGGAAAAAGTTTTATAAGGCGCGGCTGATTATTTCCAGAGGGAGATAAATCTTTCATATCTTCCTTATCTTACCCGGCGTTGGCTCGTAGCATATTCCCTCGTCAAGGAGCTCGTTTACCACTGACTCTACCTGCGTTTCAGGTGCATTTACCATCTCAAGGATTTTTGAGTATGAAACACCTGACTTATCCGATTCTATAACCTCGAGGACTTTTTTCTTGAGGTTTGCCCTGTCCTCCTTTGCAGAAATGAACTGTGGGATGGGGGATTGCATAAGTTTTCTTGCCTTTGCAATAAGCTCAAGCCTTCTTAAAAGTTCCAGATTCGGGTCTTCTATCTTTCTCACTATCTCCGGCATTATGTAAACCTCTGCGTTGTATTCCCTAACCTTTCCTATCACATCCACTATGTCCCCTGTCTGCACAACATCAAGTGGCTTCACTGTCTTGAATGTCTTGACCCTTATCGTATCAGTGGAGTCATCAACAGTTATCGAGGCGAAATTCTCGTCCTCTGAAACGAACTTTGATACAACAGTTCCCATTATCCTTGCGCGTGAAACCTGCTCCCCCGAAGGCGTAACCACAAAACTCGGCTCAAGCCCCTCGTTCTTTACCCATCTCCCGTTGGTTATTTCCGCTATCCTTACCTTTCTCGCTGTCATCCTTTCGGGCATAAACTTCCCTTCCGAAATAAATCATTTTGGGAAATAAGCTATAAAAACATAGTTTGAAATTTCGTCATCTGGTTTTTTGTGTATGCAAAGATTTATATAACAGTTAAGCCACATTTTTATCCAAATCAATGAAAAAATTAATGGTGAAAAATTGGGCTGCGATGACTGCGGGAACAGTTCTCCCACGAAGGAATGCGAAGTGCACAACCCTGTCGGAGCAAGAATCTGCAAGGACTGCTGCATAACAAAGATGAAAGGCCACAAGTGCAGGTGGTGGGACCTCTGCTGGCCCTGATTCTTATTCTCGGGAAGAGGTAGGTTATGGATTATTGTATAGTCTGCAAGAACCTTACAAGGAAAAGGTACAGGCTTCAGCTGAGGGATTCCCTTAACTCAACAGGAATAACTGCCCACGTTTGCAGGGACTGCTTCAACAGATTCCTTTCAAGCCACAGAAACGAGGGAATGTTCAGGGTTTCAAGGTTTCTCGGATGGGCAAGAGGAAAGGACAGGATAAGGGAGTAGTTTATCCCTTTTTTTCTGACTCTGTTTTCTCCTCCTTTACCTCGCTTTTCTCATCAGTTTCCTTTTCCGGCTTTTTCTCTTCCGGCTTTTCCTTCGCCTTTACGCCCAGTATCTCCTCGATAGGCTTTTGCCCATAGGAGACAACCTTTACGTTGATTTGCGATATCTGCGGCGATATGGTGTTTCCCCTGACGGAAACCCTTTTTCTCATTCCCCTTGATTTCGGGTGATAGCCTGGCGGGCCTGAGAGAAGGACCTTTTTCCTGGCAAAGCCATCAATGTCCCTCCTCATAGGAAACCCTTCCTTGTCAGAGCCTCCTGTTATCTCAAGCTCGTAGCCAGCAAGCCCTATGAGGTTTCCATTAAACCTGTCCCCTATTTTCTTTCCGAAAAGCCCAGACTGGGTCTGGTCAACTTCCTTCTGGTAAGCCTTTCTTGACTTTGGGTCAGAAATCACTATCTTGAAGTTTGCCATCCAAGCACCTCCCAGTTCAATATTTCGAAAGAAGGCGATTTCAAAACATTCCATCGAATCGCCACCTTCAATCGGCCGCCTGATAGTTTAAGCGGCTCCTGCGCTGCCGGGTTATAACTAAATGTCAGGTTGGGTTTAAATCCTTTATGTCAGCACAAGTATGAAATCCAAGGCCAATATCGCAACTATCAAAATCGTTAGGTAGTTCATTATTTTTTTGGAATGCTCAGGGGCAAATCTTTTAAGAATTATGCCCCACATCCTGCCTCCATCGAGAGGCCCTATCGGAAGCATATTGAAAAGGCCAACACCAAAGTTGATAAAGAAGAGGAAAAACATAAGCCCCTTAAGGAAGACAAAAGCCCCCTCATAGTTCTCGAGGCCCTGCTTGATTTTTGAGTAATCGTAAACATCTGCTATTATGCCTATGAAACCTGAGCGAGGATGGGATTGCAATTCCTTTTCCAGATTGCTTATTTTTGAGTCAGCCTTATCTGTGAGAGCAGGATAGTTGGATTTCACGTATTCCCAGAAACTGATTTCCTCCTTGATGGAAGACCAGCTCCTTTGCTTTTGGTTTCCTGTTATGTAAGCAAGACCTTCTGATACTGATTTTGAGAAGTCTATCGCTCCGGGAAATATGTGCTCAAGCCATATGACTGCTGAGCTGGAAAAGTCAGGCCTGAATTCCGGCTCGGGCTCTGGAATGGTTTCAATAACATAAGTAAAGTTGTGCGTGCCGTTTGTCGTGGTTATTGTAATGTTTTTGTTCGGTCCTGTTTTAAGGAGGATTTCAGAAAGATCCTTCCTGCTATTAACGGGCTCGCCATTTATTGATATTATCGTTCCTGTCATGTTTGCCTTTTCCGCAGGATAGTCCTTTATGAGGGCTGTATATCCCACGCCAGCTGGAACAAAAAACGCAACCGCTATTATTGCAAGAACGGCAAGGCTGCAAAAGGCTACAGCAAAATTGGCGAAAGAGCCTGCGGCAAAAACCCTGAGCTGCTTCCACGGCTTTTGCCTTTTTAGCTGCTTTTCGTCAGGCTCGACAAAAGCCAGGGGTATTACTGCAAGAAGCCCCCAACCGAGTGATTTTATTCTTACCTTTTCCCGTGCTGCCATCACACCGTGCATTCCCTCGTGCGCTATCACGAGAACAGCTATTGATATTATCCAGTACCAGAAAGGCACTGCCAAATACCCGGGTCCTATGAAAGCCTTGTTAGTAGGTGAAGGCAGCAGTATCCCGGGACCCAAATCCGTCTTGCCTGTTGCCAATAGGTGCGTATTCACTATCAGAAGCAAAAAAATCCACACAGAAGAAACCAGTGTAATTATGACTGCAAAAGTTCCCAAGGCAAGCCAGAACCTGGGAAACCTGTTGCCGAGCCAAATAAGGAATGCCTTTCCCTTCTGGGTTTTCCTGAGAAGGAGAATGGACTCCCTCTTCCACCTTTTCCTGTCAAGGTAAACCACCACAGACAGAAAAGCGGCAAAAACCAGAACAGAAACCATGTACCAGTCAGTCATGAAAAGAATATGCAGGAATGCCCTTATATATTTATTTATAATATTATATTAATTAACCAATGAAACAACGAGTGAAAGTCCGGAGGTGTTTTGATGGTAACATCAGAAAATCAGGAGACAGAGAATGCTCAATCTCCTGAAGAGGAAAAGGAAGAGGAAATGTTAGAGGCCGTGGAAGAGGAATCCACGCCAGAGGAGGAAAGCAAATATGCCTTTCCCGAGGCCGCTGTCGTAAGGCTTATGAAAAAGCATCTTGACAAGGAAAAGATGATAAAGAAGGAGGTCAAAATCGCAATGAACCAGTGGCTTGAGAAGGTTTGTTCAAACGTCGTAAGGGAGATGAACAAGTTTCCCTACGTGATGGTCACGCTTAACGAATTCAAGCAGGGCATAAAGGTTTACGAGAGCCTTGAGGAATTCGACATGGAGAAGCAAAGGATTCTTGCCCATCTCGAGGCAATAAAGAAGGACATAGAGAGGCTCGAGAGGGATTTGGGTAAGCTTACATTCAACCCGGATGGCGTGAGGAACTAACCCTCCACCCTTTCTATTTTTCTTATCAGGCACTGTTTGGATTCCTCTGGGTGCACGTTTGCTTCATAGACAGGCTCAAATATGTATCTCAAGCCGTCTTTCTTCAGTTCCAGATAGCCTGCAAACTCTTTGTCTGAAATCTGCCTTGCACCCATCCCTACGAGGTTCTTTCTCTCCCAATGAAGTTCGCTGTACATAAAAATAATTTAGAATTAAAAATATTAGTTTAACCCTGTCGCTCTTTCAGAACCTTCCTGAACAATATGGTGTGAATTCCCTTTCCCCTGTCGTTCTTTTTTATGTTTTGGACCTTGAAACCCATCTTCCTGTTTATGTGAATCATTCTTGAGTTTGTTGACCAGGTGGTTGCGTAGACCTCTTTCACACCATCCTTCCTCATCATTTCAAGAACATCCTCTCTTAGTTTCTTTCCAAG
>JAWCLA010000010.1:0-21730 GCA_039091855.1 Candidatus Aenigmatarchaeota archaeon | reverse complement strand
TCTCTGGGATTTCCTGGTTAGTTGGTGAGGATTCGAGTAAATCTGAGCAGTAAGTATCCCTAATGCCTCAGATTTCCAGAGTTAAATTGGCAAAGCCTAAGATGTTAAGTTTATAAGCAAGGCAAGACAATAAATTAAAAGGAAATTATGGCAAGAAAAGGAATATCCCCGCTTATTGCTGTTATAATGCTTATAGCATTCACAATGATAATAGCGGGCATATTGGCAACCTGGACAACTAATTTTGCAACAAGACAGAGAGTCCAGATACAGTTCTGCTCAGAGGCAAGTGCCTACATACAGGGAGGCACATACGACCAAGTAACACATACCCTTAACTTAATAATTTTCAATAACGGGAAGGTTCCACTCAGCTTTTACGGAATACTTACATACAAAAACGGCACTGTAGTAAAGTATCCAACTATGCTGGAAAATGTGACAGCAGGAGACATAAGGACATTCACAATGAATAACGTGGGCTCTGACTTGGATCAGGCAACAATACAGTCAAAGGAATGCCCGGGAGTGCAAGACCTTCTTTATTCCTACAACATCAGGGGAATGGGCTAAAAATCAACTTAAACCCTGATTTTCTGATAAATTAGCAACAACTGCTTATGTTTTCTAAAAAGCCGTTCTGCAGTCCAATAAATAATTCCGCCATTTATGGCGGGGTGATTTATTGGAAGTCAACAGGATTTTCCTTCCTTACTCTTTTACCTTTTCAGTAATTTCATATAAATCCATATAGAGGTCCCGGAAGCTTAATTCTGGATTTTGAGAGAAGGGCTTGGAGGTTGGCCTGAAACAGCAGAGTCAACCGACTTTTCATTTCTGGTCGCAGATCTCCAATCATTCCTGGATTTCCAAAGTTAATTTCTTAACAGCCATATAGAGAATTTCTTTATTTACTGGCACAACAAATAATAAATTATGCTTTACAAGCTTATGCCTCGGGCATACAAGGAAAAGGTCCAGGAACTCATAACATTCTCGGGAAGCAGGAAATCCCCGAGCCATTTCTTTTACACCTCCCTTATGGTGAGCCTTTCCATAAGCCTGCTTATAGGTATTGTTGCATACAAATATTTCTGGATAGTTTTTCCAGCGATTTTTGTGGGGGTGTTCGGTTTTTTCCACGGGCTTCTATACCTTGCTGTTGAAAGAAGGACAAGGTTCGTTGAAAACATACTTCCCGACGCTTTACAGCTTGTCGCCGCAAACATAAAGGCAGGCTTCATACCAAGCAGGGCGCTTATGCTATCCGCAAGAAAGGAATTCGGTCCCCTCTCAGAGGCAATAAAGAACGCAGGGAAGGAGATGATGACAGGAAAGTCCCTTCAGGAGAGCATGAAGGAAATGACAAGGACTATAAAATCCGATGTCCTTGAGACAACGGTTAACCTTGTGACAAAGGGAATAAGGGCAGGGGGGCAGCTTGTTTCGCTTTTTGAGGAAACTGCAATAGACATAAGAAGGAAGGAGGCAATAAAGAAGGAGGTAAGGGCAAACATAATGATGTACGCAATATTCATAGGGTTTGCCGGCTGCATAGGAGCACCAGTGCTGTACGCACTTTCAACCTTCCTCGTTGGAACTATATCAAAGCTCGGCACAAGCATGGCAATACCAGAAGACATAACATCAAAAGTCCCTCTTCATATGAAATTCGGCCTCGGGATATCCCAGGAATTCCTTTTCATCTTCTCCATAATAGCAATAGTTATAACAACATTTTTCGGCGGACTTATAATAGGGCTCATAAGCTCCGGAAAGGAAAGGGATGGGGTAAAATACATTCCCGTACTCCTTGTGACAGCTCTTGCCATATATTTCCTTACAGGATTTGTGATAAACTCAATGTTCGGGAGCCTCCTTCCAAAGTAATATTTATATAGCGGTTAAGCCAATAATTAAAGGATAATATGAAGAAAGCACAGTCAGCAATGGAATATTTAATGACATACGGATGGGCAATACTGATAGTGATAATAGTGGCTGCAGCGCTTTTTGCCCTGGGTGTTTTCAATCCCTCGACTTACACAGGAAGGGCAGCAACAGGATTTGGTGAGCTTCAAGCACCGGCAGACTGGCAATATTCAGGAACCACATTCACCATCGTCCTAAGAAATGGTGTCGGGCAAGACATAACCGTATCAAATGTCAGTTCAACAAGTTGTAGCGAATGGACCGGCTCACAACCTATATCACCAGGATCTACATATTCGTTTGCACTTACACCATGCACCGAAAAAAGCAGTGGAGCAAGCTTTTCAGAAGAAGTAAAAGTAACATACAGGGTTGCAGGCAGCACGCTTGACAGAGTGGCAACAGGAAGGCTGACAGGAACAGCTGTGTAATTCCGTAGTCATTCTTTTAGGTTTTTAGAAGGGGAGGTTTCCCCAAGCCTTATTTTTATTTGTTTTTCGGTTTATTTGATTTCTCTCTCTCAGTGCAAAAAATTAAAACCAAAATAAATAGTTTATAATAATTTAGGTCTATATCCAAGCGCTATTCACTCATCCACAAGTAAGTTGTGAACGATGGACATCGTATTTATTAACCTGAAACAAATTCTGATTAATGTACAAGCAGGTTATTGCTGTCAGGAAGGACCTGAAGCTTGACAAGGGGAAGCTTGCAGTTCAGGTTGCCCACGCCTCTGTTGACTCTTACAAAAAATCCAGCCCGTCGGTCAGGGAGGAGTGGGAGAGGGAAGGCTCAAAAAAGGTAGTAGTAAAGGTTGAAAGCCTGAACGAGCTTCTTGAAGTCCACAGGAAAGCCAAGTCACTTAAGCTTCCCTGCTCACTTATAAGGGATGCCGGCAGGACGCACCTCAAACCCGGAACTATAACAGCGGTTGGCATAGGTCCAGCAGAAGAAGAGAGGATAGACAGGGTTACGGGCAGGCTGAAGATGCTTTAGCTTATAAACCACGAAACCAAGAAGTTCATTATGACTGAAAACAAGGAAAAGGAGTTGCAGGAAAAGGTCATACTTTACCAGCTTGTTGAGAAGCATTTTGAGCAGCTCGGGCAGGAGGCTGCAATCATTGACAGGAAACACTTGGAGCTGGAAACAACAATGGAAGCCCTGAAGGATATAGAAAAAGCAAAGGAAGGAAACGACATCCTTGTCCCAATAGGAAGCGGCGTTTTCTCTTATGCAAGGCTTTCCGAAACAGGAAGGCTTCTTGTTGACGTGGGGGCAGGGGTTTACCTGGAAAGGGACATAGAATCGGCAAAAACCCTGATAGAGGAGAAAAGGGAAGAGCTGAATAAGATAACCGAAGAGCTCCAGAAGGAGATAAATGACACAGCAGCGAGGCTGAACAGCCTGATTCTGGAAATAGAAAGGCTTTCAAAGGAAAAGAAATAATTTCACATCTTTCTGATTATACACGAATCGGTGCACAAAGTCGAAACCCCAAGCCTGCAAATAGAAAGATGTGAGCACAGATAGCAGTCCTCAGGCGTGCAGGTTATGTCAAACCTCCTTCCATTAATCCTTATTCCAGGCATTTACTCAACCTCCCATTCAAGGTTTTTTACAAAGCACCTGTACCCATCCCTTATACAAATATCCCTGATGTAGCAAACCACACAATAACAATAATCGCTCTTTATTTCATACTCGTTTGGCAGTTCAGCTTCTGAAACCAACCTATTATTCCGCTCCCTTTCCATCTTTCTTTCCACACCATCACCTTTTTGCCATTGAAAAACAATTTAAACCCATTCGAACAAAAGTTAAGTTATTTTTTTGGGCTGGGTAGGTCCGGGAGCAGAATATCTTTTATCCGGCCAGAGTCGAAGCCGGAAACACAGAATGGATTGCGCTCCATGGGCTTAGATTCTGCATTCCCGGACCTTCGGTTAGAATTAATCCAATGGAATTCAAGCCGGAGATAGGATGTCGGTCATCCGCTTTTGGCAAAAAGAAGAACGGAATCATCCCAACTTACTCCCATGTGCATCCGCACTTAATAGGGAATGTTGGGATAAATCGATTAACCACTGCCATGAGTCCAATTACATAAACGGACCTATGGACAGCAGTTTTTTGCATAAAAAATATTTCTCACAACCATTTATAAAAATTTCTGTCGGACTCGTACGATAAGCGATTCACTAATTTTTAGTTTTTGAGTGACAGAATTATTTCTTCTTATAAGAATCAGTGATGCTCGTACTTTTCCTTAAGCTCTATGTCTATCTTAACGCCTTCCGGTATCGGGATTCTTACCACCTGCCTCAATGCCCTCTCGTTCGCTCCTATGTCCACAATCCTCCTGTGAATCCTCATCTCCCACCTGTCCCATGTCGCGTTTCCGTGCCCTGTTCCGTCACCGCAGGGTGTCTTCAATGTTGTCACTCTCAGTTTCTTTGTAGGCAATGGCATAGGCCCGCGTATGGAAACTCCGTGCCTCTTTGCTATCTCCTTTATCTCCTCGCATATCTGGTTCAATTCCTCTATGTTTCTTCCAGCAAGCTTAATTCGAGCGTATTCCATGCTAATCCCTTTTTACAGGAGCTACCGCTTCCACAAAAGGTCTAAGCCTTACCCCAAAAACTTTAATTGATATTACGGATTCCATGCTAATCCCCTTTACCTCTTCGAGCGCTGTTTGTATCTCCTAGGTCCCCAAGAAGAATGAGGCGGCTTGTGCGGTTCCGTCCTTCTCGGGTCATATACTAACAAATTCCTGTCATAAGATAAAAATGTTTTTCTTACATCCTCCCCAAGAACCTCGGAAAGCCCCCTTGCAATAACCATCCTGACTGCCTCCGCCTGCCCGGACGGACCACCACCCTTTACCGTTATTTTTGCGTCAAACCCCTTCCAGGCATCACCTATGAGCATGAGCGGTTCCATTATTCTCAACCTCAGCATCTCCGGCTGTAAAAGTTCCAGCGGGACAGAATTTACCCTTATTATTCCCTTTCCCGGCCTGAAAAATCCCCTCGCAACAGCATTCTTTCTCTTTCCTGTTACAAAAACCGTTTGGGGAAGAGGTTTTGGCTTTGCTTCCTTTGGCTTTTCCTCCTTCTTTGCAAGCTCCTGCTTCCTTATCTTTTCCATTTTCTCTTCTATGAGCTTCTTTACCCTTTCCTTTTCCTGCAAAGGCTCTTTTTTCTTCTGAGAATGCTTCTTTTCCGGTTTTGGCTTTTTTTCGCTCATATCTTTCTCCCACCAATCCTTTCCGAAAGCTCACCAATTGTTATGAATTTTGCAGGCATTTTGGACTCAATCCTTTGGAAATTCTCCTTTGAAAGTTCATCGGGAACGGAGACAAAAACCTTTATCCTTCTGAATGCCTGCTTCCCCCTTGGCTTTTTCCAAGGTAACATACCTCTTATGATTCTCCTGAGAATCCTGTCAGGCATTTTCGGATAGAAAGGCCCGTGGTAAGGGTCTCCCCTGCTTACCATCTCATAATACCTCTTTATCACAAATTTCGGGTTGCCCGATATTATTGCCTTCTCGGCATTCACTACAATAACCATCTTGCCTTTTAGCGCTTCCTTTGCCGCCCTTGAGGCAAGCCTCCCTGCAATCTGGTTTTCAGCATCAAAAAACACCCTGTCCATATCAACCAACTATCCTTACTTTTGACGTGTCAGGATTGCTTTCGAAAAGCTCCTCTATTGATAAGCATTTTCCGCCAGCCCTCTCTATTTTTTTCCTCGCATCGGAGGAGAACTTCAATGCAGCCACGGTGAGCCTTTTTTCTATGTTTCCATCTCCAAGCACAACTCCCGGCACCACAACGATTTCTTTGTCTGAAGCAAGCTTGTTAAGCCTTTTCAGGTTTACCTCAAGCCTCCTGCTTCTCGGCCTGTTCATACCCTTAGCCACGGCCTTCCAGAGTGGCTTTTCCACGCCTGCCTTGTGCAGCTTCTCTATTGTTTCCCTTAGCAATGGGTTTTTTTCTCTTAGTTTCATAGCATTCTCCTAAACCCATTATTACATAGTTAATAAATTACGTTTACTTTTGGCAGTCTGTATATTTAAACTTTAAAAAGGTGCGGAGGGCCGGATATTCGCAAAGTCAATCGCTTTAACAGTTAATTGTGTTTAACTTTTGGGTAAACCCTAGCCTTTTGTGGAAGCGGAAGCTCCTGGAAAAGGCTTGGCTTTCGAACCGACGAAGGCACTAAGCCACGGGATGGCTCTTTCGCCTTGCTATTGTTGACGGGGAAGGTGGCTTCGCCACCTTCGGACTAGCCGAAGGAGCTATGAAGCCTTCCCTAGGCTCTTGAGTCCCGCGCGTTTGTCCACTTCGCTACCTCCGCACGATATTAGAATTAAATAAAGGGTATTATAAGCATTTAAGAAAGAGCGCTGCTATGATTTCATAAAAACAGTCAGGAAGAGGTTATGGTCCTCAACTCGCTCCTGATTTTGTCTATCTGGTCATAAACGCTTTTTATGTAGTCGTCCATTCTTTCGGGCGGTTCTGCAGTTTCAACTTCTCCCCCCTCCTCGCCTTCTGAAAGCCTTACAAGCTTTGCATCCAACAGGGCAATTATCGCGTTGAAGTCGTCAAGGGCTTTCTGCGTCAGTTGTATTCCTGTCTTGAGCTCCTTCTCTATGTCACTCAGCGCGTCAAGAGCATCCCTCAAGTTAAGAGCATAGCTCTTGAGCCTTTGCAGGTTTTGTACGAGCTCCTTGTATTTGTCAATCTTTATAAAAAGCGGTGGAAAACTCTCTCCCGACTCCTTTGTGGCATAAGCAGGGGCAGATTGCCTTCTTGGAGCCTCAGGAGCAGCGGGAAGAGATATATCATTTAGGGGCTGTTTTTCATTTGCCATGGGAACTCCGGGATTTTTTGAGTTTTATGTGATATTATTGGATTTCTGTTCTTATAAATAAGTTCGGTTAATCACCAAAGAATTTGGGAAATGCGTAGGGCGGGAGTTTCGATGGAAGGCGGATTTCCGACAGAAGGCGTCAGATGACACCTTCCAGCTTCAGTTCCGACTTCGCTTTTATCGAACCCGCATTGCCACCGAGCTGCCCTGAGTTGGCAGGGTGACGTCCTACCATTAGACTACCCACGCAATCAGCCCTTTTGAAAAAAGGGCCGAACCCCCGTCAGCCCTTTCCAAGAAAGGGTTGAGATCCCAAAGACTTTACTATAACAGTGCAATTGGTTCATATAATTTCAGCCCTTTCCAAGAAAGGGTTGAGATCCCAAAGACTTTACCCACCTGAACTTTAGCTGAACTATGTAAACTGTGCATATAAAAATAACCCCAAGAAGCTTCAAAGTGAACTATTCCTTTTCTTTAATCTTCTTGAGGTTCACCCCCCTGCAGTTCGGGCAAAGCCTTGTTGCAGGCTCCATGAATATAGGCTTTCCTATCCATCCACATTTCTCGCACTTGAATTTGGCCATACTCATCATTAACCATACAATTGCTTAACCATCCGAAGAGGACTTTATTAAATCTATGTAAGTTCCCATTAACTTACAATTTTGCTATTTTACATATTGAAGACAGTTATATTAAAACCTGTTAGATTTAACCCACTCTCTCAAATCCGTCATTCCTTGTCTAAATTTAGTCCCATCTGCCTCATCATCCTTGCGAGAGGTCCCCTCTTAAGGCCTTTACCACCCTTCGCGATTTTCATAAACTTCTGAACCTGCTTGTAGTATTTGAGAACCTCCCTCACGTCCTGCTCCTTCACTCCTGCCCCCCTTGCTATTCTAACAATCCTTGAATGCTTTATTATTTCAGGATCCTCCCTCTCAGCAGGCGTCATCGAGTTTATTATGTGTACCCATTTCTTCATTTTCTCCTGCTCAACATCAAGCATATCCTTCGGTATTTTTAGCCCAGAAATCCCGGGAATCATCTCGGCTATTTTGCTCAGCGGGCCCATCTTCTGCATTGCCGAAACCTGCTCTATGAAATCGTTCAGCGTGAACCTTCCCTCAACGATTTTCTTTGCTGATTCCTCGGTTATTCCCGTTTCCCTTGCCTTTTCCAGGAGCCCCTGCAAATCCCCATAGCCGATAAGCCTTGACACAAACCTCTTTGGGTCATACATCTCAAAATCCTCAGGCTTTTCACCAACACCTATAAACTTTACCCTTGCACCTGATGCAACTGACGCTGCAAGCGCCCCACCACCTTTTGCTGTCCCGTCAAGCTTTGTCACGATAATACCAGTTATTCCAACAAGTCTGTTAAATTCCTCTGCCTGTTTCCTTGCAGCCTGCCCTATGTCAGCTGGAATAACAAGAATGACTTCCTGTGGGTCTATGATCTTTCCGAGGTTTTCGAGCTCCTTCGCAAGCTCCCTGTCAAGAGCGTCCCTTCCAGCAGAATCAAATATCAGCACATCCTCCCTTGCCATACTGATTGCTTTTTTTGCAATCTCCTCTGGATTTTTCCCTTCTGAATAAACCTTTATGTCAAGATTATTTCCTATTTGCCTCAGCTGTTCCTGTGCGGCAGGCCTGTGGGTGTCGCAGGCAACAAGCCCAACACTCATTCCCCTTACCTTGAACCACCTGCCGAGCTTTCCAGCGGTTGTGGTTTTTCCACAGCCAAACAACCCTATGAGCAGGATTTTCTGTGGCTTCAGCTGAATCTCGCCTCCCTCTGCTCCGAGAAATCTAACAATCTCCTCGTAAAGGATTTTTATGAAATACTCCCTTAAAGTCAGGCCGGCAGGCGGCTTTGACTCAAGAACACTTTTCCTTATTTTTCCGGAAAGCTCTGCAACGAGGCTCACGTCAACGTCAGCCTGAAGAAGCGCTCGCTGTATATCCCTCACAATTACATCAACTGCCCGCCTGTCCACAATTCCGAGTCCTGCTATCTTCCTGAAAGCCTGCTTCAATGAGTCTCCAAGGCTGTCAAGCACCATATTATCCTTTTCCCTTTATCCAAAATTAGAGCTTATTCAAGAATGCTGTATGTGCACTCCCCTTTCTGCTTAGTTATATCATCTGCTATTGATTTAACAGCTTTCTCCAAAACAGCTTTTATTTCCTTGTAATTCTTTCCCCTCGAAATAACCATATATTTTGGAGTTGAGATGTATTTTACCTCAACCCCGTTTTCAGTTGCCGCCTTCAACAAAGCCCTTTTTATGATTTCAACACCATCAGGGCTGTAGCTTATTATGTTAAGCTCTGCCCTTATTTCATAGGTTTTTTCAGAATAGCTCCTTTTGGCTGTTTCAACAAGAGGCTTTATCCAATCAGACGGAATTCCCTTGGCTCTAAGAAGCTCCGGGTTTTTCCAAGCGATTTCGAAAGCCTTTGAGAGCGACCCGAACTCGTCCTGCAGCTTGAACCCAACTTCCTGGTATGCCTGCTCAAGGGACTTTTTTATTCCCTTTGCGGCAATCTCAAGAAGCTTCTCAGCCTTGTTTTCCCTCTTGAACTCGTTCAGCTTGCTGCTTGCTTCTTCCTGTCTAACCCTTTTTATTGATAGCGATATGTGATCCCTGTCAACCTCCATAACCCTGCACACAACATACTGGTTTTCCTTTATGAACTCGCGAATGTCTCGTACCCACCTTGATGCCACCTCAGACACATGAATCATGCCTGTTTTTCCATACTCCACTAGTTCGGCAAAGGCAGAATTAGGGTTTATCCTTGTTATCCTGCAAATAACAAGCTCTCCCCCGTTCGGACCTTGTGATTTTTTCATACATATCTATGCAATATTATATAATATATCCTTTTCAGAAATTGACTTATTCCTCTTCATTATCTTTCTTTTTTGATTTTTGAGACTTTCCCTTCTCTGTAATTACCTTAACGTTAAGCTTTGCCTTTCCCCCTGTAGGTTCTGCAAGAACCTCACCACAAACAAGGCACTTTACAACTGTAGATGCCTTCTCGAAAACCATCTGCTCGTTCTTGCACTTATTGCACTTTACCTTAAGGAATTTTGATGTCATATCCTCACTTCTTTTTTGTTATCCTTATCCCGTATTCTCTTGGGTTTTTCCTTATTTCATTTACATCTCTTTCAATGCCCTCAAGAATTTCAGAAAACCCCTTTCCATATTTTCTTAAAAGTTGTTTTTTTCCCTTGAGGCTTCCGTAAATCTTAAGGGCGTCAATCTCCTTTTCAAAAATCATCCCAAGAGAGCCAGAATCCCTGAGCGATAGGAGAAGTTCTCTCTTTCTCAATATTTCGCTTTCCCTCTTCTTTTCCTCATATTTTTTGTAGCGATTTTGTGAGTTTCTGGCATTGCTAGTTGCCTGCCTGAAAACATTCCAGAACTCGTCCTGGTTTGTGTCATACTTTGAGTAAATGCCGTTCTGTATCCTGCAGGGCGCTATCTCGTTTTTTTCAGCATCATACCATTGGGGAACACCGCCTATTATTTTTAATACGTATTCCCTGCCTTTGTAAACCTGAGGAATCTCGCCTCCTGACAAAAGTATCTCCGAGATTGTCTTGAGTCCTTCCCTATCATAGGGCTCTCTTCCAATTATTTTTTTGTAAGCCATATCAAACCAACTCGAACTTCTTTATCCTAAAACCTTTCTTCGTGTGCGATTTGCCACAGTTTCCACACTTCAACCTGAGGTCAACCTTCTGTGTTGGCTTTTTGGAAACAGCGGGCTTTGAAAACTTTCCATGTCCCCCATAACCTCTTTTCAGCCTGTCCTTTTGTCTGTTGGATGCAGACATGGGTCTCGCTGTACCCCTTGTTTTCTTCTTTGCCTGCTTCACATTATGTTCTGTGTGCCTGCGACAATATGGGCAGTATGTGTTTATGGTTTTTGGAAATCTCATAAAAATCCCTTTGCGTTTTCAAACTATTCACAGATTAATCTATTCTGAAAGGAATATTTAAATAGGTTTCTTTGATGTGGTTTGAGGCTCAACAAATCTTGCAGCACCTCTTTCTACCAAAACCTCTGAAACGTCCTCGGGAAGGCTTGCAACATCGCCCTTTGAGAAGGGTCCGTAATTTTTCATATCGCTCCCAACAAACTCAGGGACATCCTCAAGAAATGCCACAACAGACTTTCTGTTCCTTCCTTGTTCCAGAAGTTTTTTCCTCTCGTTCCTGAAATTCGCAATCATTTCGGTAGCCTTGCTGAAAAATGACCTTTCCTCCGGGGTAAGGTTTGCAGGCTCCGTGCCAGAATCCAAAAACAAAATGGCTGACAACAGGATTTTCCTCTCCCTCGCCCTCAGTATGTCGTTCAAGACCATATTTGCACTTTCAGCTTCCCAGGACTCATCCTTAACTTCCGATGCCCGCTTCTTATTATTTAGGTACTGAATAACCTCGTCAAAGAAGCCTTCGGGAAGCTTTGTGAGACTGGCAGAAGACTTTTCCTCCCTCGCTATCCTGCTGAGAGTGTCAAAGGTTAGCATAACATCACTGCCCATAAATAATTGGAAAAAGAGTTTTTAAGTCAACGCCTTCTCTTATGCCCTGATTTCTTGCCTGCCCCTTCCTTAATTTTTCTCCAAGGATAGTTCACAGGGTTCTTCACTGTTTTTGCGGCTCCACCACAGAAATAGTCAGGACTGCATACCCCAAATGACTCATACCATCCCGGATTGGAGCAACCAGGAGGAAGTATTTCCCTGTTTTGCGTCCTGTGCCACCTTAACTGTCCCCTTATGTAGTTTTCCCTGAGCGGAGGCTTGTTCCTCAAATTCCACTCCATTATCTCCCTTTCTATGTCCTGCCAATTCCATTTCACAGACCTCAAAAACGTGGAAAGAATGAAAACGGACCTCTTCTTCCCGTCAGGAATGCCCTGAAGTATTTTCTGGATGCATGGAGGGAAGAGCTCCTTAGGCACAGCCTCTGTTATCCTTTCCCTGTATTCCTTTTTTGCAGCCTCCTTTCTCTTTGTTTTTGCCCACCACTCAACTGCCTCTCCAACAAGGAGCTGAGCCTCGTCGGGCTCGCCCGAATCGAGAAACCTTTCCTTAACTTTTATTATGTGAGTGAGAGGGTCAGCGTGCTCTCTTTTGAAATCTTCAAGCTCATCTCTCCTTATTGGAAGAGAAACAAAAAAGGTGTTCTTGTTCAGCGAGTATGGCATCCTGAACAGGTGCCTCGGAGAGATGAGAACGGTGTCAATGTCAACAACTTTGAAAGGGTCCAGTGGAGAGGATTCTCCGCTTATCTCGCCAAGGGGCTTTTTCACCTCTTCTGCCAGTTTCTCTATCCCATAATTCTTGAGCAGTTCCCTTTCCAGTTTCTCCCTGACATATTCTTTGAGGTAAAGCCCAACCTGCCTTGGAAGATCAGGAAACATATTTACAGCAGGCTTGTAGTCTATTGTCTTTGGAAAGGCCTCCCAGGGTATTCCTATGTGAAACCCTGTCCCACCCGTGAATTTAAGAGAGTATCCCTTTACGCCGTGCTTTTCAAGCGCCCAGCAAAGAACATTTGCAGCGATTTTCCCGTGCTCAAATATCTCGCAGTCCAAATCCAGAACCACGTCCCAACCTGTCCTGAGCGAATCATAATTGTCCGATCTCAGGCTCATCGGCTGCGACCATCTCTCTATAGAGCAGTGAAACTCAAGAGAACCTTCTTTAACCATCGCAAGAATGTCCTGCGGGTAAACGAGAGTGCCTGGCCTTGTGCTGTACGAGCCGTTCCTGAAGACGCCAACCACTTCCCTGTTTTTTGAGAACTCGACAAAGAATTTTTGTATGTCATCCCTTGAATAATACTCGTAAACATCCCTCAGGTTCATAACATAGGTTTGAAAGGAAATATATATATACCTACCAACAAATAATTTTATAATGAACTCAAAAAAATCTGCTTTATTGATTTTGCCAATTCTTTTAGTTATTTCCCTCTCTGGATGCACGGGAATAGATCCTTCATCTTTGGCAAGGTCAAACCCGATTATAAAGCAGTTCCTTGAAGAGCACCCAAATGCTGAGATAAAGATAACACATTTCACAGCAGAGCAGTCAAAGAACATAATAGACCAGATAAGGAAGGATTGTGACAATCCCTACATTGACGAGAAGGAGTTTTACAGGATTATTGTAAATGACACAGAAACAGGATTCTTTGCTGTTGCCTGGATAGACTGGAAGGAAAGGGTAATAGAGTGTGCATACAAGGTCGGAAGCGAAGGAAAGGTTGTGGAAAAACCAAAGCCACAACCCATTTGTGAAAGTCACAGCTATTACAAATGCGATTCAGGACACATATATTGGTTTGACTCCTGCGGCAACAAGCAGGAAAAGAAGGAGTATTGCAAGTACGGCTGCTCAGGAGAGAAGTGCCTCGGTGAGTGCAAGTCCCATGCCGAATACAGGTGCTATGGCGACCATGTTTACTGGTTTGACTCCTGCGGCAACAAGCAGGAAAAGAAGGAATACTGTGAATATGGATGCGAGAACGGGTTCTGCAAGCCAAAGCCGCAGAAAGTTTGCGAAGATGCAGGCGGTTACTGCATATTACCATCCATAGCGGGTGGCGCAGAAAGTATCGGACAGGCAGAAACAACAGGGATGGTAATAGCCACAGAAACCACGGCAGCCAGCACAAGGATTTCCTACCAATGCAAAGAGGGCTATTATGCCTCTCCCAATTACTTCTGCAAGGAAGGCGGTATGTGTTGCCTTCCAAAGGAGGAGTTCTGCGGCTTCTCCACTTACGGTCCCTGCTCAAGCGATTCTGACTGTGTAAGAGGAGGCTGCTCGGGGGAGGTATGCCAGAGCGTTGTTAATGAGAATCCTGTTCCAACAACCTGCGAATGGAAGGACTGTTATAATGCAGATAAGTATGGTTTTACTTGTAAGTGTGTTATGGACAAAACAGCTACTAAAGGCAGTTGCCAATGGGCAAAATCAAGCAAGGGTTGTCCAGAAGACATAAAGGTATGTCCAGATGGGACAACAGTGGGCAGAGATCCGAACAAAAACTGCGAGTTTTATCCTTGTCCATCACAAACAAAACAATATTATTACAGAAACGCTTATTGGCAGTGTCATGACGGGAAGGAATTTTATGAGGGAGGAGAGACCTCCTGCAAGCCTGCAGAAGTATGGAGAAAATATGCAGAGGAATCCTGCCTCGGCAGGTGCAACACGCCAACTGCAACATCAGCCAACCTTATCAAGTGCGGGGTTAACACATTCAAGGTTTGGAATGAATGCTCTGAAAGATCATTGATTGTCAAAGAACAAGTAAAATGCGTTTTTATCAATTCTAATGAAATGCAAAATTGTTACAATGAAGATGGCGAATTTGGATGTTCCGGAATAGGAACCTGTATAGCTGATGTTTCAGGTGAAAAAGGCAAAAAGCTAACATGGAAGAGTTCATGCGGAGGATATGCTTATACACTAATTGATGGAGAGAATGAATATGCAGAATTCAAATGCGAAAGCCCATCTAAAACCTGTGCAAATGAAGGCGAGAGATTTTCACAGGTTTATAAGGAATATCCAGAGCATTGCTGCGAAGGTCTTACTGAATGGATGTCGGGAATGGACACGAGGATTGTACAGAACGGAGCTTGTGTGGAAACAGGAATGGTCGCAGGCTCGCCCATAGGAACCTGCATAAGATGCGGCGATGGAATATGCAGCCAACTGGAAAATGTGTGCAACTGCCCGCAGGACTGCCAGCAACTTATTTGCAATGACTCAGACGGCGGGAAGGACTATTATGTAAAAGGGACAACATATGGAGTATTATACACTACAGCATCACTAGAAAACTATTATAAAACATATACAGATAATTGTAGTCCCGAGACTGGTTCACTAATAGAATATTATTGTTCTAATAACGGTTATGTTTTTAATGAGTGGTATAAATGCCCCAACGGCTGCGTTGATGGGGCTTGTGCATAAATCCCTCGAAACCATGTTCCATAAAGAGCATATGCTTCCAACAAGTCCCACGGATTCGCTTATTATTATATGTATATACAAACAGAAAACCTTCCAGAATACAAGTGAATATGGAATAACAGGAGCCAACTCGTGGAACAACATTAAGTTCAGGACTAATTCTAACAGTGGTACACTCAATACTCTCATATCAACCCAGACACTGAACAGCGTTGCTGTGTACTATATAAACGAGAGGATTAACAACATAACCCTGGTATACAATGGAAACCATTGTTATCAGTGATAGATATCAACATAATCCTAATAAGTTTGTTATACAGGTATTATTTCTTAAATGAACTCTACCTCACTATAAACATCAGTATTGACCACAGAGCTTTCAGTATCATAGCTACCCCAAACCATACTGCAAAGCCTAGTGCTGTCCCATAGAAAGCGATAATGAGGAATATTCCAGAGATTATGTCCAAGATTCCGAGAATATCAAAATAGAACCCGTTACCAGCCGCCAGAAGATAGGATATTATGCCCTTGAAAGTCAGGATTATCCCTATTCCCAGAATCAGGCTTACTGCTGTGAGGGGAACAAACCCCGAAATGGCGAGTGATATGCCCGCAATCAGGTCCAAAATACCAAGTATCAATAGGAATGGCATAATTAGAATTGTGCAGGAATCTTAAATAACTTCAATCCCAGGTTTCCCAGGCTCGGCCCTTAGGGCCTTCTCACACCTTTCAGTGTCCGCCTTCAGAACCTCTATCCTACATCCAAACTCCCTTTCCATTGAGGAAACCGACTCCTCCAAAGCCGCAAACTCCTCCTCTTGTGAAAGAGCTCCTCTCAAAAGCGCGGCGTTCTTCGCAAGGCTCTGCGCGAACTTCATTGCGTGGCTGCCATAATTTTTCCCGTATTTTTTCATAACAGTCGGCACGATTTTCTCAGGCGTTTTCACAAGAGCAAGAATCTCATTGTAAACCTCGTACTTCCATAAAGGGCTTACGTATATTCTTATTTTCTCGGGCTTTTTTCCAACAAGCCTGATAACATTTTTTATGTCCTCCCTTGTCTGCCCAACGAGATTTTCCATCATATCCAGCTTAGGATCTATTAGGCTTTCATTTGGCTCAGGCCATTTATGGACTGAAACAAAATCCCTGTGTCCTGTCTTTTCCCAAAGCTCCTCTGCTGTGTGCGGGGCAAAAGGCGAGAGCATAATAAGAAGATTTTCAAGCGCCTCCCTGAAAACTTCCTTGTTTGGATCTTCCCTGTATCTTGAGAGTTCGTTTGCAAAACCCATAAGTGAGCCTATCGCAAGATTGAACCTGAAACCTTCCATAAATCCCGTGACTTCCTTTATTGTTTTGTGCATCTTGCTGACCATCATCCTGTCGGCATTTGTCATATTGTTCCTTCCCTTTACAGGCTCTGCAAGCGAGAAAACCCTGTTAAGGAACCTAAACGCCCCAACAACTCCCTCATCGCTCCATTCCAGCTCCTTCTCTGGCGACGCAAGGAAAAGCAGGTAAACCCTTGCGGTGTCTATGCCATATTTTCTTGCAATCTCCTCCTGGCTCACCACATTACCAAGGGATTTGCTCATCTTCGCCCCGTCCTTTATTACCATTCCCTGCGTGAAAAGCCTATAGAACGGCTCGGAGATTTTTGTGAGGCCCAAATCCCTAATAACCTTTGTGAAGAATCTTGAATAAAGCAGGTGAAGAATGGCATGCTCAACCCCGCCTATGTACTGGTCAACAGGCATCCAGTATTCGGCTTTTTTTGGGTCGAAAGGGCCCTTGTCATATTTCGGGCTGGTATACCTGAAGAAATACCAGGAAGAATCCACAAAAGTGTCCATTGTGTCAGTTTCCCTTCTTGCCTTTCCTCCACATTTTGGGCATTTCGTGTTCACGAAGGAAGGCGTGTTGGCAAGCGGGTTTCCTTTCCCTGTAAATTCCACGTTCTCCGGAAGCAATACAGGCAAATCCCTTTCAGGAACAGGGACAATCCCGCATTTGTTGCAGTAAATAACAGGAATGGGTGTTCCCCAATATCTCTGCCTTGATATGAGCCAGTCCCTTATCTTGTACTGGACTGTCCTCTTACCAAAACCTTTCCTTTCCAGATATTTTGTTATCTCATCAATTGCAGTAGTGTTGCTCATTCCTGAAAATTTCCCCGAGTTTACCAGGACTCCGTTTTCGGTGTAAGCCCTGCTCATTTCCTTCGGTCCCAAGCTATAGTGATGAGGCTTTATCACAACCTTTATTGGTATCTTGTATTTCTTCGCGAACTCAAAGTCCCTTTGGTCGTGTGCAGGGACTCCCATTATAGCACCTGTTCCGTAATCAAGAAGAACGAAGTTCGCTATGTAAATAGGAATCTCCTCTTTTGTAAGCGGGTTTATCGCCTTCTTTCCTATGTAAAGCCCTTCCTTCTCCTTATCTTCTGCTGTTCTTGTAAACCTCTCCTCTATCACAACCTTTCTCACGAATTTCTTCACTTCATTCTCATACCTTGTTCCCTTGACAAGCTCCATAACCATTGGGTGCTCAGGGGCGTAAACCATAAATGTAACACCATAAAGAGTGTCAGGCCTTGTGGTGAAGATAGGAATCTTCTCCTTTGAGCCCTTTATTGGGAAATAAACAAGAGTTCCCTCACTCCTTCCTATCCAGTTCTCCTGCATAATCTTGACGTTTTCCGGCCAGTCAAGTTTTTTCAAATCTCCCAGCAACTCCTCTGCATAATCAGTTATCTTAAGGAACCACTGCTCAAGGGACTTGACCTCAACCTTTGATTCGCATCTCCAACACCTTCCATTTTCAACCTGCTCGTTCGCCAAAACAGTCCCACACTTCGGACACCAGTTTATTGGGGCTTTCTTCCTGTAAGCCAGTCCTTTCTCCAGAAATTTCAGGAAGAACCATTGGTTCCACTTGTAATACTCGGGATAACAGGTTGCTATCTCCCTGTCCCAGTCATAACTTGAGCCGAGCTCCTTCTGCTGCTTTTTTATCCTCTCTATCGCCTTCAGCGTGAAAACCCTCGGGTGAGATTTCTCCTTTATTGCGGCATTCTCTGCCGGCAGGCCAAGCGCGTCATATCCCATAGGAAAAAGCACATTGTAACCCTGCATCCTCCTGAACCTCGCGACCGCGTCACCCATCGCATAGTTCCTGACGTGTCCCATATGAAGCCCGCTTCCCGAAGGATAGGGAAACATCTCCAGAACGTAGAATTTCTTTTTATTTGGCTCTTCCTTTGACTTGAATATGCCTGACTCTGCCCATTTTTTCTGCCATTTTGCCTCAATCTCCGCAAAATTTATCCCTTTCATAATACACCTATTCTATACTATTTCCATCTTTGTCAATAAAAACAATTTCGTAATGGCTTGAGAAGGATTTGTGGCAAAAATTCACCCTGAACCTCTTTGAACCTTTGGGAATTTTTTTCAGGTCCTCTGAAGTTTTGTTTCCAAACTCAGCACCCTTTTCGTAAAACTTCAGCCGCTTTCTGTGAATCCTGTACCAACAGCTTCCGAAAGGAATTTCATCTTCCAAAAAACCTTCCCCATTCAAAGGGTATGATATAATACATCCTGAACTAAACATATCTTCACTCCTGGAATGGTATGAAGAACGCATCAAACCACCAAAATAAGTTTATGGCTCCTAAATGAGTAGCACAGAGATAACTAACAACATCAAAGAAGCAGGCACCGCCAAAAGATATGAATTGTCCATAGAGAATATTTACAGGTTCATAAATAAAAGCCTTTTGCATTTTTTTGAAAAAATATACATGAAGCCCAAAAAATTGTCAATACCTCACTTCAAACCCCTCAATACCAGAAGGCATTTCTTTTTTCACTTCCACCTTATCCACCCTTGCCCTTGGAGGACCTTTTCTGCACAACTCAATCATTCTCTCTATTTTGGATTTTTCTCCCTCAAAAACTGCCTCGACCCTTCCGTCAGGCAGGTTTCTTACCCACCCGGAAATCCCGAGCCCTCTGGCAGTCTGCTCTGTCCAAGAGCGGTAGAAAACCCCCTGCACAATCCCTGAAACAAAAACACGAACACATTCCTTCATAACAGTACCAGTGCTAGTTTATACTTCATTAATTATATAATGTTTCCATATCAATTTATTCTATGCCAAATGAAGATATCTTAAAGAATGTTTTGGAGATTTCCGGACTGAAGGAGCCGAATCCTGTACAAAAGGCTGCGCTGGAAGCGGGTTTGCTGTCAGGAAAAAACATGGTAATAGCAGCTCCCACTGCCTCAGGAAAGACGCTTGTCGCTGAAATGGCAGCACTCAACACAATAATAAACGAGGGCAAAAAGGCAGTTTACATAGTTCCCCTGAGGGCGCTTGCAAATGAGAAGTACGAAGAGTTCAAGAACAAGTATGAGAAGCTTGGGATAAAAGTAGGGATAAGCATTGGTGACTATGATAACGCAGATCCCTGGCTCTCAAGATGCGATTTAATTATAGTAACTTCTGAGAAGATGGACTCTCTTCTTCGTCATGGGATAACATGGATTGATTCAATAGGACTTGTTGTTGCCGATGAGATACACCTTCTTGACTCTGTTGAAAGGGGACCAACGCTTGAGATAACCCTTGCTAAGCTCATTCAAGCATCCAGCCCTAAAATACTAGGGCTTTCAGCAACAATAAATAACTACCAGGAACTTGCCGAATGGCTAAACGCAGAGCCAGTGAAGTCAGATTACAGGCCCGTAAAGCTTTACACAGGAGTTTGCCACAAGAACAAGATAAACTTCCTTCCGAAAAAGGAAATAAACCTTTACGGTGATGAGCCAGAGCTAATAAAACTGATAGAGGATTCCCTCAAAAGGAAAAAGCAGGCACTTGTTTTCATTTCAACAAGGAAGAACGCCGAGTCTGCCGCTGAAAAAATCAGCGAGTTTACCAAAGCATACCTGACGAAAGAGGAGACAAAATCCCTTTCGGAAATTTCTGGCAAAATACTGAATGTGCTCGAGCACCCGACAAAGCAGTGCGAAAGATTGGCAAACTGCATAAAAAACGGGACAGCCTTCCACCATGCAGGCCTTACAAACCAGCAGAGGTCAATAATAGAGAACTCTTTCAGGGACGGGTTGATAAAGGTCATTGCGGCAACTCCAACCCTTGCAGCTGGAATAAACCTGCCCGCTTGGAGAGTCATAATAAGGGACACGAAAAGATACAGCATTTTTGGGGGAATGGATTACATCCCAGTCCTTGAAGTCCACCAGATGTTGGGAAGGGCGGGCAGGCCAAGATGGGACACAGAGGGGCAGGGAATTCTCATAGCCAAGAGCGAGTCAGAAGCAAAACACCTATGGGAAACCTACATAAAAGGCGAGCCCGAGAAAATCTACTCAAAACTCGGTGTCGAGCCGGTATTGAGAATGCACGTTCTCGGTCTGGTGGCATCAGGACTGACAACTAGTGAAAAATCACTTCTTGACTTTTTCTCAAAGACTTTTTATGCTCACCAATACAAGGACCTTTCAGAGCTTGAAAGAATTTTGTCAAAGGTTGTTTCTCTGCTAAAAAGTATAAACTTCATAGAAAGCTCTTCTGGAAACTTTGAGAAGGCATCGGAAATGGAGGAAAATCTAAAAGCCACAAAAATCGGCAGGAGGGTTTCTGAGCTTTACATAGACCCTCTCACGGCGCATCACCTGATAAAAAATATGCAGCTGGCAGAGGAAAGGGAAACCAACACCTTTGGGATACTTCATATGATTTCAAACACCATTGAGATGCTACCACTTCTTAACGTAAGGAAGGCTGACATGAAGAGGATAAACGAGCTCGTTGAAGAGAACGAGCCGTTCCTGACGGCAAAGCCGCCAAACCCTTGGGACATAGAGTATGACGATTACATACGCTCAATAAAGACAGCCTGGCTTTTCCAAGAATGGATAGAGGAAACAGGGGAGGATGCAATTCTCGATTACTTCGGAGTAACTCCGGGAGAACTCCGTTCACGTCTTTCCAATGCGGACTGGCTGCTTTATTCAGCCAACGAGCTTGCCCTGCTACTTGACCTCAAAAAAACAATGAAGGAAGTAAGGAAAACGAGACTGAGAGTTCAATATGGAATAAGGGAAGAGCTTCTTCCTCTCATAGTGCTCAAGGGAATAGGAAGAGTGAGGGCAAGAATACTATACAACAACGGCTTGCGAAAACTTGAGGATTTGAGGAAGATTCCTCTTGAAAGCTTGGAGAGGATAATGGGGCCCAAAGTCGCAAGGGAGATAAAGAATCAAATTTGATATAAAAGTGATTGCGTGAAAATATTTAAGGGAAAAACCCTCATAGCCGACAAGGTTGAAATCGCAAGTGGTTTTTTCCAAAGGGCTCGCGGCCTTATGTTAAGGAAATCCCTTCCCAAAGGAAGCGCGCTTGTTATTGTTTTTCCAAAGGCAGGGAAGCACGGGATATGGATGCCCCTTATGAGGTTCCCGATAGACATAGTTTTTCTCGACTCAAGAAAGATGGTTGTCGGGCTCCACGAGAACGCTAAGCCAATTTCATTTCGCAAATCCACGTGGAAGATTTACTACCCTGAAAGGCCCGCGAAGTACGCGATAGAGCTTCGTGAAGGAGAGGTAAAGAGAAAAGAAATCCAGCCAAAAGAAAGGCTGGTTTTCCAATTGGCTTAACCATAACCAGTTCTTGGTACAAGTGGTATATCAGGAACAAACATTCTGTCCAATTCTTTCTGTTCGAGTTTTTTGGCTTCATTCAGAAGTCCTGCCTTAATGAAGGCTTTCTCAAAAATTGAGTAAAATAAATGAGTTATATATATACCTACTGCTCTACTACCTGTTTTTATAGCTAACTCTAC
>JAWCLA010000001.1:13266-62628 GCA_039091855.1 Candidatus Aenigmatarchaeota archaeon | reverse complement strand
CGTGATTTGGAAGGACGGCTTTATGAAATTGGCTTAAGCCGTCAATCTGGATTTGGCTATCAGGGTAACGCCAAATGGAGCTTAAGAGGATTCGAGCACGAACACATGACCTTCGGCCTGAGGAACAGCATAGAGAGGCTCAGGCTGGTCAAGAACAGGACCAAAGGGTTCTACAACAACATCAACTGCAAGGATTTGAAGAGCGGCATAGAAACCTCCAGGCGTTTCTCGAGGTTTTTGTGGGGCTGTATAAGCTTGAAAAAGGGCTTTTAAGTTAACAGTCACTTTTTGCCAATGTTAAAGGTTATAAACTGTTGCGAGAATATCTTTCTCACAGGTTGAGAAAACTATGAAAAAAGGCGATTTCGTCGAGATAGATTTTGTAGGAAGGATTGCATCAACAGGAGAGGTTTTTGACCTGACCTCTGAAGAGGATGCTAAAAAGGAGGGGCTTTACGACCCAAAGCACAAATACAAGCCATCTCTTGTCATAGTTGGCTCAGGAATGGCTGTTGAGGGAGTCGATAAGGAGATAGAAAGGATGGAAGTTGGTGAGGAAAGGGAATTTGAGGTAAAGCCTGAGGAGGGGTTTGGTGAGAGAACACTGAATCTTGTGAAGGTGGTCCCGCTCTCAATTTTCAAAAAGGAAAAAATAAACCCCGTGCCCGGTATTTATGTGGACATAGATGGCTTTCAGGCAAAGGTTCTGTCAGTTTCAGGGGGAAGGGTGAGGGTTGACTTCAACCACCCCCTGGCAGGGAAGGCTCTCAAGTACAAGGTAAGGATAGTCAGGCAGATAACAGACACGCACGAGAAGGCAAAATCACTGCTTTCGTATTATGGAATAAGGTGCGAGACAGGGTTGGAAGGGGACAAGTTAGTAATAAAAACAGAAAAACCGATTCCGGATTTTCTTAAGGACAGTCTTGGAAAGAAGATAATGGAATGGATTCCTGAGATAAAAAACATATTGTTTGGGGAGACTGAGAAAAAGGAAATCGCTGAGCAGAAAAAAGCACAAACAGAATGATTTTTGAAAATTGCTGTTACAACAAAGCCTTAAAAAACTAACTCTTCTACTCATTAATACCATTTTAGTGGAATATAGATCGGAGGGTTTGCTATGAGAAAGCCTATGCTTCCTGAGGAGATGGAAAAAATCATAATAAAGGACGTTGAGGGACACACAGAAACAGATGAGGAACTGAGAAAGATACTTGAATCAAAGAAGGCTGTTATAAAGGTTGTTGGTGTTGGTGGCGCCGGCGGCAACACGATATCGAGAATGATGCAGATAGGCATTGTTGGTGCTGAAACTGTTGCAATGAACACTGACGCGCAGGATTTGCTTTACACTGATGCTGACAAGAAGGTCCTTATAGGTAAGGAGCTCACAGGAGGACTCGGGGCAGGGGCTGACCCGAAGGTCGGTCAGGAGGCAGCAAAGGAATCCAAGGAGGACATAAAGAAGGTTCTTGAGGGAGCCGACATGGTTTTTGTCACCTGTGGCCTCGGCGGCGGGACAGGAACAGGAGCAGCTCCTATAATTGCTGACATATCAAAAAAGCTCGGTGCCTTAACCGTGAGCGTGGTCACTCTTCCGTTCTCGATGGAGGGAAAGCAGAGGTTCCGAAATGCCCAGGACGGGCTTGAGAACCTTGAGCAGGTCGCGGACACCCTGATAATCATACCCAATGACAAGCTTCTTGAAATTGTGCCTGACGTTTCCATCACAACCGCGTTCAAGGTTGCTGACGAGATTCTTGTAAATTCAGTCAAAGGCATTGCTGAACTGATAACAAAGCCCGGACTTGTTAATTTGGACTTTGCTGACATAAGGGCTGTCATGGGCTCAGGAGGGCTCGCAATGATAGGAATGGGCGAGTCTGACTCTGAGAACAGGGCAGTTGAGTCTGTTGAAAAGGCTCTGAGCAACCCGCTTCTCGACGTGGAGATAGAGGATGCCACGGGTGCGCTCGTCAACGTATCTGGAGGTGCTGACATCACGATAAAGGAGTGCCAGCAGATTGTCGAGGGCGTTTCAACGAAAATCAACCCGGATGCAAAAATTATATGGGGCGCGCAGATAATCAAGGACTTGGGGGACACCATAAGGGCAATGTTGATTATAACAGGAGTGAAGTCCTCCCAGATTTACGGTCCAGGCAGGACATACAAGGTTGAAAAGCAGAAGGAGATAGAGAGGGTCCTGGGGATTGATTTCGTCGGATAGGAATTTTATCACTATTACAAGTTCAATATGCCATAATTTTGTATCATATGATACATTTTTATATTATATGCTATATTATGCTATATAAATGTTTTATTTCTGGAAAGGACAGAACAGCTTTTTCAGGTTAACATCGTGTACCATTAAAAATTAATTTTTATTTCCGTTTATCAAAAATAACAATATGGGGAAATCTCCTGAATCCATACTTTTCCAGATTCAGCGACTACAGAAAAGCCTGATTAAGATGGAATACAAGACGAGAAGGCTTTTTGAGGAATATGAAGGAAACCCTCCTCCTGAAACGATTCTTGCATACAAAAGGATAATGGAAGTTGACGCAACAAACCTTGAGAGGCTTAAAAAAGAGATTGGGGGATATGGTTTAAACTAATTTTAATCCGAAAACCCAACATAATTTTATGAAAATATTAGGTAAGTCGCTGAAGACTATATCTGGCCTGTAAAGTGGTATGTTATAGCTTCTGTTTTGGTTGTTATTTTCCAGTACGAGGGAATGCTTGCTTACATAGGATACAACGAGATTGTTGCAAGGATAACGCAGTGGCTGTGGGAGATTTTTGTTTTCGCAGCGGTTTTCACCCTTGCCTGGAAACACAATTTTGGATGGAAGCAGTTGCTTTTTGCTGGTGTTTTGTTCTCCGTCATAATCCATGGATTGAAGGCGTTCGTCTTCAGGGTGTTTTTCTTTCCCTATCCACAGGAGGCCTGGCCCTGGGCGCACATACAGAGGTTCCTTTACGGAAGTTCGATTGCTATGGCAGTTACTCTTGCCACGGGTCTTATGGCATATTACCTAAAAACAAGATCCAGCAAATCCTCTTCCAAGAGCAAAGTGGGTAAATAAATAACAACTGCAAATTATTATTATGCCCGTAAAGGTTTCAGCGCCTGGTAAAGTCCATCTTGTCGGCGAGCATGCTGTTGTTTATGGGGAACCTGCCATAATGGCCGCTGTCGGACTAAGGACTTACGTTGATGCAGAAAGGGAAAGGGGTTCTGTTATTGTTGAAGATTTTCAGAGGAAGTTCAAGGCAAAGTGGGATTTGAAGGGGGTTTTGGATTTTTCAGAAGAGGCAAGGAAAATCTGGGAGAGCGGAGCGGGAAAAAAGCCGGCCGACTTTTCAGGGCTTTTCTCCTTTGTGAAGGGGGATGACTTCAAGAAGGCTGTGATAGGAACAACGCTTTCAAAACTTGGAATAATGGAAGGTGTTAAAGTGAGGATAACCAGCGAGATACCAACGGGTTCCGGGCTTGGCTCATCTTCAGCGCTTTCGGTTGCTATAGTAAAGGCAGTTTCAGAGGCGTACGGAAAAAAACTCCCGCTTGAGAAAATAAATGAGATTGCCTTTGGGTGCGAGCAGCTTGCCCACGGAATGCCTTCGGGTGGGGACAACTCCACTTGTTGCTTTGGAGGTCTTATATGGTTCCAGAAGGATATTAAAACCGGAAAATTTATCATCAAATCGCTCAGGAAGGAAGTTCCTTACGAGATGAAAGAATTTGTTCTTGTTTACACAGGAAAGCCTGAAAAGACGACAGGGGAGCTTGTCCAGCAGGTCAGGATGCACGAGCCAGAGTTCAGGGACCCGAGAATAAAGAGGATAGGCGAAATAACCAGGGAGATGCTCGGGGCATTGAAGGAAAGGGATTCCGAAGGGATAAAGTCCCTGATAAATGAGGACTGGACTCTTCTAAGGGATTTTGGGCTGTCCACCCCAACTGCCGACAAGCTGATAGAAAAAATCAAATCAATGGGCGGCGCTGCAAAGCTCTGCGGTGCCTGCGGAGGGGGAATGATGCTTGCCTATCACGAGGATTTGGATAGGCTCAAAAAAGCAATAAAGTCAGAGGGATTTGATCCCATGGAAGTGAAGCTGGGGGTGGAAGGGGTCAGGGTTGAGAAGTAGTTAACCTTCTTCTATTAAATCGAGCAGGAGCTGACATGCTGGCATGAACCTGTCTTTCATTTTCGGGATTTGCATAACCGAGATATATCTTGGGTTTCTTGCGTCACTTTCTGTCTGTTCTTCAGGCTCTTGTAGTGGATCAATTGGCTCAAGAAATACAATTCTGCCCTGATATGCTTTTCCACTGTCTATATATTCCAAAAATATTTCACCATTTTCTGTGTGTCCGGATATTTTGCTGTTCTTGAACTCAAAATTTCTTAACTTCGGTTGTTTTATTGCAGGTTTTGCTGATATTCCTGTTTCCTCAAAAACCTCCCTTATTGCTGCATTCAAGTAATCCTCACTAGTTTTCAATCCTCCACCAGGGATTACATATTCTCCTTGTCTCAGGGGTCACTCTTTTTCTTTCTTTCAGCGACAAGAAGTTCCTTTCCCTTTCCAATATCACGGGTTGTATAACCCCCATGCTACTTTCTTGTATACTGACATAAAATCACATAATTTGCTTCTGTCCAACAGTTACGTAAAGTATTCCAGCATCTGGAATAATTCTTCTCGGGTTTGGGTTTTGCAATTCTATTACTTCAGGCGAGTTCAGAATGTATCCAACTTTTTCTATTATTTCATTCTGCTTTTCCACAGGTCTGTGCGCCTCGAGCATCCAAATATCGTCCTCTGGCTTGAATATTCCGCAATTCTTTTGTCTTTCCCTCACACGAGCCCAGCCTTTCCAGAAACTTTTTATTTGCTTGTTGGCTTCGGCGTCAATTTTTGACAATTCAGGTGCCTTCTTGACTGCCTTTGGATACACTTCTACAAAAATCTTCAAATCTTCTTCCTTTGTAGACCATTCAAATTCATCTCTCAGAAATTCATATACCCTGTTAGGATGTTCCCACATAGAATTATGCCAGTCCGCAACAATAATAAAACCTTTGTCCTTAAGGGCATTGTAAACCAGCTTTAATGGAGTATCAATGTACGCATGATGATGAAGAACGGCCACATAGCTTGCTATGTCTTGGGAATTTGGTTCCACAAATTTAGGTATATCTATGTCTCTTGCTTCATATATTCTGAAGTTCTTTTCTCTTTTCAGGCCCTTCTTTTCAAGTTCTGAAGCAGCTGATTCTATCCTTTCCTTGGAAGGCTCAATCAATATGCTGAACAATCTTTCCAAATCTATTTTATCATCACTTAATTTATTATAAACCGTTATTGTGCTGACACCTGCTCCCAATTCCATATAATTTACTCTTTCATTTGATTTTTTGACAATCTTGGAAACAAGATCTGCATTAGCATCTCTTAGCATTTGGGAATAATTTTCCAAACCCGCTTCTCTTAGTGCTTCAATTACATAATTCATCTGTTTTGTAGAGCCACCTTTAAACTCTATCTCATACTGACTGTCGCTCTCCTCCCTTAGCCAGTTTTCATCTCCATCTATTCCCCATTCAGGAAAAGCGTAGTCTGGAACACGGAGTGCACTGCCCAAGTAAACTGGCATTCTGGAAGAATCTATCTCATAAGGTTGAAGTTTCATAAAATCACTGAAATTATATGCAATAATCTTTTATTTTGCCAGGATTTCTCACAATTTCTCCAAAAAGCCTTAAATCTGTTCCTTTTAGAACAGGTATAGAGAATTTGTAGAATATTTTTTTGTGTTCTTCCGTAGGATTATAACCAACAGCTATACCACCACCTTCCTGAATAGGTAGTAGCAGAGTTTCTACATTAGCGCCCGAATCATCAATAGCAGCAATGACATTTAGAGGATGTCCCTTCTTTTCAATGTGTTTAAAAAATGAACTTGCTTTATCAAACTTGAGTGTTTTGCCTGTCAGTTTTGCATCTTTAATATCAAGCATATGTTCCTCAAAAGGTTTCTCCTCTCCTCCTATCTCCATTATTGCAGGAACAAAGCCTTTATAATCCATTTTATTCTTTTTCATAAGATAGCAAACAAAAGGTCCAAGACCGTCGCTGAATGCTGTCTGATAAATTTTTCTTTTTCTGAAGTCCTCAATTGTTTCTACAAGACCATCAGAAAAATCAACAGAATCTGCAATTTCTATAATGTCCTTTATCGTCATACCTCTTAATAGTGACTGCTTTCCTTCTATAATCTGATCTCTTGTGATTACGGGTTTTTCATTTTTCTTCATTTTGTAGAAGAAGTCTGTCAGGCATTTAGAAAGGCTACCTACTGTTTTTATCCCCTTATTATCATTATATTTAGCGTCCCATTTTCTTATGTCTTCTTCTGTGAACCATCCCTTTTTTATGAAATCATATATAAATGGCTTTGGGTCTAATGTGCTTTTTTCAGCGCAATATGTAGTTGAAATTCCCTTATACCAAACATTATCAACATCCCAATTAACAACAGCGATGTCCATAATACACCTCATAAATTATATAATTTATATCACTAATCAGTAGTATGTTATATTTATTTATAAATATATCTTATATAAGCAGTTTTCACATTTAAATTCAACTATCAAAAATCTTTTAGGGGTTATAATGTTATTCAGAGATTTTCTGGCAAAAATAGAAAGCGAAGGTAAGGTTGTTAAAATAACCAAGCCTGTCTCTACAAGGTATGAGATGGCCGCTGTTATGAAGAGTCTGGACGGGAAGCCGATTTTTTTTGAGAATGTTGAAGGGTTCGGATACAAGGTCGCGGCGAATGTTATATCCACAAGGGATCTTCTTGCAGAAAGCATAGGTGTGAAGAAAGAGGATATGATAAGGGTTATCAACAATGCGATAGATCGTCCAAAAAAACCAGAAACAATCAAGCCTTCTGGATATGAGGAGGTTCCCCCTGACCTGAAAAAACTCCCGATTCTCACATACTACAAGGAGGATGGAGGGCCCTATATAGCGTCAGCGATAGTTGTGGCAAGTGATGAGGAATACGGGCTCAATTCTTCTTTTCACAGGATGATGGTTTTGTCAAAAAATGAGGTTGTTGCAAGAGTTGTTCCGAGACATTTGAACGAATACTTGAAAAGGGGCTTGAAAAGGTTCGCGATATGCATAGGGAATCCCACGCAGGTCCTTCTCGCGTCTGCAATATCCGTTGAGATAGGCAAGAGCGAGCTCTCAATCGCCAATGCCATTTCTGAAACAAGGTTGATTGATTTTGACGGGATTTTGGCTCCTGAATCCGAGTTTGTGATGATTGCAGAAGTCACAGGGAAAACGGCAAAGGAGGGCCCGTTTCTGGACTTGACAGAAACCCCTGACATAGTCAGGGAGCAGCCCGTGTTCAAGATAACAAAAATCTTTTCCAGAAAAAACCCATTTTTCCATGCACTATTGCCTGGCGGTTTTGAGCACAAGATTCTGATGGGAGTCCCGAGGGAGCCGACAATATTCAGGGAGGTTAACAAGGTTTGCAGGTGCAAAAATGTAGTCATTACGCCAGGCGGGTGCTCGTGGCTTCACGCAATAGTGCAGATAGAGAAAAGACGTCCTGATGACGGGAAAAAGGCGATAGAGGCCGCTTTCCAAGGGCACAAGTCTCTGAAGCACGTTGTTGTAGTTGATGAAGACATAGACATTTACAACCCAAACGATGTGGAATGGGCAATAGCAACAAGGTTTCAGGCAGACAAGAACCTTGTGATAAAGCCAAAAGAGAAAGGTTCCTCCCTTGATCCTTCATCAAACCTGCAGACAACAGAAACAACAAAGGTGGGGATTGACGCCACCATACCTTCGGACAGGAGGAAAAGTGATTTTTTGAGACTAAAGCCGTCCTTTGCTGTTAATATAGAAAAATACACAAGGTGATTGGTTGCTTCTGACAAAGGAAGAGAAAGCCGTCCTTGATGGCAAGGAAGGCAGGGCTGCACAAAAAAGCATGGAGATTCTTGTAGCGCTTGGTGAGATATTTGGCGCTGAGAGACTGGTTCCTGTCAGCTCAGTTCAGGTGGCAGGGGTTTCATATCACAACCTTGGGGAAGCTGGGCTGGGGTTTCTTGAGGAGATGGCAAAGGATGGAAAGGTGAGGGTTAAAACCACTTTAAATCCTGCTGGAATGGACCTGCAGGACTGGAAAAATCTCGGAATAAGTGAGGATTTCGCTGAAAAGCAGAAAAGGGTTATAGAGGCTTTCAGGAAGCTTGGCATAACCATAACTTGCACGTGCACACCCTATATTGTTGGATACAGGCCTAAAATCGGAGAGCACATAGCTTGGAGCGAGTCCTCTGCTGTCTGTTTTGCGAATTCTGTGCTTGGCGCAAGAACTAACAGGGAGGGTGGGCCAAGCGCGCTGGCAGCGGCAATCACAGGAAGGACTCCTCTTTACGGATTCCATCTTGATGAGAACAGGGAGCCAAAGGTTGTTGTTGATGTGGAAGCTCCTGTGAAAGGGGAAGATGTTTTTGGCGCTCTTGCGTTGGCAATAGGAAGGAGAACAAAGGAAAAAATTCCTTTAATCAGGGGGATAAAAAAAGCCTCGCTTGAGGAGCTTAAGAGCTTTTCCGCCTCGTTTGCTACATACAGCGGGACAGCGATGTTCCATATGGAAGGAATAACACCAAACAGGGTAAAATCAGAGCCTTTTGAGAAGATAAAAATTAATCAGGAAGATATTAACGAGGCTATAAAATTCCTTAATGATGAATGTGACGTCGACTTTGTTTCTATAGGCTGCCCGCACTGCTCAATCAAGGAGATTGGGAGGATAGCGTCTTTGCTGAAAGGAAAGAAAGTTTGCAAGGAAACATGGATAACAACATCAAGGCAGGTAAAGGAGCTTGCTGAGAAAACGGGGCTCGCAAAGAAGATAGAGGCAAGCGGTGCCAAAATAGTGGCAGACACGTGCCTTGCGGTCGCTCCTTTAAAAGGCAGGTTTAAGGCAATTGCCACTAATTCAGCAAAGGGTTGCTATTATGGAAGGGGTTCAAATGGCTTTAAGACAAGATTTATGAGCCTCGAGGATTGCATAAGGGAGGCCTTGAAAAAATGATAAAAGTTGTGCGCTTGAGGGGGAGAAGGATTTCCAAGGGAAAGGCATCCGGAGAGGCAATTGTTTCAAATAAAACAATATCATTCTATGGTGGGGTTGACCCTAACACAGGTGTCATAGTTGAGAAGGGCCACGACCTTGAGGGAAGGTCAATAGCGGGAAAGGTTTTCGTATTTCCAAACGGCTCAGGTTCCACCGTCGGCTCTTATACGCTTTTGAGGCTAAAGAAAAATGGCGTTGCGCCTGCTGCCATTGTAAACAGGGAGTGCGAGACAATAGTTGCTGTCGGGGCAATAATATCTGACATACCCTGCGTTGACAAGATAGACATAGCAAAGATCAAGAATGGGGACAAGGTTGTTGTTGATGGTGATTTGGGAATTGTGGAGATAAGATGAAAAGAATAATAGTCGGGATTTCAGGCGCTTCTGGCTCAATTCTTGGGATAAGGCTGTTGCAGGAACTCGGAGGAAAGGCAGAAACGCATCTTATAATAACGGAAACCGCAAGAAAAATACTTGAACACGAAACAGGGTTTTCTGTTAGGCAGGTGGAAAATTTTGCCTCCAGAAATTATGACAATTCTGATTTATTTTCCCCTGTTGCCTCAGGCTCTTTCAAAACAGAAGGGATGGTTGTTATACCTTGCAGCATGAAAACGCTTGCAGGAATAGCATCGGGTTTTTCGTACAACCTGCTTTTGAGGTGCGCTGACGTTTGCCTGAAGGAGAGGAGAAGGCTTGTGCTCGTGGTTAGGGAAACTCCCTTGAGTAAGGTGCACATAAGGAATATGAAAATTGCCTCGGATGCAGGGGCTGTAATACTTCCTCCTGTCCTGTCGTTCTACTCAAAGCCAAAGACAGTTGAAGAAATGGTCAATTATGTAGTTGGAAAGGTTCTTGACGTCCTCGGTTTTGAAAACGAGCTTTATAAAAGGTGGGAATAAAGGTAAATTATGGACAGCTTGGTTTTCGTAAAGCTCGGTGGCTCTTTGATTACAGACAAGTCAAAGCCATTTACCGAAAGGGTTGATGTGATAAAAAGGCTTGCATATGAAATACACAATGCCAGAAAGAAAGACGTGAGGGTTTTGATTGGCCATGGTGGAGGTTCCTATCCCCATGAGCCTGCAAGGAGATACCAGACACAAAAAGGGATTTTTTCAAAGGACAGCCTAAAAGGTCTCGCACTTGTTCAAGACGCGGCGGCAAGGCTTAACAGGATAGTGGTAAGCGCTCTTATAGAGGCAGGGGAAAATGCGGTTTCTGTCCAGCCTTCCTCATTCTGCATTGCGAGAAACGGTAAGATAATCGAGGGCTATACAAAGCCTGTTGAAAAAATGCTCGACTGCGGCATTCTTCCTGTTGTTTATGGTGACGTAGGGATGGATGTTTCAAAGGGATGCTGCATACTCTCGACAGAGGAGATATTCTCCTTTCTTGCAAAGAAATTCAAGCCTGAAAGGATAATAATGTGCGGAAAGGTTGATGGTGTTTTCAATGCTGATCCCAACAAGGAAAAATCGGCAAAACTCATACCAAAAATCAACCAGAAAACTTTTCCTGAAGTAAAAAAATACCTGACGTCATCTGACGGGATAGATGTCACGGGTGGCATGCTTCACAAGGTTGAGCTTTGCCTTGAGCTTGCAAAGTCGGGAACTGAGTGTGAGATAATAAACGGTCTCAAGGAAGGTAATTTGGGAAAGGCGCTTTTAGGAAAGAAAGGCATTGGTACGATAATTACTGCCTGATTCTTAAAAATCTCTTCAGTATGATAGTGTCGGATTCTGTTATTTTAATTAAGCTTTTTTCAAGGGCTTTTTTAACTTCATCTTTTGAAAAAAACCTTACCTCATCCATCTCTTCCCTGTTAAATTTGAAAGGGCCTTCGCAAACGCAGGAGAAGCATTTTATAATCTCGGATTCCTTTTCTGTCCTGAAAAAAACCTTGAAAAGCTGACTGAGTTTTTCAGGCTTTATCCCTATTTCCTCTTCAATCTCCCTTACTGCGGCCTCCTCATAACTTTCTCCAGGGCTGACATGACCTGCGACAAGCCCCCACTTTCCCGGCTCCATATCTTTTTTGAGGCTTCTTTTCTCAAGAAGTATTTCGCCTTTTTTGTTTAGGACGACAACAGCCACTGCCCTGTGTATAATCTCCCTGCTCGAGTGACAGCGCTCCCTTGTGGCTTTCCCTATGACCCTGTCATTCCTGTCCACAACCTGAAAATACTCTTTCATATTATCAAACAAGCCTTAATTAAGCTATTAATTTATATAGGAAATATTATTAAGCCTCGGTAGCTCAGTCGGTTACGGCCTTTTCGAGCCTGCTGGCTTCATCCAAAAGGCCGTAGAGCAAAACCCCTTCAAAACGACGGCCTTCAGGGAGAAACCGCCTGCAGAAAAGGAGCCGATAGAGAGCACCCCGCTGGTAATGGGGAGGTCGCGCGTTCAATAAAGATTGGCGGCTAATAACGGATAAATAAAGCCTCTTTATTTGAAAGCCGCGCCCGGGGCTTTAGGGGTCGTGAGGCAACGGCAACCTGGCCGGCTCCAGACAGCGCTTAGCGCTTGCGTTTGGAAATATGAGCTTTGCTTGCAAAGCAGTGAAGAGGCGAAACCGGCTCATCTGGGTTCAAAGCCCAACCCCTTTCTTTCCCGAAAGAAAGGTGTAGGGATTATCCCAAAGAAAGGGATTTACGCAAGAGGCTGATAATACGGCTTATTGTGCATAAAATGGGAATCCCAGCGACCCCATTATGAGTATTGAAAAATGGTCAGTTTTTGGACCTTTAGCCATTATAGTTTTGTTCCTTTTCACAGGCTTGTCTATAATTTTCTCGCCTTGGTTCAGGCTGGAGACCAACGCCCTGAGCGACCTGGGAAATCCTTCCAACGGCTATGGTGCAATATTGTTCAATTCAGGGGTTGAGTTATCAGGAATAATGTTGCTTCTTTATTCACTAAAATCACTGAAAAATCAGGCAGAGAAAACATCTTATGGTCTTGCTTTAACTTCCTTCTTTCTTGTTTTTGTGGGGATGTTTGACGAGTCTTACGGACACATTCATACGGCAGTTTCTTCAATTATGTTTGCTTCCCTGCTTTTTTCTTCAATTCTTTATTTTGCAGAGAAAAAATCACGGCTCGCTCTGGTTTCTGCATTCAGCATGATTTCCTTTGCTGCTTACTTTTTGGGATATGTTGGTGCAGCCATACCAGAGACTGTTTCCTGGGTGACAGCCTCCTTATGGGTTGTCTCATCCGCCAGTCCATTTTTATACAGAAAAACAAATAACTATTTATGAAAGCGCAGGTTTCTTTTGAGTACATGATGATTTTTGCGCTTGCAATCGCGTTTGTGATACCGGTTTGGGTTTATGTTTCCTCTGTTCAGCAGGGTGCAGGGGAAGAGCTTTCTGTTTCCTATGCCAAAAACGCTGCAAGGCAGATAACAAGCGCTGCTGACCTTGTTTATGCCCAGGGCCCGCCTGCCAAGTTGAAACTGAATGTATATATCCCGAAGGGTGTGGAAGAGATTGAGATAGAAGGCAAGACTATCAACTTCAAAATGAGGTCTGGCTCCGGGATTTCTGACGTTTTTTCTGATTCTATAGCAAACCTCACTGGAACCATTCCTAAATCAGAGGGAAATTACATAATAAGCGTTGAGAGCAAAGGTGATTATGTCGAGATAACCACAGGTTAATTTCAGAATTATATTGACTTTACCTCTATACCCGAAGGCCCTATTTCAAATGGGTGAATGTCCATTGAGTGCTTGCTTGTCCTCATCTTCCTTATCATGAGGCTTCTCTTGTATTTGGCTATGCTCAGGTACTGAAGAACTATCACTGAATCAACAAGAAATTCCACAACCCCTGTCCTTGAAAGGTTGTTGCTGTCTTCTGGTATTTCGGCTGTAACAACAGTGGTCACTCCCATCTCCTTGAGCTTTTCAAGGAACTTGAACATTGCCTTCCTCGTCTTGAATGGCTCGTCTATGTAAAGCTCGAACATGCTGAGCGAATCTATTGCAACCCTTTTTGCGCCAAACGCCCTAACAGCCTCTGTTATCTTTGTCATAAGAGTGTCTATGTCAAAGGGCTCAAAGGCAACTATTTTTAGCATGCCCTGCTTCTCGAGTGAGGAGATGTCCCATCCTATGTTCTCAGCCTGCTTCTTCAGGTATTCGCTGCTTTCCTCTGTTGTGACGAAAAGCCCCTTTTCCTTAAGCTTTGCGCCGTGAATAAGAAACTGCAGGGAGAATATAGACTTTCCCGTGCCTGTCTTTCCTGTAACAAGATTAACGCTTCCCTGTTCGAAGCCGTTGCCTATTAGCTTGTCCAAACCTGGTATGCCTGTTGTGATTTTCATAGCTCTCATAAAATATTTTTACATCCCAATTTATAAATCACACAGCTCCCATTTCACGGAGTTTTTTCCTTTTCTCCCTTATTGCGGCGTCAATCTCTATAAGCTTCTCCTCATATCTTTGCATAAGGTTGTTGAATGTCTGCTCGTCTATCTGCCTCTTGTAATACTGCTGCTCTGCAATGTCCTTTGCGCGATTAACTGTGTTTGACCTTTCCTCAAGCTCTGCTATCTCCCTTCTCAATTTTGTAATCGGGTCAATTTTTTGTTGTGAGGGAACCCTTATTGGCTTGTAAACAATCTCCCTCACTCTTTCCGTAACAGGAAGCCTTATGATTTTCTCCTGTATCTGAACTTTTGGCTGCTCCTTGGATTTAACATAATACCATAGGAAAAACAGAATTGCCAAACCCGCTGGTATCAGAAGCAGCCACCACCAATTGAACTGGCTTGGGTTTACAACAAGTGTTATGTTGTTATTGCCATTGTTTCCGTAAGCGTCCTGCGCTGACAAAAACATCTCAGTAACACCAGAGCCTGTGAACCAGCCTTCATCGGTTGTGTATGTGCCGTTTCCCATATGCTTAAGCTTGACTGTCTGGTTATTTATTGTTATGTGAATTTCAGCACCAAGCACGGGTTTTTTGTCAGGATAGGTTGCATTTACGACAAGGGCTACCATATTTTCTGAAAACACGTAAATAATGTTGTTTGGCAAAAGCTTGGGGCTTACTATTGATAGCTGAATGGGAACTGGTTCTATCTTTATTTTCGTGCTACCTGGTCCGGGCTTTTCTGATTTGGGTCCTGAAGCAGAGCAGCTCAGTGTTTCTTCCTTAAGAGGAGCGTCAAAGGGTATTTCATAATAACCTATATATTCGCCATTTTTTTCGGTAAGGGTTATTTCCTTTCCTAAAAAGCTGCATTTTACATTTGCATTGGTTTGAGTTGAACCCAGATAACTCACGGTTGCCCTTATCGGAATGTTTTCCATTCTGCTGTAATTGTATCTTTCCATACTGAAAGATAAGGAATACAAATCTCCCTTGTATGCCTTCACTAAAACCTCTTTTATAGCATTGCCGAAGTTTTCGTAATTGTCCTTTGCCAAAATTTGTATGCTTAAGTTGCAGTCGGAAAATGGGGGCATATAGATGTTCTGATAGTTTATCAAGTAAGAGCCGTTTTCGCTGGAAAATGAGTTTGCCTGCCCTGTCCATCCGCCGCATTCGAGATATGCCTGAATGTCTGAGCTTGTTTCTTTATCCTTTCTTTTAACCTCTCCGTATATTGTTATGTTCTCTCCCCATTCATATGAATACTTGTCGGTTTTTAGTGTTACTGAAAGCGAAGGATCGATATATATGTAAATCTTTTCTTCCGAATCTCCTGCCCTGAACGCAAGGTATTGGGGCTTCCTTTCCCTTATGCCTTCAAGCAACAGCTTAATCTCTCCACCATAAATTCCATCATCATTCAGGCTGTCATTGTGCTTGCCGTCATCGAAAAGTTCTGCTCCCAAAAAGGAAGAAAGTGAAACAAATGGCTTGATTCCTATCAAAGGATTGCCGCCTTTGGTAATTCTTGACTTAAGGAAAACGGTTTCCCCAAGAGAGAATGTCTCCCCATCGTTTGGGGAAAGGATTTCTATTGAAATCCTGCTGACAGGGGATGCATTTATTAAAGTAATGTAAGTTGCATTTACGACCCCAGGATCAGAACCGTTTGCATAAACCATAATCTCATAAATTCCTGTCTTGGTAAAGTTCAGCTCCCAGACTATTTCCTTTGACTGGTTTACGAACATCTCTGTTGAAATTGGATTTTGCTGCTGGTTTGAAATGTGAACATCGCCTGAATAGGATATCTCTTTCCATCCTTCCGTTGTTTTGTAAGCGATTGCTGTTTTGGTGTTGCCGCAGTTTTTCACGTGGCAGTAAACTGTTGTCTTTGCCTGAACAGGTTCAAACAAAGTTGCAGAGTTTGGTATGGTTATGGTTAGACTTAAAAGCGGGTTTGGGCCCTTGACAACAATTGATGTGGAATTTGTTGCTGTTGGTATTGACTCATTTGATTTTGCCTCAAGGGAAACTGTAAAGGAGCCTTCGGAGATTCCCCTTAGAGTAAAGTTCAGGTTACAAGGGAAGGAAAGGCAGTACTGCTGGCTTGCGCCTTCAAATACAAGTCCTGATGGAACAGAGAGCGTTAGATTGATGTTTCCACAATAGCTTGTTGAGCAGTTGACTGTCACGGAAATTGTTGTTGTGTTTGTGATGTTTATTTCAGGAGGAGTTGCATATAATCTTGGTATTGAAAGAGTGCCAATATTCTTTATAACGGAAAGGGTTTTGGTTTCAGATGTCTTGTCCTGGACTTCAGCAGAGTCAGAGTAAGCTAAAATGTCAACCAGGTATGTTCCTACGGAGTTTCCTTTTATGCTCCATATAACATTGCAGGTTCCACCCGAACCCATTGTCCCGCATTCCCTTTCTGGGATTTGTGTTGCCAAAGGGCCTGAAACCTCTATTTTTGTGCCGTTGTGTCTTGTATATGCATTTACCTTTCCACAGGATACAGTTGTTATGCTGTCCGAAGAGAGACATTTTATAACCGCACTTAAATTAGTTTCCTCCCCTGTCTTTATCTGGGCAGGATTAAGACCAAGGCTCTCTATTGAAATAACACCAACAGGCTTTTCCTTTACAACAAGCTGGACTGAATGGCTTGAGTTATCAACCTTTGGGCTGTCGGAATCGGCAACCATATTTATGTGGTATGTTCCTGTCTTTGTGCTGTTTACAGTCCAGTAAACAGGGCAGGACTGTCCTGACCAGAGATTGCTGCAGGAAGTTGGCCTTTGCGGATTATTGGAAGTCGTGTAGAGGCTTCCTGATGGGCCCATCAAAACCCAACTTGAAGAGGATGAATTGTAATAGAGGTAGGAGGTCACATTTCCACAATATGAGCCCGAAATTCCAGAACATAAAATATTTGCGCTTATTGTCACAGGGATTCCAACAGTCGTAGTAACAGGCGTTAATCCTGAAATGGACAAACTGCCCGAAGGTATTTCTGTTACGTTAAGAGTGACTATAGATGATGTGTTGATCAGTGTTCCGTTTGTTGCTATCAGGTAAAGAGGGTACGTTCCTGCTGACATTCCTGTTATTGTCCAATTGGGATAGCATTTTTGCCCTGAACCCATATAGCCGCAAGTGTAAGGATTTGTTCCTTGCACTGAAAGCCCGGGAATCTGGTTTATCGGTGAACCTGATGTGTTTTTTGCGTGCACATAAACATAACCACAGTTTGCGTTAGAGCAAATTATCTCTCCTTTGAGCATTGTGGTTTCACCTGCCTTTATCGAGGATGAAGAAAGGGTTGCAGAAACAGAAAGAGATGGCGGAACTGTGCAGTTTCCGTATCCGTCACATTTTCCCTGCTGGCCTGAAATCGTGCAAGGCGTTCCTGGAGCTGAGTTCTTGCACAACGGTCCTGTTGTTAATGCACAGGATGAGTAGTCCTTTTCTTTGCATATTCCACAATCCCAGCTTTGGGGATAATCTGTGTATGTGCAAGCGCAGTCCTGGCAGATACCGTTGCTGCAGTATTTTGTGCAGTCATTATATACCCTATAATAGCAATTTCCTGAACTTTGAACATACCCGTTATTTGAACTGCATATGTTTGTACCACATGTTGTGGTTGAAGGTAAGTTTATGCATTTTGGCGGTGTTTGGCCTGTACATGAACTTGTATAGTCTGGTTTTTGACACAAGGGATTGCAGCTCCAGTTATTTAATGAAATCACGGGATTGCAGCAATCCTGGCAGTTTCCAGAACTGTCGCAGGTTTTTGTGCAGGATTCTGGGTAATCTGCCTTGTAGCAGTTTCCGCTGTTTTGGTAATAGTAATCAGAAGGGCAGGTAGATGCTCCACAAGCAGTGCCTGAAGGCTTGTAGTTACAGCCGTCACAACATATTCCTGATGAGCATTGACATGGTTCTGCTTCCAATTTGACTAAATCTATATAAATGGTTTTGAATACATATCTACTGCCAGAACCTGTTACATATTTTTTATTGTTATTTATCGTTACGGAATAATATCCAGATGCGGGCTTTAATATGTTTGTTAAATCATAAGTGTAATATGAATAATCGTTTGTCACGGCAACAGTGGCTATTTCCTTTGAATTCACACCATTCGAAACAATTATCTGTGTGTCAGGGTTCAAAAACCCCAAATCTGATGTGCAATCACTTATTAACTCAAGATAATATTTCTTATAATTTACTTCTTCGCCATCAATGCCTTCACATCCAAGTAATTTTTTACAATCATTATAAACAAGTGAACGACAGCGCATTTTAATTGTCAGGGAAATAGAGCCTACTGAAGAAGGGAGACCATTCCAAGAAGTAAAGATATATCCCAGGCCGCTAACATAGACAGTTGATTCATCATCATATGAAATTTTATCTATTTTGCAATTTATTGTTTCATAGTAAACAATATCATGTCCCTGAATTGTAGACCTCTGTATTATGCAAGTAGATGGTGCATATTCGGTTGCGGCTCCTGTTTGCGCTACTAATAAAACAAACGCCAAAATTAACAATATCCATCCCGCCCGCTCTTCCATATTTAATTAATTGCACTGCCTAATTATAAACAATATAAAGCCTGTAAATACAGCAGGTTTCCAGCTCTCTGTTGAAGATGGTGTAAAAATGCGCTCGGTTGATTTTTCCATTTCATTCAGGAAAAAGGCACAGATATCAATAGAGTTTATGTTCATTTACATAATATTTATGGCTGCTTTGTCGGTTGCTGCTGTTTATGTTTTTCAGAACAGCCAAAACGTTTATTCTTCCCAAATTGACCTTAAGGTAGAGGAATTGCTTTCGCTTGTAAAGGGCAGGATTGACACCGCATTTCTTGAGGGTGACGGGTTTTCCACAAACATAACGCTTCCTTATCAGATAGTGAACTCTGACTACTTGCTTAATGTGAGTTCAGGGCTTATTTTTCTGGAGATAAACAACCGAACGTACTCAAAAATCCTGCTTTCGGGAAACGTTAGCGGCCATTTCAGGAAGGGGGAGAACAGGATTTACAACAGGAACGGGGAGATTGTGATATCATGAAAGCTCAGATATGGTCAATGGATTTCGGGGCATCGCTCCTTATATTCATATCAGCGATGGTAATACTTCTGTTTGCATGGAGCTATGTAATGCAGCAGAACCAGCAGCAGATTTTATTGAATTCTATGGAGAGCACAGCAATGGGGATATCGGATTCCCTTGTCAGGCAGCCTGGAATTCCAAATGAGTGGAATGAAACAACCGTCGAAACTATCGGGCTTGCTGTAAGGGAAAATGTCCTTAACGAAACAAAGGTTGGATATTTTGTAAACATGGATTCGGAGACAATAAAGACAATTCTTGGTATATCAGGCTATAATTTCTACTTCGAGATAAGGTACTCAAACGGCACCCTTGCAGAAGTTCCAGGTGGGTCAAAGGCTGTTACGGGAAATTATCCGCCACAAAGCGCTTCTTTCTCTGTACCTTCGGAAAGGTATGTGATTTACGATGAGAAACCTGCAAGGCTTAAATTCATCCTTTGGGTTTGAAAGATGTTCTGAATATTGCAATAGAAGGTTGCACCAGGTTAAATCTGGAACCTGAAAAGCCAAATTAGGTCTAAAAATGAAAACCTCTCCAAGACTATACAATTTTAGGCCTATTCAATTGCTCAAATTCCAGAAGTAATTTGCCGAGCCATAAAGAATTGAATTTTAATACATTTTCTAAATAAATTTATATGAAGCGAAAAAAAATGAAGGCGCTTTCTCTGATATTTGAGCACGTCCTGTTATTCATGTTTAGCGTTATAATCTTCATTTCAAGCCTTGCCTTGTTCAGGGGATATGAAAGTAGCTTTAATGAACTCACAGTCAAAGACCAGCTCACAGAAATTGGAGAGTATATATCATCAAACATAATCAAGCTGAGCGAGAGGGAGGAAGCATCCATAAAGATAAGAATACCAACAAGGGCAGGCAATGAGTTTTACATAATATACCTTTCTAACACAGGCTTAAATCTGACATCAATGGATACAAACATAACAAGGCACTTCGACCTTTACAACATAAACAAATCCCTTGAACTGAAGGGAAGGGTTGTAAGCTCTTCAGGAAATTCTATGATATATAAGACAGGAAATCAAATTATCATAACATAAGCTACAGGTGAAATGCAATGAGAATCCCCAAAGTCAGGATAAGGAGCCAGAGGGAAAAAAAGCCCTTTGCAGTCAGGTACATAGCAAGAAGGTTCAAGAAAGGTTATAAGCTATGGATAAAGAAGAAGCAGAAGGAAAAAATGGGCATAGGAGGGCCTTCGTTCATATATCAGCCAATAATCTACGCGCCTTACAGCAAGAAAGACATAAGAAAGGAGGGCAAAGAAGAAAAGAAACCCTACGAGACAGAAGTTGCAAAGGAAGGGGTTGAGATACCAACAGAATATGTTGGCACAGGAGGACCAATAGCTATAGAGGAGTCAAGGGAGATGCTGCAGCACATAAACATAACCTACCATCTTATCCCAAGGTTTCCGAAAAAGGGCGACCTGATTTTCGCTTACGCAAACATAGTTTGGGACCCACAATCAAAGGAGCTTGTTTACAGGGTGATTGAGCCAAGGCTTACCCAAAGGGACAGGGAGATAATAGAGTTTGTCAAAAAGGAGCTTGAGGAAAGGCTCGATGTGGATTTCGTAAAGCTCGGCGAGATAAGGGCAAAAAGCGTACTAAAGGCAGAGATACTCAACATTTTAAGCGAGATGAAGGAGCAGATTGACGAGAGCAAGAAGCTTATTTACATCTACTACATAGAGAAGGAAATCATAGGTCTCGGAAAGATAGAAACCCTTATGAACGACCCTAACATAGAGGACGTTTCCTGCGACGGGGTCGGAATACCAATTTATGTTTACCACAGGGATCCAAAAATAGGGTCAATAAAGACTAACATATTCTTCGAGGACATAGACGAGCTTAACACCTTTGTTATGAGGCTTGCGCAGAAGTGCAGGAAAACAATCTCAATAGCAGAGCCATTGCTTGACGCCTCTCTACCAGACGGCTCAAGAGTGCAGGCAACTTTGGGAACTGACATAGCAAGGAGGGGTTCTAACTTCACAATAAGAAAGTTCACAGAGGAGCCACTAACACCTACACATATGCTCAGGAACGGAACGGTTAATTCAACCCAGCTCGCATACCTTTGGCTTGCAATAGACAACGGGATGTCAGTCCTCATATCAGGAGGAACCGCAACAGGAAAGACAAGCCTTCTTAACGCCCTCTCGCTTTTCATAAGGCCAAACCTGAAAATAGTAAGCATAGAGGACACCCCCGAACTCAGGCTTCCCCACCCACACTGGATACCTGAGGTAGCGAGGACACCACTCAGCATAGAGGGAAAGAAGGGCGAGGTTAGCCTTTTCGATTTGCTGAAGTCTTCCCTAAGGCAAAGGCCGGACTACATAGTTATGGGTGAGGTCAGGGGAAAGGAAGCCTTTGTCCTTTTCCAGCAGATGGCAACAGGACACCCTTCCCTTGCAACGATACACGCCGCATCAATAGAGCAGCTCATAGACAGGCTTACAACACCTCCTATATCCCTTCCACCCACGCTTCTCGAGAACATAAACATAGTAGTTTTCCTTACACTTTCAAGAATAAAGGAAAGCTATGTGAGGAGAGCTGACGCAATTCTTGAAGTGATAGGGGTTAAGGAAAACAAGCCTGTTACCAACAAAGTATTTGTATGGAAGCCGATAACTGACGAGTTTGAGATAGCAAACAAGTCAATTGTTATGAAGACCCTTGCGAGAAGGATGGGTGTGACAGAAGAAACGATAAAGAACGAGCTTATGAGAAGGAAGTTCATACTTGAGTGGATGCTTGAGCAGGAAATATACGATTACAGGGAAGTTGCGAAAATAGTGAGCGAATATTACTCAAACCCAGACAGGGTTATGGACCTTATAGAAACTGCTTAATTATTTTAACAGAAGGAGTTGCGAATGCACGGAAAAATGCCTTTGAGCAAGACTGCGTACGGTTTTTTTGGAAGCATTTTTGACAAGTATGTAATTTACCTTGATTCTCTTAAAATGAACCTTAAAAAGGCAGGCATAAAAACCCCTGTTGTGGAATACATTTCTACCATAACACTTTATGCACTTATAGGCTATGTCATACTAATTATTTCAGGAGCTACCATATTTGGTTATGTTATACCATTGATTTCAAAAACCACATCTGCTTATGATATGGTTTACTCATTTACCCTTGCGATAATAATATCATTTGCAGGTGCTGGAGGAATTTTCGGGATTGGTTATTACTATCCTTCAATGAGGGCAAAGAGCAGGAGGTCAAGAATAGAAAGGATTTTGCCATTCACGATTTTTCATATGGCGACATCAGCTTCATCAGGAATAAATCCCGTTGAGATATTCAATATGCTCTCAAAGAAGGGCGGACTGATAGGAGAGGAGGCAGGAAGGATATACAATGATGTTAACAGCCTTGGGATGTCACTTCCTGATGCACTTCAGAAGGCAGCAGCCAGAACACCATCCCCACAGTTCGCTGACATACTCCTGAGTATGGCAACCATAATAACAACAGGAGGGGATGTCCAGAAATACCTTTCAGGGAAAACAAAAACCTTTATGTCACAGTACAGGAGAAACCTCGAGAACTATTCAAAGCAGATATCCCTTTACACAGAGATATACACAACGCTTGTCATAGTGGGAAGCCTCTTCTTTATAGTTATGCTATCAATAATGAGCCCTCTTGTTGGCGGAGGTGGATTTTCTCTATTCCTCCAGACATTCCTGGTATTTTTCGTTGTCCCTGCTGTTTCAGTTGGGTTCATAGTCCTGCTTAAGGGCATATATCCAAGCGAGTAAAATCAAAGGGTAAAATATGAAAAACAAGCCAAACACAATGCTGAAGTTCATCCTTGTACCTACAGCTATAAGCATAATATTGATATTCATAGGAATTCTCCTTGGTGATGTTCCCATTCTAGGCAACCTTATAATAATATCTGTTTTCATCAGCATTGTGCCATATGTGTTTTACAAATATTCGAAATTTCTCTGGATAAGAGGACTTGAAGAGCAATTCCCAAACTTCATAAGGGACCTTGCTGACTCAACTCGTTCAGGAATGTCTCTGCCAGAAGCAATAGGAATAGCGTCAAAGGCTAATTATGGAAAGCTCACACCTGAAGTGCAGAAGATGCACAACAGGCTTTCCTGGGGAACCCCTTTCCTCAGGGTTATGGACATTTTCAACGAGAGCGTGAAAGACTCCAAGATAATGTGCGAGGCACTCAGGATAATAAAACACTCATTCGAGACAGGCGGAAGCATACCTGACACTCTTGATGCAGTTTCAAAGGACATCATAATGCTTAAGGAGGCAGAGGCAGAGAGGGCATCTATCGTAAGGCAGCATGTTATGGTAATGTACGGGCTTTTCTTCATATTTCTCGGAATAGCGGTTATGATAGTTTATGTTATGGTTCCTATGGTGAAATCACAGGCAGGAATGACTGCTGGAGTAAGTGGGATGACATTTTTTTTCATAAACCCGTGCGAAAACGGTCCAATATTTCCCTGCGGGTTGTTTTCAGGAATATGCTCCATATTAAACGTAAGCGAGGGAATAACCTGTTACTATTTGGCAATATTTTTCTCAGTTGTTGTAATACAGGCAATATTCACGGGTCTGATAGCAGGGCAACTTTCCGATAACTCAGCGACAGCCGGAATGAAACATTCTCTGATAATGGTTTTTGCAGCGTTTGGTGTTTTCCTGTTTTTTGCAAAAACAGGGATGTTTCCATCCTGATTCCTTTTAATAAAAAAGGGCAAAATATCTTATGATGAGAAATGAAATCCTTAGGCAAGCTGTCCATATAAGCGGTGTTTTGTTCATATTTTTTGGACAGTTTTTCGAAAAGAGCCTTACAGGGCTGTTTTTCCTGTTAATCGCATTTCTTTTCCTAATTTACTCTGAATACATAACAAAATTTGAGAAAAACAAAAAAACATTATTTTCAAGGATCGAGTGCAGGCTGAGGGACGTTGCCCTTATGCTCGAGAGGAAGGATTCAAGAAAGCCATTTGCAGGCGCTTTCTGGTTCTACTTTGGGATAGGACTTGCATTTTTGCTCTTTCCCCTTAAAGCCGCCTCTGCAGCAGGAATTGTTTTGGCTGTTTCTGACTCAATATCAACTGTTTTAGGACTAAAGTTAGGTAGGATTAAAATCATTGGAAGGAAAACGCTTGAGGGAACAGCGGCTTTCTTTATAACAGCCTTTATTGTTTGCTTCTTGTTTTTCAATCCTTTGATTGCTCTATTTGGCGCAATAGTAGCGACTTTTTCAGAACTTCTTCCAGAAACAAAAATTATATACTCAAAAGGAAAAGGGATTATTGATGACAACCTTTTAATCCCCATAATAACAGGATTTGCTCTTGCTCTGGTGATTGGATGACAAATGTGAAAATAAGAGATTTCATACCAGAAGATATGGAAGCTGTACTTACATTCAGGGAGGAAACAGGAAGGATAAGCTTTCCAGGAAAGGTTATGGACAAGGACGCTGAAAGGAAAATTATTTTAAAACATATTAAAAAATATCCAGGCACAATAAAGGTTGCCGAAGCAGGAGGAAAACCCATCGGCTTCATAAGGTTTCAGCCGAGGTCAGGCCCTTTTGGCAGATTTGGCTACGTAAACATAATATTTGTTGAAAAAAAATACAGAAGGCAAGGCATAGGGAAGCTTCTCCTTCAGGAGGCTGAAAAATTTTTCTCCTTGATGGGAATAATGGAGGTAACGGCTGAAATAACCAATACTAATATAAATTCACTTGAATTTTTCAGGAAAAACGGGTATAATGAAAGAAGGACAATTGTGGGAAAATTGTTGGATTCTAAATAGGCAAGAAACTTATATAAATGTTACATTCAATTATTAGACTAATGGCGGCCAAAGCGGGGGTGTTCACCCGTTCCCATACACCGCTTTTTTACGAGAGCTTACCGCTTCTTCAAAAAGCGGTGGAGCAAAAAACGTAAAAAGAAAGGGGTGGGGAAATCCGAACACGGAAGTTAAGACCCCCTACGGTCTGGCTTGTACTTCCGACAGCTTGGATGCCCAACCATTGTTGGGCTTTCTTGCCGGAACCAGGAGGGAAGGCCAGATAGCTGCCTTTTATTCTCCCATAACCTGTATTATGACATCCCTTGTTCTTGCAGGAACGTCAAAATCTATCACCACAACCTGTTGCCAGGTTCCAAGAAGAAGCTTTTTTTCCCTGAAAGGTATGGTTATGGAAGGTCCCATAAGCGTTGCCCTTATGTGAGACTTTCCGTTGTCATCACCCCACGTCTCCCTGTGCCTGTACTTAATGTTGGAAGGCACGATCCTTTCTATCGCTTCCTTGAAGTCCTTTACGAGATTCGGCTCGAATTCTATAGTGCTCACAGAGGCAGTTGATCCAGGCACAAAAACGGTAACAATACCATTCCTTATTTTTGAGGAGGAAACAGCCTTTATTAAGTCTTGTGTGATGTCTATCACGTCGGTTTCAGGCGAGGATTTCACCTTGATTGTAAAAGTCTGGACAGGCATAATAATATTTTTGAAAGCAGATAAAAAAGCCTCTGTTACAAAAATCTACCTCCTCCAGAAAACATCAACCTCATCCGTCCTCTGCCTTGGGAATATTCTGTCTGCCCTTGTAGGTGGCTTTTTAAGGGATTTTTTTATTAGAATTCCCGTCCAAGCTATCATTGCGCCATTGTCACCAGAAACTTCCCTTGGGACTGTTCTGAAGAGGGCGCCTCTTTCCCTGCACATTATACCGAGCATCTCCTGAAGCCTCGAATTAGAGGCAACTCCTCCTGTAAGCAGAAGCTCTGTTTTTCCTGTATGCGCCATTGCCCTTTCGGTTACCTCTGTAAGCATTGCAAAAAGCGTTTCCTGAATGGAATAGCACAAGTTTTCAACTGATTCACCTTTCTTATATCTGGACAATGCCTCTGTTATTATTCCCGAGAATGACAAATCCATACCCTTGACAACATAGGGAAGCTCAACATATCTTCCCCTTTCAGCCAGTTTCTCTATCTTCGGACCTGCGGGAAATTCTACTCCAACCTCCCTCCCGAACTTGTCAAGCGCGTTTCCAATACCAACATCCATTGTTTCCCCAAAACACCTGTACCTGCCTTCTGCAAAAGCGAGAACCTGAGTGTTTGCTCCGGAAACATAAAGGGTTACTGGGTCTTTAAGCCCAGTGTAGAGCCTTCCTATCTCTACGTGGGCTATGCAATGGTTTACCCCAAAAAAAGGCTTTTTTCCTGCTATTGACTTCGTGAAGGAGAGACCCTCCCTAAGACAAGGCGGCAGTCCAGGACCTTGTGAGAAGGCAAAAAAATCAACATCCTTCAATGATATCCTTGCCTGTGAAAGCGCCTTTTCAAGAACCTCCTTAGAAACCTTCCTGTGATGAATTGCCGCTTCCTGCGGCTTTATTCCCCATCCCCCAGGGGGCTTGTACATATCCCAAACATTGCACAACATCTCTCCATTTCCTTTAGCAACACCGATACCGAAAGTGTGCGCAGTGCTTTCCACACCAAGGCATATCATATTAACCATTCCAGATGTGACAAATATATATTTATAATTTGGATAATTTTCCTATGGAAAGACCTATTTATCTGCTTAATCCATACCTGAAAGAGTTTGAGGCAACTGTTACAAGAGTGGACAGGAACTATGTTGTTCTTGACGAGACAGCCTTCTATCCAAATTCGGGTGGGCAGCCATTTGACACAGGAACAATGGAAAGGATTTCTGACCACAAGGTTTTTAGGGTGGTTTACGTTGGAAAGTTCGGAGAACATATTTCACACGAGGTTGATCAAACAGGGCTCGATGTTGGCGATAAGGTTTTTTGCAGAATAGACTGGGACAGAAGATACCTTTTTATGAGATACCACACAGCTGCCCATATCCTTTCCTCTGTAATAAACAAGGAGACAGGAGCCCTCATAACAGGCAACCAGATTGCTGAGGACAAGACAAGGATAGATTTCTCGCTTGAAGAGTTCAATAGAGAGCAGATACATTCTTTTGCTGAAAAAGCAAACAGGATAATCCAGGAAGCCCTTCCCATAAGGTTTCATTTCCTTTCAAAGGAGGATGTTGAAAGAGACCCGTCTCTTGTAATGCTTGCCAAGGGAATGGACCCTTCAATAAAAGAATTCAGGATTGTTGAGATAGAAGGCTTTGACAGGCAGGCTTGTGGTGGTTGCCACGTAAGGAACACAAAGGAAATAGGAAGGATAGTGATAAAAAACATAGAGAACAAGGGAAAGAACAACAGACGGGTTTACTTCACGCTTGAATGATTAGTGTGAAACCAAACAACAACCAGTTGAAGCGGGGTCGTGTTTCCGGAGGATTCATGAGATCTTTGTCTCCCTTGCAGTGGGCGAAAAGAAGTTTCTACGTTCTCCACAAATAAGATGCAGACATCCTGTCATCTTTAACACATAAGAGATGTATTCCCGTAACAATTTATTAACCAACTATGAAATACTCCACCATATCATTTGGAGTGCTTTATGTATTCTGCCGATTAGTCAGTTACCTTTTTAATCTAAAAACCCAGAAATCCAAGTATGTGCAATACAAAAATAATATAAATTCCTATATAAATGAAACCATAAATCCTGGTTATCTTCTTTCTCAATACGGCCAAAAAGAAAAGACCTGTCAAAATGAAAAGGAAAAGCAAGTCAATCCATATATCCTGAATATGAAAGGAAAGGGGGCTTATTATTGCCGATGCCCCAAGTATCCATAGAACATTGAAATAGTTTGAACCTATTATGTTACCAAGGGACATTCCCATTTGCTTCTTCTTTGCCGATATTATGCTCACAACAGTCTCCGGCATTGACGTGCCAGCGGCAACTATAGTGGCTCCTATTATCCATTCCGAAATTCCAAAACCCCTTGCTGTTTCAACAGCAAATTCCACTGTGAAGTATCCTGCAACCAAAACTCCTAAAAGAAGGATCAAACAGAATGCAAACTCCTTTTTTACTGAACCGCTCTCTTTCTTTATAGCATTTCCGTCACTATCAACCTTTTTGTCCTTCCTGATTACGTAATAAGAATATATCGCCAGCAAAAAAACCATCATAAGCCCTGACAAGGGTGATATCCCTCCGATAAAAGCAAGCGGTATCAAAACCAAGGTTGCAAAAATCATAAATATACCGTCCCTCCTGAAGTCATCCTTCCAAGAGAATGGCAGAATTATGGCAGCAATTCCGAGAACCATTGCTATGTTGTAGATATTCGAACCGATTATGTTTGAAACAGAGAGCTGGTCGTGCGTTCCATAGGAAGCGATCGAAGAAACAGCAAACTCAGGAACGGATGTCCCATAAGCCAATAGCGTCAAACCTATAACTGCCCCAGAAACGCCAACTATCTTTGCAAACTTGACAGAGTGATCTATCAGCTTGTCAGCAATAAAAACAAGCGAGGCAAGGCTGACAACAAGAAGCGAAAAATCCACAAAAATACCAAACATGTTTGATTTTTGTAATTGTTTCTTAAATACATTAAAACCTGAATGGGCCCAGAGGGATTTTCGTAACTAAAAGACAGTTTCCAATCATTAACCTTGCGCCTTCGAACCCTCGACTTCTCGGTCTCACCCAATCATTAGCGGCGAACGCCGTTAACAAAGCGATAAGAGCCGAGCGCTCTTTCCGGAAGAGAAGCTATATATTGCTTCAAATTCAAACCAGACTGAGCTATGGGCCCTTGCTGTATATTTATTACAGCAACAATAAAAAAACTATAGCTATTTATTTATATTTTTGACAGGAAAATTCCTGAACACATATATATCTTCAATATTATAGAGTATTGGGTGATTGAGGTCGAAAGAAAAGAAAAGAAAAGGCAAGTAGAAAAGGACAGGTTTGCAATAGAAAAGACAAGGCGCATCAATAAAGTTGAGATAAAGCCGCTCATTCCAGAGGTAAGCATAGGTCTTGTGGGACACGTTGATCACGGAAAGACAAGCCTCACAGAGGCATTGACAGGAAAGTGGACAGACACGCATTCAGAAGAGATAAAAAGGGGCATAACAATAAGGCTTGGGTATGCTGAGGCAACTTTTTACAAATGCCCGAAATGCAAGGGGTATGAACAATATTCAACAGCCAAAAAATGCCCCAAGTGCTTTTCCGATTGCATTCCACTAAGAACAGTTTCCTTTGTTGATGCACCGGGGCACGAGACCCTTATGGCGACTGTTCTTTCAGGGGCATCCCTTATGGATGGTGCTCTTCTTCTCGTTTCTGCAATAGAGCCCTGCCCGCAACCGCAGACAAGGGAACATTTGAAAGCGCTTGAAATAGTTGGAATAAAAAACATAGTTGTTGTGCAGAACAAGATAGACCTTGCTACAGAGGAGCAGGCACTTAAGAATTACCAACAGATAAAGGATTTTATAAAAGGAACTATTGCCGAAAATGCACCAATAATACCGGTATCCGCAAGGCAGGGAATAAACATAGACGCCCTTATAGAGGCAATAGAGAAAACCATTCCTACACCAAAAAGGGACCCAAAGAAGCCTCTCAAAATGCTTGTTGCAAGGTCGTTTGATGTAAACAAGCCTGGAACACCTATTGATAAACTAAAGGGTGCTGTTATTGGAGGCTCAATAATAGAGGGAGAGGTTCACAAAGGAGATTTGATTGAGCTTTCTCCCGGAATAAAGGTGAAGGACAGGTTTCAGCCAATAACAACAAAGGTAATGGGAATACAGCAGGCAATGATGGATGTTGAGTCAGCAGGACCAGGAGGCCTTGTGGGAATATCAACAGAGCTTGACCCTTATTGGGCAAAATCTGACAACCTCACAGGAACTGTTGTAGGAATTCCAGGAAAATTACCAAAACCAGCATATCAACTTACCATTTCTGTAAACCTTCTTGATAGGGTTGTAGGCTCTAAAGAAGAGCTAAAGGTAGAGCCACTTAAAACAAATGACCAGCTTATGATTACAGTAGGCACAGCAAGGACAGTAGGGATTGTGAGTTCTATAAAGTCCGGAAGAATTCAAGTTGACCTTAAAATACCTGTTTGTGCCGAAAAAGGAGAGAAGGTTGCAATCTCCCGCCAAGTCATAGGAAGGTGGAGGCTTATAGGATGGGGGATCATTGAGGTATAAAAATCAAAAATGAACTTAATCCCTTCGTGATATAATGGACAAAATTCATAGTTTTGTGCCTTTGTTTTCAAAAAATAGGTTTTTTAGTAGATCGGATCTTAAATACAAAGCGAAAAACAACTCTACCGAATTTTTTGGTTTCATTAACGAAAACGATTATTCAGTAATTGCATTAGAGGAATCAAATTGGTATGTTTCCATAATAAAACCTTATTACAATCGTGCAGTCTTTTTTCTTAACTTCAAGCCACAAAAAGAAGATTTTGATTTTTCCTTAACTGACTTTAAGGAATTTTGTGACATTGCCTTCAATAAAGCAAACACCAAAGAAAGAATGGAATATCTATTTTCATCCAAACTTTCCATAAAGAAATTAGAGAAATTTATGTACAAAATATTTGATTTGAGAGACGAGGACTCGTTCCATAAAGCTTTCAGGAAATACTATCTATGATATTTTTAATTTGATTTTCTCTGAAGTGTAAATTTCACCAAGCCCCTGACAAAGTCTTCATAACTCCTGCCTGATGCCAAAAATGACCTCATAAAACCTGCCTTTGGAGATATGTCAGGGTTCGCATTGACCTCTATGACATAAGGCTGGTTGTTCCTGTCAAGCCTTATGTCAACCCTTGCATAGTCCCTGCATCCAGAAGCCTTCACACACTCGCTTGCTATCATTTTGATCTTTTCTTCCAGCTCAATTGGAAGCTCACACGGGCAGATGCCGACACTTTTTTTGTATTCTTCGCTGTTCTCTATCCACTTTGCAGAATAGCTTGTTATTTTTGGAACATCATCAGGATAATTAAAAACTATCTCTGATATAGGAAGAACTTCTGAAGAACCATTGTTAATGAAAACGGCGACATTTAGCTCCCTTCCATCTATATATTCCTCAACTAATACAGGTTGATCGTATTTTTTCATAACCTCCAAAACCTTTTTTACCAGTTCTTCCTGACCGTAAACAACAGAATCTTTCTCGATTCCTACGCTGCCATCTTCGAAGTTTGGCTTTACTATGAGAGGGAACCTCAAACCAAATGCAGATATCTCATCTCCCGGAAAGAAAATCTTGAACCTGGGGGTAGGTATTCCCCTCTCTTCCAGAACTTTTTTTGTTAGACTTTTGTCAGTGGTCATCTCTATTGAATGCCATGGCGAACCCGTGTATGGAATTTTCATCTCATCAAGAATTCTTGGAATAATAGATTGGAGTTTTGGATCTCCAAAAAAGGTTTCACAAAGGTTGAAAACTAAATCTGTTTTTGCCTTTCTCAACTCAGATCGCAGTTTGGATATTACCTTTTTCCTTATTGCTTCTGATTGAATTTTTTTTACATATTTTTTTGAAATCCCCCTTCCTATTGGTATCAGAATTGCCCTGTATCCAAGATTTTCAAGGGATTTTTTAACAGCAGCAACTTCCTCCATAACTCCTTTGTCCGATATGGAGTCATAGCTGCTTTTACAGGAAAACTCTCCACTGTCAAACACTATGCCTATCCTAAGCCTTTTCATGATAGCATCCCGTATCTTTTTAGTCCTTCTTCAAGAACGCGCTTTATTATTTGTTTATAGCTCATACCTGCTGCATAGCAGGATTTCGGAAACCTCGAATTCTCTTTGGGGTCAGGTATAAGTCCGGGAAGAGGATTTACATCCAAAACATTTGGGTTTCCTTCTGAATCCAGCCTTATGTCTATTCTGCAAAAATCCCTGCAGCCCAAAACCCTGTAAGCATCAACACAAACCTTCTTTATTTTTTCCTCAAGTTTCTTTGGTATTTTCGCAGGGCATTTCACCATTTCATACCCACTGTCAGGGCTGTCATAAACCCACTTAACCTCATACGAATCAAACTTGTTAATGCCTTCTGGAAGAGAATCAAAACAAACTTCAACTATAGGAAGTATTTCTGGCTCACTGTTTCCTATAAGCGAAACAGTGAACTCCCTCCCTTCGAGAAACTCCTCAACCAATGCAGGTTGCCTGTAATTTTTTATAACCTCTTCCAGCTTTCTCCTCAATTCTACCTCATTCCTCACAAGCGAATCGTTTTTTATTCCCTTGCTCGAGCCTTCTGATAGTGGCTTTACCATAAGAGGAAATTTTAGCTTTTCATTAAGCGGTTCGTTTGAAGTTTGGAAAACCTGAAACCTAGGAGTCGGTATCCCATAAAAAGATAGTATTTCTTTTGTTCTTGCCTTGTTAAGGGCTATTGCAAGGGTGAGAGGACCAGAGCCTGTATAAGGGATTCCCAACATCTCACAAAATATAGGAATCTGTGATTCCCTTGACTCACCCTTCTTGCCTTCCGCTATGTTAAAAACAATGTCAGGAGACGATTCCTTGAGCTTAAAAAATGAATTTTCATCTGCCTCTATCATAATAACTTCGTGACCCAGCGCCTCAAGTGCAGACTTTATTGAGTTTATTGTTTCCGGTAAATCGAATTCGGCCTGTTCATCCGGAGGCTCGTCAGAATCAGCTTCTTTCTTCTGGTTAAAGGTAAATGCCACTTTCATAGGTTTTTCAACTAGAATTTCACCTGTTAAGTAGTTGAACTAGCTTATTTATATTTTTTGGCTTTCAATTAACTCTGGAAGTAAATAAAAGCGTGAATTCTCCATTCTCTACTCAAATTTTATAACAATTACTTATCTTCTTTTTCCTCGCCTTCGCTCCAATAGTTGGGTGACTCAGCAGTAATTGTTATATCATGTGGGTGCGATTCCCTTAAACCTGCCTTTGTTATTCTCACAAACCTTGAGTTTTTTCTCAATTCCTCTATTGTTTTGCACCCACAATATCCCATCGCAGACCTCAATCCTCCGACAAGCTGGAAAAGCATTTCGGAGACAGTTCCCCTGTAAGGCACTATTCCTTCCACACCCTCTGGAACGAACTTTCCCTTTTCCTGTGAGCCATACCTGTCAGAGCCTTCCTGCATTGCTCCAACTGAGCCCATTCCCCTGTAACTCTTGTATTTCCTGCCTCTTACAAAAACAACCCTTCCAGGAGATTCCTCTGTGCCTGCAAAAATTGAGCCTATCATAACACAGTTTGCACCAGCTGCTACAGCCTTCGCTATATCACCCGAATACTTTATTCCCCCGTCAGCAATAACAGGAATTCCATACCTTTCTGCAACCTCTGCACAATCCTGTATTGCTGTTATCTGCGGTACACCTGCCCCCGCCACAATCCTTGTTGTGCATATAGAACCAGGTCCTATACCAACCTTTAAAGCGTCTGCACCTGCTGATATCAAATCATCGGCTGCCTCTGATGTCGCTATGTTTCCTCCAACAACTTCAGTTTCCCATCTCTTTTTGATTTGTTTTATTGTGTTTATCACATTTGAAGAATGGCCGTGGGCAGTATCTATAACGATAACGTCTGCACCTGCATTCATCAGCATTTCCACCCTTTTCATATCAAGAGGTCCTGTCGCAGCACCAACCAGAAGCCTTCCGTCCTTGTCCTTTGATGCATCAGGAAATTTCCTGCTCTTTATTATATCCTTTACTGTTATCATTCCCTTCAATCTTCCCTGTCTGTCAGTAATCAGTAGCTTTTCTATCTTGTGCCTGTCAAGAATATCAACAGCCTGCTCAACAGATATTTTTTCGTCAGCTGTAATAAGTTCCTTTGTCATAACATCTCTTATCGGTTGTAGCATATTTGTTTTGAAAAGAAGGTCCCTTTGGGTGATTATCCCAACAAGCCTTTCACCATCTATAACAGGAAGCCCCGAAACATTGTTAATCTCCATCAATTCTTTAGCCTTTCCAACGTTGTCATCGGGAGAAATTGTAACAGGGTTTTCTATTATCCAGCTCTCTGACTTTTTTACCTTTTTAACCTCTTCTGCCTGCCTCTCCCTGCTCATATTCCTGTGTATAACCCCTAACCCACCGTTCCTGGCCATTGCTATCGCCATTTCGCTTTCCGTAACAGTGTCCATTGCTGCGCTAAGAACAGGTATTTTCAGCCTTATCCTTTTTGTCAAAAAGCTTTCCGTGTTCACATCCCTTGGGAGAACTTCGGACTTTGAAGGTATAAGAAGGACATCATCAAAAGTAAGAGCGATTTTCCTTGAAAACTTCTTAATTTTTTTCTCCGACATATAAGATATATTCAGAAAGGATTTAAATTTTTAATAAATGCCCCCGACGGGATTTTCTCCTGTGTTCACTCTTCATATTAACAGTTAATCAATTAACCGATTAATTCCCTTTCTTTGGATGAACCTTAGCCTTTCTTTCGGGAAGAAAGGCTCAGGGTTTGAACCCGCGACTTCCAGCTTGCTTCCGATCATCGGGAAATTGCCAAAACCTATGAAATCATATTTATTGTTTCCCTCATTTCTTCTAACACTAGGAACCTGCACTCTTTTTATATTAAATTTTCGCATAGTTCAGATAATTTTTTGGGTTCCAAAGCCTTTTTTGAAAAAAAGGCTTTGTTAGAAGGCTGGCGCTCTATCCAAACTGAGCTACGGAGGCACATTAATCATTTCACACAACTGCCAAATAAGGCTATTATGTGACTACTTAATTTGTTGCTTATTTTGCTAATTCTATTTATATTTGTGTAAAGAACTAAAAATCCATCAAAGTGCTCTGCTCGTCCTGATATTTTCCACGCTTCCAATACCTTTTATGCTGTTTATGTCATTCTCTAATTTGTCTATAACCCCAGGACCATCAGGAATTATTTTTGTTAAAATCAAAGCCTTTAATCCAAATGCTATTGGCTCCTCTTCCAATCTCTCAGGCTTGAGTGCCTCGCACGCCTTCTTTACCTTTTCAAAATTCTCAATTCCGTCAGGAAGAATCCTGTAAACTACTATAACCTCTCCCATAAACTTCGCCTTGTTACAATTAACATTTTGTTGCTTATATTTTCAACTCAACGGAGAAGATGCTTCGCATCTTCAATTGAGGCTTCGCCTTGAGACAGTTCGCTTTGTATGGTTAAGTATATAACTCAACGGAGAAGATGCTTCGCATCTTCAATTGAGGCTTCGCCTTGTGACAATCCACTAAATTGTAATCAAGGTCCTATAAATCCACATTTGTTGCATTCATACGGATTCATAAGCCTCTTGCATTTGCTGCATCTTATTATTCTCTGCTTTCCACATTTCGGGCACGGAAACTCAACCCACTTATCATCTGCCTCTATGCTTATTCCACAGCTTATGCACTTCCTTACTACACTTTCCTTCTTCTCTTTGGATTCTACCATCAAACCACTGGCTATGTATATTGGGAGAAGGTTTTATATTACTATTCCTTCACAATCTTTGACACAGCTTTTCTTACAACAGGAACAATGAAAATCGAAACAGGAAAGCCTATGCAAAGGCCGATTAAAAATCCCCTAATCCACACGAAAAATAAGCCCTCTCTAAAACCAAAATTTATCAACGCTATTCCAATCGACATAAAAAATGACATTAAAATGGACATAAGGAATGCAAAGATTATGTCGGATTTTTTCATATTCTCTGTCACCAACATTTGGTTTTTTCATTCCCAATAAAACCTGTAATCTCTCAATTCCCTCTCATTTCTCGGTTTTGATGTGTGTTTCCATATAAACATAACCGACGCGCTTGTTATTATTCCTCCAAGATGCCCAAAGTTTGCTATTCCAGGCATTATGTTAGTTATTCCTGCTATCAACTCAAATGCAGCGAAAATGAAAACAGCGCTTATAGCAGGAAGTGGTATGAAGTAAACATATATCACTTCCTTTGGGAACATGAAACCAAAGGCGGCAAGTATACCAAAAACTGCCCCAGAGGCTCCAAGCATAATAGTGGGGGAAATTCCTGTTAATAATATATAAAAAGCAGCAGAGCCAAGACCAGAAGCGATGTAAAGGAACAGGTATTTTTTCCAACCAAGGGCGCGCTCCATCACCACCCCGAACATAAAAAGTGCAAACATATTTAAGAAAATGTGCAGCGGGTCGGCATGCATAAACATATAGGTAAAGAACTGCCACCATGAGCCATTGAGGGCGCTTGTAGGTGTTAGAGCAAAAATTTCCGTGAACCAGGGTTCAAATAATACTTGTGCAGCAAATGCAACTATATTCAGGATTATTATTGCAACAGTAATGCGCATAATATCACATTCTTGCATTATCCAACTTTTTTCTTCTTCCTTTTTAAGAACCTTCTCCACACAATGTACCCAACAACCACAATTACAACTATAACAATTATAGTTCCTGTTGGATTTCCATTTTGGTTTCTTTCATAAGTTATTGTTATTTCCTTCTCAATCTCAAACTGCCTAAGATCAGGGCTTGCATAGCTAAATACTATTTTTGCATTGCCTTCTGACTCAAGGGGAAACTCAAATGTTGCTTTTTTTGTTGCCTTGATCTGGCTTGTGTAGTCAATACCAACAGTATGGTTGTTCATCAAAAGCCTTACCTCCACAGAATTAGCGTCAGTTGTTCCTTTATTTGCCACTTCTACTTGAAGGACATTCCTTTCAAAATTTGCAGCAATGCTTATTATTTCCAGCTTTATAATTCCTGTTACAGGTATTCCTATAGAGAAGGATTTCTGCTTAATCTCTCCCAACTCATTCTTGTAACTTATCGTAAGTGTTGCAGGATAGGTTTTTTGTTCAGCAGTCCTGTCAACAGAAAGCTCTATCTCCGCTGTCACTTCATTATTAGGCTCTACTGTTCCAAGATATACCGAGCCACCTGAAAGCACGGGGATCAATAACCCTGAAGTAGAATTTATTGATGATTGAACATTAGTGGCAGTCCCTGTACCTATGTTCTTTAGCTTTGCATATATTTTTACCCTTCCGCCAGGCTCTATGTTTTCTGGTACAGTCCATATGCTTTCTGTTATGAAATCAGGATCTCCCTTGACGTTTACCAATACCTTTTTTGAGAGATAGCTTGAAGGATTGTTAGCATAATATATCCTAAATTCAAGCTCATACTGGTTTGAAATTGTATTATCTTCTACCCTCAAATCGTATGATATCTTGACGGAGCTAAGAGCAGATATTCTTGTGTAAGTCTTTGCCTTTTCAGTTCCAGGCATAAGAGTGAAAGGATTGGTTGGGGATATTTCTACCACGACATTATTCGCGTCTCCAAGACCTGTGTTCTGAACCTCAACCTCTATGTTAACGCTCTTACCCGGTTCAGCAGGATAAGGATTCTGGTTTGTCAGAATAACGTTAAATACAGGAGTGATTTGGGCATCCACGCTTGTAACCGAAACAACAAGCATAAAAAATGCCATACCAACAATTAAAGCATTTTCTAACCCTATTTTACCTGAAATTTTCATACTATCTCCTCCTTATTGGTTTAACATTAAAATCCTTTTGGTACTCTTCACGCAATACCATTCCGTCAAGCAGCCTTATTATCTTGTCCGCATGCTTGGCTATTCTTGGATCATGGGTAACAACAACTATTGTGTAACCTTGCTTTTTATTTAATTCCTTCAGTATGTTCAATATAACTTCTCCTGTCTTTGTGTCAAGGTTTCCTGTCGGTTCATCCCCAAGTATTATTTTTGGGTTGTTTGCAAGAGCCCTTGCAATAGCAACCCTTTGCTGCTCACCTCCTGAAAGCTCGGAAGGCTTATGTTCAAGACGCTCCTTAAGGCCAACCATTTCCAAAAGCATTTTGGCTCTATCTCTTGCTTCCCATTTTGACTTGCCTGCTATCCTTAGTGGAACCTCAACATTTTCTATTGCAGTGGCGCTATGAATAAGATTGTACTGCTGGAATATGAAACCAATCTTTTCCCTTCTTATTTCAGCAAGCTCATTATCTGTTAGGTCAGCAGTCCTAACCCCATCTATGAAAACTTCCCCGCTTGTAGGCTTTAGAAGACAGCCCATTATGTCAAGAAGGGTAGTTTTACCGCTTCCAGAAGGCCCCATTATCGAGACAAAGCTCCCGCTTTCTATTTTTATGCTCACACCTCTTAACACTGTTGTTATGCAATGTTCTTCACCATAACATTTAACCACATTCTTTGTCTGAATTACATATTGTTTATTCATATCTCAATGCCTCAACCGGATCGAGCTGTGATGCCTTTCTTGCAGGATAAAGTCCTCCTATTACGCCGAGGAATAGTGCAAATCCGATTCCAGTAAGTGCAAGCCCGGGAGTTACTACAGGTGATATCTGACCGAAAGATGTTGAAAAAAGCACAGCTGAAGCGACTACACCGAGGACAACCCCACCAATGCCCCCAATCAAGCTTATCAGTGCGGATTCAGTCAATATCTGCCTTAGAACCATGCTGTTGGTTGCCCCTATGGCCTTCATAACCCCTATCTCCTTTCTTCTCTCCATAACAGCCATTATCATTGTGTTCATTACACCAAGCCCCCCAACGAAAGCTGCAACAGCGCCTATACCAAAAGTGAAAAACCTTATCTGGTCAACTATTTGTGATGCCTGTCTTGCTATATCTGTTGATGTCATTGCATCAAACCTATCGCTTGAATCCTCTATCTGAGAAGCAATGTTTTCCGTATCCTTTACATCATCAGGCACAACGTAAATTACTTGGTATGTTTCCCTGTTCAATATATTTTTCAGGTCGTCCAAAGGAACTATTATACCCGTGTCTATGTTGCTTATGTCGGTTTTTTCTATGATGCCAACAATCTCGAAGCTCTCCTCTCTCACATCCCAGTAATCCCCAACCTGAATGTTATAGTTGTCTGCAACCGTCTTCCCAACCATTGCAACCCCAGATTCACCTTCCTCTATCCTCCTTCCCTCATACATCTTTATGTTTTCGGTAACGAAATACTCTGTTTTTTCAGGATTGATGCCTATAACCCTGAAATCTGGCCCCTGAAATCCCGACATTTCAAAATAAACCAATATTGGAACAACATCCTTGATACCAGCAATATTTTTAATTACATCAATATCCTCATCTGTAAGTTCTCCACCCATCCCGAAAAATCCTGAATCCCTTTCTGTGACTATTATCTTTCCAGCTGCAAGTTCCAGTCCATTCCTAACAGTGGCGTCTATTCCCTCTGCTATAGAGCCAAGGGCAACTATTGCACCTATACCTATCAATATTCCTAAAACCGTAAGAGTAGTTCTTGTCCTGTTTCTCATTATGTTTTTCAGAGCCAAGTCCCACATATTATTCCTCCGCAAGCTTCACTAGTTCCTTCATAAATCTCTCGTTTATTTTTCTGAATTTTTTTATCTTTTCAGGGCTTCTTTTTATTCTTTCAAAAACCTCTAAACCACTTTCTATGTAATCAGCATTCTCACCCATCATCCTGAAAAGGGAAACCAACTTCCTTCTTATCTCCTTCCTATAAAAGTCAATTTTCCTGAGCCTTTCCCTTCCGCTTTTTGTCAGCGAATAAACTTTCCTTTTTCCAATTGTTTTTTCTGACACAAGCCCTGATTTTTTAAGTTTTTTGAGTACAGGGTAAACAGAGCCCGGCGAAGGCTTCCAACATGAACACTCCTTTTCAAAGTGCTTTATTATCTCATAACCATGGCAAGGTTTTTCAAGTATCCTTAGTATCTGAATCTCCACAAATCCTCTTGGAATGGATAAGAAAGTTTTTGACTCACCTTTCATATATATCATTAATGATATATCACTTGAGATATTTAAGACTTTCTTTTTATATTAAGGGGTTTCCATACCAAGAATTCCTGATAATGCCTCCCTTATGAGTCCGCCAAACATTGTGCTCGAAATAATTGCCACAAGGAAATAGATAAACATTCCAACAAGAAGCATCCTTCCGACAATGTTCCATTGAAGTATCTTGTTCTCGCCATGGCTGATTTTTGTCATGAAAATACCGAGTATTATTATAACCTCTATAACATAAACGCCAACTATTAACTGGAAAAGGGACGGTGATATTACCTTTTCTGTGTCAGCAAATAGCTTTGATATGTCCATTCCTGCAATACCGCCTTCAGGCGCTGCAATAGAGTTCAGATAACTGCCAAGGGCAACAAGAACCTGTATCATAACGTCTGCCATAGAAACTATCAGCCCTGTTATCAAAGGAGTCAAAAAGTAAGCCTGGAACTTCATTGATGATGTGGTTTCTGAAAGCATTTCCCTTATGTATTCCTGGGTTTCCCTTATGTTTTTCAGATATCGGGAAATCCTAAGCATAGCCTCAGATGCGTATGTAACTCCTTTTTTTGATGTGTCAATAATTGCATACATTATGTTCTTTATTAACTGTGATGGGTAATACCTTAACGCCCCATAATTTCTGTTGAAAAATGCCTCATCAAACGTCATTCCCAGCGTTTTTATGTTTCTCAGTGCTATCCTGAAAAGGTTGGATATCTCTATGTCCTTCATATCACCTATTGCCTTTTCCATTGCAAGTTCTGTAGGTGTCCCTCCCCTTATCCTGTTTCCAAGCTGGAAAAGGGCAAGCTCGAACTGCCCCTCTATGCTCTCAACACCTTGCTGAACCCTTAGTGTCTGAAATGTAGAAAGTATAAGGTAAACAGAAAGGCTTATTCCAAAACCAAGTATGATGAATAATGACATAGCGAGAGAAATTCCAGGGCAAACACCATCCTCTTTTGTATAAGAGTTTCCAAAAAAGGTGCATCTTTCCGTATCTGTAAGACCTATTGAAATTAGCTTTGGGTTTTCCAAAAAGAAATATGCAGCAGGCAATACGAAGGCGAGAAAAATTATAATTGCTATTGGCAGGGCATGCATAGATTTACCCTTTCCTATCCAGAACTTGCCCTTTGGTGGAATATTGGGATGCCTGGATATATCCACACGCGAAAATGTGACAGGTCTCTTGCTAAGCGTATTGTTTATGAACCATATGAGAACAACAGGAAGAATTATGTCATACCCTATTACGAAATACAATGGAGACACAACATCTGCCATAAATACAGCCGCAAGAGGCGCCATTATTGTTCCCAAAACAGGCAGCACTATTCCCATCATATGTATTACCATTACAGGCAGGTTAAGTTCCTGAGCATAATGCTTCATTCTCGTTTTTGTGCCGTCAAGAATGACATCAAGAGCCTCATCCAAAATCTTCATACCCCTTTCAGGAACCTGCGTTTCCGAGTCCCTTATAAGCCTGAGAGATTCTGCAAACTCCTCGTTTTCCGGCTTCCATTTCGCTATATAATCTGTAAGCGCGTCTGAAGCAGAATAATATCTCCTCATCTCTATGTCCCAAAGAAGCCTTCTCATATCCCATGCCAACGCCCCTGATATGTTTGCAGCAGCGAACCTTAATGCCCTCTCCAGGTTTGGAGATATTCTCATAGAAACAACCATATAAAGAATCGCCAAAACCACCTCTGAGCTTGCCTGCATTCTCAGCCTTTTCACCAGGTTTGCGGGATACTTGTAAAAATAATAAGAAAGCCCCAAGCCGATTGCTATTATGGTAAGCCCATATACAGGATTTGAAATAAGCGCTATTGTAAATGCAGTTCCAATCACTATGAAAACAACAAGCGTAAGAACGAAAAGTGACATCACGCTTGCAGGCGTTACCCTAAGCCCTGTGAATGCTATCTGGCTTCCGAGCTCCTCTTCTGTCCTTTTGCCTGGCTTTACCGTTAGTATATTTTCAGAAAATTTGGCAAGCCTTTCGTACCAGTTCAGCCTTCTTTTTTCCATCTGCTTGAAAATCCTGTATTCCCTCGACGAAATAATCGGTTTTGACCTGTATGGAGGCAGATAAACCTTGTGCCTCTGCTGGCTCATCACAATCCTTCTGAACTGCGCCCTGTCTATTGCAGATTTCTTCTTTCGGAAAAGACCCATATTTATAATTATCTTGCCCTGTTATTATACATAAGGCTGATTAAATGGAAATAAAATTTTACAACACCCTTACTAAGAAAAAGGAAGTTTTCAGTCCTTTGAAAAGGGGAGTTGTAGGCATCTATAACTGCGGGCCTACTGTTTACGATTTTGCCCACATAGGAAACTTTCGCTCCTATGTTTTTGCGGACCTTTTAAGGAGATATCTCGAATGGAAAGGTTTTAATGTTAAGCAGGTTATGAACATAACCGATGTCGATGACAAGACAATAAGGAATTCAAGGAAGGAAGGCATATCCCTGAAAGAGTTTACGGAAAGGTATGAGAAGGCTTTTTTTGAGGACATAAAATCACTTAACATAAAACCAGCGACAATATATCCAAGGGCAACGGAGCACATAAAAGAAATGGTTTCCCTTGTGAAAAAGCTTGAAGAAAGAGGATATGCTTATAAGGGCAAGGACGGAATCTACTACAAGATATCAAGATTCAAGGATTACGGAAAGCTTTCAGGAACAAGCTTAAAGGGGCTTAAAGCAGGAGCGCGCGTCAGGCAGGACGAGTACGACAAGAGTTCGGCAAGCGACTTTGCTCTATGGAAGTTCTGGAATGAAGAAGACGGGAATGTTTTCTGGGAAACCGAGTTAGGAAAGGGAAGACCAGGCTGGCACATAGAATGCTCTGCAATGAGTATGAAATACCTTGGGGAAACATTTGACATACACACAGGAGGCGTTGACCTTGTATTCCCACATCATGAGAATGAGATAGCGCAGTCAGAGGCAGCCACAGGAAAGCAGTTCGTTAGATTCTGGCTTCATAATGAGCACCTTTTAGTGAACGGTCAGAAGATGGCTAAATCACTCGGAAATTTTTTCACACTGAGGGATTTGCTTTCAAAGGGATTCAGTCCAAAGGCAATAAGATATCTCCTTCTTTCGGCGCATTACAGAACAAAGCTAAACTTTACGATGGAGGCAATGAAATCCGCTGAGGAAACGGTAAAGGGTATTGAGAATTTTGTTGCAGAGATTGTGGAAATAAAATCAGGAAAGGAAAACCCAAAGGCAAAGGAGCTGTGCAAAAAACTCAGAGAAGACTTCGAGAACGCTCTTGATGATGACCTTAACACACCTCTTGCTCTCAAAGCATTTTTTGAATTTATGAAGAATGCAAATATACTTGTGCAGGAAGGCATTTCTGATAAAAATGCAAAGCAGATTCTTGAAACGATTTTTGATATAGACAGTATACTTGGGCTCGATATTAAGAATGTTAAAAAGAAATGGCACTCATTAGATGATGCTGACAAAGAAACAAGGGAACTTCTTGAGAAAAGGGAAAATCTCAGAAAACAAAAGAAATGGAAGGAGGCAGATGCCATAAGGGAAGAGCTTCGCAAAAAAGGAATTGTTATTGAGGACACGCCACAGGGTCCTAGATGGAGAATGGATCAGGAGTAAAGGCTTCCTATGGAAAGAGTAATCTCAACAGGTTGGTATATGTCTTCGTCATATACCTTGTAAACCTTTGCAACAACGGCATTTCTCACTTCATTTTTAACAATATACCTCTCCTCTCCTGCAGCCCACGAAACAAGAGATTTTAGCATATTTCCTGTTTCCTGATTGATTCCTGAACCAGAAGCCAGCCATGCCGTTCTTCCCCTTCCATTTACAATGTTTGTATTAATTATACAGGAAGGTGTATTTGTACCTTGCTGGACAAGAACGGTTTTCGAATGCTTGGCATTTGGATTTGGCCCTACCTTTTCATTTTGCAAAATGTTCGAAAATATATGATTTTCCGAAAATGTTACCCTCACATTGTCAAAGGAAGCCTGTCCATTTTCAACACCAAGGCCAATTCTTTGTGGAATATTTGAGAGTGTAGCAGATATAACATAAGAATTATTTATATAGATATCAACATTGTTTCCCTCTGAGATTATTTTCATACTATACCAGTTGTTATAATTTAAAGGGATGGGAGAAGGCGCAGAGCCCCTGTTTATAGGATTTCCTGATATGTTTTCAAAAACAGTTACAGTGTCAGAATCCATATCAATACCAACGGCTCCATAATTGCTTATGTCCTGCCAGTAAACTATAAGCATTATGTTTCTGGCGGTCTGCGAGGAAAACATAGCCCTTAATGAATAATTCTGGAACTGTGCATTTGTTGTCACTATTGCAGGCGTGCCTGTCCCGACATAATTTCCGTTTTGTAAATTCCACGTACCTGTTTGCACAGACCACTCTCCAGAGCTGCTGCTGAAATTGTCCTGAAAAATAGGTATGTGATGAAAGTATTTGTAAATATTGTAGTAAGTCTCGTAACTTTCATTTGACACAAATTCTACAGGATTAGAATTTGGATTTAAAGAGGAATTCCATTCCAACCCGAAGAAATCACTTTGTACAGAATCAATTTCTGATATGTCAAAATGCCTGAATTCCACAATTCCCTTGCCTGCATCTAGAAAATGCCTTATCTGAGTGTAATTTTCTGTAAGATTGTAGTCGAAAACCACTATGACATCATATTCGTGGGAAAATGATATAGAGTCAGGTGAAATTTGGCTTACTCTGAATTCGGTTTCCTGCCTGTTTAAATCAAAATATTTAAGAGCATTGCTTAAACCTGCAGTTTCAGCAACACTGCATATGCACCCCACATTTATCTCGTTTTTTATTACGTTATCTATTTTCAGGTTGTAAAACATATTACCTGAAATGCTGTTAATTATAACCTTGTCTACCTCTGTGTAATTGAACCAGTCAACACCCTTTTTATCAAGGGACAAAATAATGTCATTTGCCTGTAAAGAAAGCTTTAGTTTTTCCCATTCTGTTTCTTGCTTAGGAATCTGGTAAAACTGCACCAGAACAGCAAAGGCAAGCATCGTTACTATCACTATCTCGACTATACGCATAAATCCCTTTCGCATATAAAAATATTGCAATCCTTCAATAAATATTGTGCTGATTAATCTTTTGACTTCTTTGGAAAAAGCTTTCCAGTCCTCTTTCCAGAAAGAGGAAGTTTTTTGCCAGTTTTGGTATCTTCTCCTATATCCCTTTCAACAGTTTTCATCAGCTCTTCCTTGTTCCTGTAATATTCTGAAACTATCCTTCCTACCTCGTGGATGTCCTTTACCTTGTTTTTAACGAGCCATTTCAATACCTTTTTCTTGTCCTCCATGTCCCTCTTTATGTCCTCATCACTCATACCAGAATAAAGCTTTATGTCGCTTATTGCCCTGTAAGACTTGGCCAATTCTGTTATCATATCCTCTGAAGCTATCCACCTGAATATAAGGTTAAGCTCTATACCGAGCTGCTTAAGTCCAGCTGTTGGGATAAGTTCTGCCACCTCAAGAACCCTCCTTATGCCCCTTCTCCTGTCCCTGTGCATTACTACTATCAGCTGCAAACTACCTAGAAGAGCCACAGGTATGTCTATTGGAGGATTTATTAGTCTTCTGAACGTTTCGTCAGCTGTGTTTGCGTGAAGTGTTGAATAAACCGAATGGCCTGTATTTATTGCCTCAAAAAGAACCTGCGCCTCCTTTCCCCTCCTTATCTCTCCAACTATTATCCTGTCAGGCCTCATCCTTAAGGCATTTATCATCAACTGCAACATTGTTACCTCACCCATACCCTCCGGGTTTGGCGGCCTTGTGGTAAGAGGCACCCAGTGAAGGTATTTTGGAAGCTGTATCTCCCTCGTGTCCTCTATTGAAATAATCCTGTGGTTAGGCGGTATGAAGCATGTCAAAGCATTAAGCAGGGAAGTCTTTCCTGATGCAGTTCCACCTGCAACAACAACATTAAGCTCGTACTGTATGGCAAGCCAGAGGAATGCAGCAACATCCAATGAAAGCGTCCCGCTTTCTACGAAATCTGTTATCGTCCAGGGCCTTCTTGCGAACTTCCTTATAGTTAAGGTGTTACCTTCCGAGCTTATCGGGAACAGCGTGGCATTTGCCCTGTCTCCAGAAGTGAGGTAAGCATCCATAAGTGGGCTAAGGTTTGTTATCTGAGTTCCGACACGCCTCCCTATCGCAGATGCATAGTTGTATATGCTCGTTTCAGAGGGTATTATAATGTTGGTTTTAAGCCATCCAAGCCTCAAATGGTAAACCCATATCGGGCTTTTGGAATTGTTTATAACTATTTCCTCCAAGTTTTTGTCCTGAAGCAGAATCTCCAGAGGGCCCAAGCCAAGGGAGTTGTGCAGGAGAATACCAACCAGTATCCTTTGGTTCCTTTCCGAAAGGTTTGGTATCTCCTTCTTTATAAGTTTAAGAGCCTTCTCTGCAAACTCCTTTTTCAGCTGTTCAAGTTCCTTTGTGTTCAGTATCTCTTCAGGCTCTATTGAAAGCTCAGATATGAGCCTCTCCCTTATGTAATCCAGTGCAGCCATTGTGGGCTTTTCAATCTCGGGAAAAATCATCTCGTAAATAGGGACAAATTCCGATTTATCGAGAACTATCTTTATGGTTGCTGGAACATCATCCACAACCAGTTCATAAGACTCTATCAAATCCTTTTTTTCCATCAGGACCCCAGCTCTTTTTTAATGTTTTTCAGCTTGCTGCCTATCCTTTCTTCTGTGTTGCTCTTTTTTCTCTTTAACTTTGTAATTATCAACAGAATCACTATAACTATTGAAACAGGAATTATAATGTTTATCGGGTAGGGAAGGAATCCAAAAATCCCGAAAAACCTCCAGAAGATAACGTTAAGCTGCGACCTTATACTAAGAGTGAAAGCATTTGTAACAAAGTTTACATATCCAAAGAAAACCAATAAGCAACCTGCAATCCCTATCCCTATTTTTGTCATCCTGTTTTTCGGTTTCTGTTTTAAACCCTCTTTAATGAATTTCTTTTTTTCCATTTCCCTGAATATCATAACAGGCCTTCCGAAAACCGGGTAATGGACCTTTATCAGCTTGTGCTCCTCAAGTATTTTTGCCCAAGACTCTATCTGCTCCCTTTCAGCATTAAATTTTTCAGCTGCCTCATCAAAGCCAACCCTTGACCTTTCCTTAACCAGTTTGTAAAGCTTGTCTATGCTTGTTTCCAGATATGGTGTTTTGCCATCAGTTTTTTTCCACTGTATATCCTTTCCTGTAAGTATTTTTTCCACGGACACCTTTCCTGATTTTTTTTCTTTTGGCATCTGAACCCTCTATTAATTATTTCCCTTTATGGTAATTAATCTATACCTTAGATATAGTTGTAAAGCTCTCCTGCGCACCAAGATGCTGTAAGGTTTTGTATAGGAAATTCCGAAACCGGTATCTTGCAAGTCATATTGCTGCCTATAATTGTGGTTGGAATCCCAGGGGGAAGATTTACTGCATTCAGTATCTCAAAATAAAGGATGCATATATTATCTCTTCTGTTAACTTTTGTAAGCATTGTCCAATAACCCAAAGGCTCCCATCTAAGATCAGTTGTTATTATCTCTGCATCTATGCAGCTTTCAATATATCCTATTCCTTTGTATTTGCATTCCTCATCCTCAAGACCGCATTCCTTTCTAGGATTTGTTGGGATTATAGAGCCTCCTCCAAGAGCACTTCCTTTTCCCTCTACAACATAATCATAAAGAGAGCCAGGGCATTTTGTTTCCGAAGGGTTTTGAAGACCTGAAAGCCCATATTCACACGTCATATTTCTACCTAAAAGATAATCACTTTCTGGATTTTCAGAACCAATTACAGTTTCCTTCCTTACACATTTGCCATCTTCTCTTGTTATATTGACCATAAGAACTATCCCGTCTCTACCATGTATTATTGTTGAGGATGGTATGCAGTTTTCTCTGTTAGTTTCAAAATTTTCTATGCAAAGCCTGTCGCCCCTTTCACATTCAACAGTCTCATAATGAAAATTTGATATGTAATATAAAAAAATTGAACCAATGATTCCAGCAAATAGTAAAAAGGCAATTACTTTCATCTTTATCTATTCCTCCTGCTTTCTTAAATCATCTCATCATTCAGCATGTATTGTAACTTAGTTCTGTTAGATTATATCTCTCAATCTCTTCCTGTTGCATTCTGAGCCAATATTCCTCAACCCATCTCGCCTTGAAGCATCCTTGATATGTCTGGTTGGAAAAAAACAGGTAATCCACTCTTGTCTGCAAAGGCTTTTCAGGAACGCCAATATCTTCCATAACAAAGCTTTCAATCCCCTTTCCATCAGGCGATTCCGAAAGGTTTCCCTCAAGCCTCTGAAGGAAGTTTGGTCCAACACCTTTGTAGTAATAGGTGTTTTTTGCACCTTCAATTATTGGAAGCAGCCACAAACTTGCAGTCAGATTATCTATCCAGACGGTTTTGTTTTCAGGAATCTCCACAGCGTTTTCCACTCCGGAAACAAAACAAGAAACCCCTTTTGAATTTAGGTCCTCATCCTCTTCAACCACAACCCCTTTGAATCCCTGAAGGGTTGAATCCGGAATTCCTGTCGTGTTTTGAATTATGACTATCTTATATCCCGGGTTTGGGTCGTTTACATCATATGTGGAGTTTCCTGAGCAGTTCCCAGAATTTATTGTTCCCTGGAATTTTCTCGTGAAGTAAGGATAAGGATAACTCCTTATTGTTTTTTTAACATAACCTTCTGTAGATAGCGTGTAAACAGGGTCCTCAAGACCTTCCACAGAAACGAGGACTTTCTTATCCAAAACCCTGTCTATTCTCGATATGTTAAGCTTGTCAGAAACATTCAAAGTCAATATCATTGAGACCTCTATATGCATACCATCATAATTCTTTACAGTCAAGTTTGTGAAATTGACGTCTATGTTGAAGCTGTGATTCTGCGAAATTATCCTTGATTTCCATTCGCCAAGCGTGTTGTTTGCCATAAGAATGCTTGGATTTCCATAAATTGTTGAATTGAGCATAAGTTCCCCAATCCTTAATGTTGAGTTGTCAAGAAAGGAGCCGGATATAACAACCTTGTTTACTGCTGACAGCAAAGCCCTCCTTCCAGATATCTTCATTGCCCTTTCAAAATCATCTTCAATTCCCTTTGCAACCTGCTGCTGCTGGTCAGCAATCACCTTTTCCGTTACACCTAATTTTATGTTTTGGCTTGCAGTTATATAATAAGCCACAAAAACAACTATTGGTATCATTATCAAAATCGCTATTGCTGAATACATCTGGCCTTTTTGAAACCTTTTTATGACCATATCCTTATCTCCATTATTGCAGGTCCCCAAAGGGATGGTATTTCGGATGCTGTCACGCTTTCAAATTCAACCTCGGATGTTATTTGAAGGTCCACAGGATTTTGTGGGCTTATGCCATCATAAGGGTTTTCAGCAGTCCCGTTTCCGTACGAGTTTGGGTTTGAATCCCAGATAAAGTTTATTGAGTCCATAAGCCGCATAAAGGAATCATCTATTGAATCATTTTCAGGGTCAAAAATGTCAGAAGGCTCTGGCCCCACAGAAACTGTCATATAACCATCATAGTTGTTGTCCCCATCATAGTCATAATAAACAGTTACTGTTGACCCTTTTGCCTTTGGGAAAACATCGCTGTATTGCTCAAAGGCTATGCCGCTTAT
>JAWCLA010000001.1:0-13256 GCA_039091855.1 Candidatus Aenigmatarchaeota archaeon | reverse complement strand
TTTTAAGCGTGTATATAATCCTGTCATCAGGAGAGCCTCCTGTTCCATTTATGCTCGAAAGGCCTGTTCCTATCCTAATAGAGTTGTTCCCTGTTCCTATGTATTGAACAGGAATCTGAACTATGAACGGATCGCCAAGACTTGTGTAATTCATATTATAGTCCGCAAGCCAGTAAACCCTTGTCCAGTCAGCTGTATTTGAGCTATTCACATACAATCTGTCAGTCCAGTAGTTTGAAGAATATGAAGTGACTTTGGCATCTACAACCTGCATATTCTCAGGAATGAAGTACCAACCATCCTTTGTACCTGTATCATTGTGTGTTATTATCTCTTCACCGCTCATATTTTCAATAGTTGGGGATTCAAATGTGAGCATAACTTCACCATACCCTGGCTTTGCAACAAACGAATCATAAACTATTTTTATATAGGAATCTGGGTACAGCTTGCTTATGTTAGGTTCTCCCATCACCTCAACCGTTTGCGCAACATAACTTGCATTGATAATCTCCAAGGCAATTTGCTGGAAGGTTTCTGCAAGTTCTGTTACGTTGCTGTAATAGTATTTTCCTCCTGCACACTGTGCAGTCAGGTTGAGTGTGTTTGCATCAACCTCGGATTCACTTTCAGCAAAACCAACTGTGTATATTTTTATACCATAATTCTGGTATGCCATGCAAGAGGCGTTTATAGTGTCATCCTTTGCATTTATCGTTCCATCACCATTCATATCTGCATTTGCCCTGTTTTCTGTGCATCTAACATTTGCTTCCCCATCTGTCATCACAACCTGAATTCTCCTTCTTGTGTTGTCACTAAGATCTTTGAGCATTTGTGTCGCCCTGTTTATACCACAGCATATACAGGTGCTTCCGCCTGCATCATATAAATTTATTGTGTTGTTAAGAAGTGTCTCGTTGTTTGTAAGATTGAGATAGCCAGAAATTGATGTTGAATACGAAACAAGCCCAACCCTGTTTCCTTGTACAGACTCGTTCAATATTATGTCAACAAACTTCTTGTCAGCGTCCTTTGCAATAGTAAGCTTTGAGTAGCAAACTGTGTGCCCCGATGCGCTTGGCCAGCACAACCCACCACAGACATTTCCTGTACATTGACTTGGGTTGGATATGTCGCAGTATTTTCTCCCTCCTATCAGGCAGTCATACCTGCATGTAAGAGGCTGGAGATAAGGTGGCGTAGGGTTATAAACAGCGCAATAATCCATGCTTCCAGAAACATCAGTCACCAAAACAGGGTCGCCTATACCATATATTCCTATTGTTATATAAGAGACATTCAGAAGCCCTATCCTGTAAGGTATTGTTTTATTGCTAATTTCAGAATAATCCAATATACCAGAAAGATAACTGTCATCCATTATAACTGACTTCTCTCCTTCCAGAGAAGAGTTTCCCTCATAAATAGTTTTGTTTCCAACCGTCATAAAAATCGTGAAATTGCTCTTGTAATGAAGATAAATAGTCATGTTTTTGAGAGCACCAGGAACATAAAAAGACGAATACTCATTTACTATACCGTCAATCCCATGTAACATCTCCGTCTTTGTCGCATTTTCACCAAAAATTTCCTGCGATTCAGCAAGCTTTGATGTGTTATAGGCTATCTTTATGTATCCACCACCTATGTACATGCTCTGGTTTCCTGTGAAATTTATTTCAATTGTGTTGTTGCCTTGCACAAAATAATTAAGATAGTCGTTTTCTATCCACCACCTGTCTGCACTTATGTTGGTTTTTGAGTTTTTCAAATACGTTCCTGCATAATTCCCATTTATATAAAGGCTGAAATTGTTACCAACACTCATCTCCATCGTAGAATTAAGAATGTTGTCAAATTCTGGCAGAGTGAAGTTTACAGTTATGTTTCCATCTCCAATATACCCACCGAAATATATGTAGTATGAAGAAACCCTGTTGGCTTTTGTTAGCCTGGTTCTTGCAGAATATCCTGAAACAGGCTTCCCTATTTCATAACCTGAAACTATTGCGGACAGCTTTGATAGGTAGCTTGTTCCCAAAGATGTGTTTTTCTCAAATATTTCCTGTCCATCTATAAGAAGCTCATAATCGAAATTAGTGCCGTTAAGTATCTGGGCAAATGTGGAATTTGTGAGGTTCCTTGCTTCAGTGATGTTACCCTTTGCCCATAAAGAACCAATCACATCAAGAAGCGTCTTGTTAAGGTCATCCTCCACCAATATCCCGCTTGAGATGTAATCCTTTACAACAGGATTATCCAGAAGAGAATTTATCCTGACCTCGCTTATCACATTTAACATATCCTTACCAGCATAATACATCCTCTGATATCTTAGTTCCGGGTTTGAGTAGGAGAAAGAGAGGGCTGCAATGAAGAGCGTAAGCGTCAGCACAAGGCCCAGAACCATTACAGCATCAAGCGAAAACACGAAAGCCCTTTTCATCAATTATATTATTGCAGGTTATATAATATCCGTTCAATAACTAAAAATAAGGCGCTGGGAGAGGGACTTTCTACTGAATCTCACTATTAACCATTTTATTGGTTAACTATGTTTTCGGTTTTTGGGTGAGACCTAGCCTTTTGAAGAAGACGGAAGTCTCTCGTAAAAAGGCTCGGTATTCGAACCCCCAAGCCCTTTCGGGCACAAGCTTTTAGGTGAGTTTTTCCGTTGACGCTTTTTATGGAAGCGTCAGCTCCTGTAAAAAGGGTCACTCCAAGCTTGCGCGTTGCCGTTCCGCCATCCCAGCGCGACAAATCTAACTATTGAGTTTTATAAAATGCGATTATTAAGCCTTTCTGCGCCTACCGAATTTCTGGGAACATATAATACACATTCCTGTCTGCACATTGAAGCAGTCAGAGCAAACAATCATCCCACACATCTTGCAGGTATATGCAGGCTTTGCAATTGCGTTACACAGATGGCAGAGGGCAGGCACTTGCATAATATCACTCTATATATCTATATATTCCAAATCAGTTATAAAATATCTATGAAACCTGAAGGCAAAAATCAGACACTCATTCTCACCCACGCCGACTGCGATGGCATATGCGCAGGAGCGATTGCCCTCGCGAGATTTCCAGAAGCAAAAGTTTTTTTCACAAAGCCTGTTTCTGTATGCGAAGACCTCAAAAATTCCACATCGGAAAGGATAATAATTTTGGACATAGCAATAAACAGGTCAGATGTACAGAAATTCCTTAAAACAATAGAGGATAAGCAGTCAAGGATAATGTATTTTGACCATCACCCCCTTCAGGCAGATGCAAGAAGTAGGCTTTCTAAACTTCTTGAAACATTTGCCCACAACCCAAAGGCAAGCACATCCGAAATAGTTTACAGGCATTTCCAGTCAGAACTGCCAAAGGAAATGATATGGACTGCCCTTTATGGAGCAATAGGCGACTACTCAGAGGACACGGATTTCATAAGAAGGCACATCTCAGACTGGGACAAGAGGGCAATATACTTTGAGGTGTGCACAATATCCCTTGGAATAAAAAACGAGGAATTCTCCGGATACGATGCGAAAAGAAACATAGTCAAGACCCTTGCGGAAGGGAAAACCCCTTCAGACATAGAGGGATTGGTCAAAAGCGCAGCAGATGCTGTAAGGCGGGAGTTCGAGCTTTACAGAATAGTAAAAAGGAAGGCAAAAACCCTTGGAAAAATAGGATACATAACGGACACGCCTTCATTTGGCTTCAGGGGACCTGCGGCCCTGTTTGCAGCCACTGTTACGGAAAGGCCTGTAGGAGTGTGCGTTTTCAGGAGGGACAAATACCTTGATGTGACCATACGCTCCCATGACTCAAAGATTGCCCTTAACAGGCTCGCTGAGATAGCATCAGAGTCAGTAGGAGGCTCTGGTGGAGGTCACCAGAACGCGGCAGGAGCGAAAATCCCGTTTGGGACACTGGAAAAATTTCTCAAAAAAATGGATGAGGTTTTAAGATAACTTTTTGATAGTCAGATTATCTCCACCACGTTGTCAGGAACAAGTTCATATATGTCGCTTTCCCTTACCCTTTCCACATAGGGCCTGAACCTGTCAGGGACCTTTAGGAATATCCTGTTTCTTATTGTTGCCGCTATGTCGGAAACGCTTCTCATACCAGGCTTCAATGTAACGAAGAAGTCCGCATTGTGCCTTATTGCAGAAGAGGGAGCGCAAACAACAAGAGGAACCTTCTCGCCTATTAGCAGCTTTACGCCTATCGAGAGCCTCACGTCAACATTTTTGTACCTCGTCCTTTCACCGAATATCATAAAGGAAGAGGAGCCGAAAGCTTTTGATGGTTCAGAATGCCTCTTTATCTGCGACCTTAACACACAATAAACATCAACATGAGTGAGGTTCTTTTTCCATGCCTCTGAGTTTGCAGCGGCAAACTCAGCTGCCTCCTTTTTTGTCTTCTCATCAACATTTCCCTTGTAAGGCTTCACAAGGACAAACCTGGAATTAGGAAGGTCTGCATAAAAAACCAAATCGTTTGGCTCTGCGTACCTTTCCATAAGGAGATTGTTCTGTTCAGCAGTTGTAGCGCATGCAACCTTGAACCCCTCGGATGACTCGAACCACCTGAAATTCCTGAACCAGTCAGTTGGCTCCACCATCCTGAAAGATTTTTTATCCATATCAGAATATTTAGATTTTATCTATTAATCATTTACTGCATCAATTCACCCTTTCCGAAAGGAATATGTCTTTCTATCTCCTCCAGCGAAAGCCTTTGTATTGATTCAGCATCCTCAACCCTTGCTTTTTTGATGAATTCGGATTTTATCTCCCTTGCCAATTCAGATGCCCTTTTTTCTCCGGGAACTATAACAACAACATATTTTGAAACCTTGCTGACAGAAGACTCGGGCCCGGAAACAACCCTGCCTTTTTGGTCAACTCCAACAGCCATTCTCAAAGGAACATTCCTGTACCACACCCTTTTGCCATAAACCATAAAGGAACCCTTGGGAAGGAACATTCCTGTTGGAGGGGATTTTGAAAGGCTTTTTCTCTGAACAGAAAAAACATCAACGCTTCCAGACCCCCTTGTCCAAGCCTTTGAGCTTGCAGCGGCAAACTCAGCTGCCTCCTTTTTTGTCTGTTCAGGAGGCTCATTTTTACCTGAGTTCACCACAACGAAGGCAGCCCCCTTCACATCCGCGTGAAAGCACCATTCCTCGGGCTCTGCATAATTCTTCAGTAGAAGCTCGTTCTGCTCAGCGCTTTTTCCTGCCACAACAAGAAACCCGTCGCTGGAAACAAACCACCTGAACTTCTCGTACCAACCTTTCTTCTCTTCAATAGGTTCTCTATCAATTCCAACCCTTTCTTTTAGGGGCTTTTCCATTGACTGCTCAAGACCCTTTATTTTTCTCCTTGCCTTCTTTGCCTGCTCGTAATAGTATGCAGCATTTTCCTGTGCAGATTTCCTTAAATCGAGAGTGACATCAACCCCATCGAGATTCACAGTGATGTGAAGCCCTTCCCTCTTCATAATGGGTTCGAACCCCATCCCCTCCTTTTTTGAAAATTTTTCGAGCAGGGCTTCGACTGTGTCAAACTTCCTGTATATTGCGTCAGCCCTTTCCCTTGCAGCCCTCTCCGCTTCTTTCCATTTCTCAAGCGCTTCCTTTCTTTGCAGTTCTATAATTTCCAGTCTATCCTTTTCTTGATTTTTTTCGGTCTTTGGTGGGGCTGATTGAATTTTTTCAACTGTACGGATTTTCTCAAAAATCAAGCGAATCTCTTCCTCTTTCAATTCCTTTGCTGGCTTTTCAGTGGATATGTCTGACTCGGAGAAGATTTTGTTCGCGTAAGCAGAACCGAACCCAAGTTCTGAAGCCAGCACAGCAACAGCCTTTTTTTCAGAGCAAAAAAACCTACTGAACTCTTCAAACCCCATAGAGAATGGGTCTTGCCTTCCAGGAGGATATAGATAGTTGGAGCGAGCCCTTATCTCCCTGTCCTTCCATTTTTTCGTTTTCAATGCCCCTATTATGATGTTTTGGCTGTCAATAAGTATTATGTTTCCTGGCGGGACAAATTCAAAAACTAATCTCAAGCCACCGACAGATATCTCCAAAATCCTGTCAAACCCGTGCTGATCAATGCCATCTATCCTCTTGCCTGAAAGATTCTTTCTCAACAACATACAAAACCCTGAGGGTTTCTCTCCCAGCTGTTCCTTTGACCTTTCCAGAGAAATCCATTTTGGATAGACATTAAGGTAAAAGGTTCCCTTCTGAGGAACAAAAACCTCAAAAACAACTTTCCAGTTTTCAGAATCTCCTGAATGGTAAACCTTCCTTATGAATCCGCCTTTCAGGAATTCCCATTCTTTCACAAAGAACCTCAGGTCAAGGGAAGAGACCTCCCTTTCCTTTTCCCTGTCCATAATCAGAATTTAAAAAAAGGCTTAAAATTGGTTAGAATTGCCCAAGTTTCAGACTGAAAACCTTTATGGCATTTTCCCTTGCCGCAGAGAGGACAGCCTCTTTAGTTACTCCCTTTTCAACCGCTATCTTCTCGGCGGACAGCTTTATGTTCCAAGGCATGTTCATGTGCCTTTCAGGACCAAGGAAAGGGGAATCAGTTTCAAGAAGCAGGTTCTCGAGAGGAACAGCTCTTATAAGCTTTTTGTGGTGCTTGGAAAAGCATATCTGCGTGGACATAGATATGTAAAAACCCCTGTCAATTATCTGCTTAACGAGATCTATCGGACCTGAATAGCAGTGGAAAACGCATTTTACATTCCTGTTCTTCACCATCAGGAAGCAGTCAGGCTCAGCGTCCCAGGAATGAATTACAAGAGGCAGATTGTATCTCTCTGCTAAAGATATGAACTTCTCGAAAACGACCTTCTGCTGGTCCCTCTTCTTGAGATCCTCTTCCCAGTGATAGTCAAGCCCTGCCTCACCCACCCCTACTATATTCTTATGATTCTCTTCTATGAGCCTCAGAACGCCTTCGCAATCCGTTCCCTCCGTTGGGTGATAGCCCAGTGTTGCGAAAAGAAACCCGGGGTGCTTTTTCACAAGCTCGAGAACCTTCTTCCCTTCCTCAAGCCTTGTGGAAGAGACTATTATCCCGTCTATCTCCTCCTTTGCCTTTTCAATTATTTTTTCAATGCCCCTCTCAAACTGCGGAAAGCATAGATGTGCGTGTATGTCAATCATTCCCTCACCTCAGCATATTTTTTCTCCTGCCTGCCCAAAAAGCTCGTCCTTCACGTAAACAGGCGTTCCTGTCCTGACGGCAATCGCTATCGCGTCGCTTGGCCTTGAGTCAAGATTCAGGATGTTGTTGTCCCTTATCATCAGGATTTTTGAATAGTATGTTCCCTCGGCCAATGATTCAACCTTTACCATAAGAGGTTTTATTTCGTAGTTCTCAATTATATTTTTTATCAAATCATGGGTGTTTGGCCTAAAGCCTGTTATATTGGACAATCCCATTTCAACAGATTCTGACTGAATCTCATTTGTAACCAGTGTCAGCCTCCTGCAACCCGATACAAGGTATATAACAGAAGGCCCTGTATCTACATAAGCCCTTGTAAAGCCTTCTGTTGAAAGATGGGGAATTTCACTCGGAACCATCTCTTCCTGAAAAGCCTTTTCTTGCTCGTTGGTTATAAGCCCTGTTATGAACCCTGCAAAAAACACAGCAAAAAGCGCTATCAAAAAAACAAATTTCGCTTTCATACCAGGAAATATTCAAGAGCCTCCTGTATTGTCCTTACCTCTTTAACCCTTATTCCAACCTTTTCCGAGACGTCAACCTTTTGGGGTATCTGCTCTATCGTGCATATCTGCGTGAATCCTATCTTTTCGCAGTATCTCCTTGACTCATAAGTAATCTGTGCAGACTGGCTTAGAGGAACTAGGAAAAGCTCTGCCCCTATCTCCTTTGCAGCCTGAGCCTTCGCTATTATCTCTCCCACGGGCCCTATTGTACCGTCATGGTTTATTGTTCCCGTAATCATAACGCTTGAATTTATCTGCCTGTTCTGGATGGCCGCGATTGTTGCTATAGTAAGCGCAGCGCCTGCAGATGGGCCCTCTATTACTGAGGCGTTTGCAGTTATTGTGTAAATGATGTCATAACTTTCAAGGCTCGTGTTTGTAACTTCTTCGGCAACCTTCTTTGCAGTCCTTATTGAGTTTTGCGTGTCAGTCCAGAAAAGAAGCTTGTCCACGTTGACGAGCGTTTTCCCAGAGCCAGGAGCAATTTGCACATCAAGAATTGTCGAAACCCCATTCCCTTCCTGGTCTACTGCAGGAACTGTTATTGAGACAAAGGAAACATTTGAGGCATTAATCTCAACAGGTACTCTGGGAACCTCGCGTGTGGTGTAATTATAGTAATACACATAAACAGTCTGGGAAGTGAAAAACCCGCCTATGTATGCCCCCACCATTATTCCTATAAGGAAAAGCAAAATCTTTATTTTCATATCAATTAAGATGGGAGTTCTTTTTATAAAAATCTTGCGCCTACAATAATATCATGGAAAGCGCTGAGATAGCCATAATAGGAGGGACAGCCGTTTTCAACAAAGAGCTTATGGAAGGCAAAAAAGAGACAAGGATTTCAACTCCTTACGGAAACCCCTCGGATTCTATAACAATAGGAAATTTTTCAGGAAGGAAAATAGCACTTCTTCCAAGACACGGAAAAAACCACACAATACCTCCGCACAGGATAAACTTCCGCGCAAACATTTATGCCCTCAAGCAGCTCGGTGTCCAGCGAATTATCGCACTTGCGGCTGTGGGCTCCCTTAAGGAAGAATACAGGGCAGGAGAGGTCGTGATTCCCGACCAGTTCATAGATTGGGGTAAGCAGGTCCACACCTTTTACGACGGGGGAAAGTTCTACCACGTCTCGATGGCGGATCCCTTCTGCCCCGAATTGAACAAGCTCCTTGTTTCAATAGCCCGCTCGCTTAAAATACCAGTCCACGAAAAAGGCACATACATCAGGATAGAGGGCCCGCAATTCTCAACCCGCTCCGCCTCAAAAATGTACAGGCAGTTCGGCGACATAATAGGGATGACCTGCGTTCCCGAGGCAATTCTTGCAAGGGAAAGGGAAATCTGCTTTTCGGTTATAGCGACAGTTACCGATTACGATGTCTGGGCAGAAAAACCAGTTAGTTGCGATGAAATAAAAAAGGTTATGAGCAAGAACATACAAAACACAGAGAGGATTCTTGAGGCAGTGATACCAAAAATCCCAAAGGAAAGGAACTGCATCTGCAAGGACGCGTTAAAGGGGGCGGAGATATGACATTAAAAATATAATTTTTTATGTTAGTGTAATCAACCCCTTACATCCACTATCTGAAACCTCTCCACATCCACAAGCCCCTTGTCCGTTAATTTTAGCTTTGGGATAACTGGAAGCGCCAGAAATGAAAGAGCCATAAATGGGGATTCAAGCGAGCAGCCGAGTTCCCTTGCTGCCGAGTGTATCAAATCGAGCTTCATTCTTATTTTTTCAGCAGGATCGGGTGCCATCAGCCCGGCGACAGGAAGCTCCAGAATGGCAATCGTTCTCCTGTTTTTTACGGCAACAATGCCGCCTCCTGAATTTTTAAGAGCGTCTATCGCTGAAACCATATCATCGTAATCAGCCCCGACGCAGATTATGTTGTGGGAATCGTGGGCAATGGTTGAGGCCAAAGCACCTGATTTCAAACCAAAGCCCTGCACAAACCCCTTTCCAATGTTTCCTGTTGCCTTGTGCCTCTCCATAACAACAACAGGCAGAACATCATTCACTATGTCTGGCTTCAGGAAGCCGTTCTCATATCCCAGAACCGCTTCTGTTTTTTCATTAGGAACCTTTATCACCTTTACCTTAACGGCAGAGTTTGAAGGAATCATAAGGTCCTTTTTCAGGAACGTCTTAATTCTGACAGATGAGCGGATTTTTTCAGGAGGGTTTTGATTTTTGATTTTGCAAAGCAATTTCCCTTTCTGGTAAATCATTTCCCCGTTTACAAAGAAAGCCAGCACTTCAAACCCCTTCAAGTCCTTCACAACCGCAAAGGTGGCTGATTTCCCTTTCTCAAGAGAGCCAATCTCATCAAGGGAAAAGTATTTTGCGGGATTGAGTGTAACCATCCTCATTGCTGTTATTGGGTCAAGCCCGAGAGAGACAGCCTTTCTGAGAATCCTGTCAACGTGCCCTTCCTTCAATATTGTTTCAGGATGTATGTCGTCAGATACAAAAATGCATTTTTTCCACGTCTTTTCATTTACAGCAGGAAGCAGGGCTTCCAGGTTTTTCATTGAAGAGCCTTCCCTTATCATAAGCCACATTCCTGCAGATAGCTTCTCAATCGCCTCTTCTACGCTTGTGCACTCGTGATCAGATTGCAACCCAGCCTTTACGTATTTTTTCAGTCCCTTGCCTTTCAGCCCTGGGCAGTGTCCGTCCAAGACCTTCCCTGATTTTTTCGCTGCCTTTATTTTTTTCATCACTTCAGGATCTTCACCCAAAACCCCTGGAAAGTTCATCATTTCCCCCAACCCGACCACTCTGGGATTTTTAAGAAGATTTTCTATCTCATCCGCTCCTATAACAGCGCCTGAAGTTTCCATATTGGTTGCTGGCACACAGGACGGGGCTGTAAAGAAAACCCTGACAGGCAAGTTTTCTGAATCTTTCATCATGAATTGTATGCCTTCTATTCCTGCAACATTGGCAATCTCATGAGGGTCTGCAACAACAGCAGCAGTCCCGTGTGGAATTACAGATTCTGCAAAGAAGGAAGGGGTCATCATAGAGCTTTCTATGTGGATGTGCGAATCTATGAATCCAGGGACTATGTAAAAGCTGGAGAAGTCAAAAATCCTTTCAGGTTTCCCCTTTTCCGAAACTATTTTCCCGTTTTCTATATGCAGGTATGAGTCATCTATTTTGCCTGAAACCACGTCAACAATTTTTCCTTTCACCGAAAACATATAATCAGATATCCTGTAAAGAAATATAAGCTGTTGTCACACCTGTCAATCAACAAAAAAATAGTGTAGGACGTGCCTTCGGTGGGAATGCAAGTGCATGACGAGTTTCCACATCCTCTTCTCCGCTTCGCTACCCTGCAAGCACGGCTGTAATGACTTAAGGCTGCTGCATTCCTGCCCTGACCTGGTTCGCCATAACAGCAGTCCTGCAGGACAAAGCTTCTCAGTCGAGAATGTGGGCTGCATCATGTAAATGCAAGCCGCCCTCGGGCTTCGGCCCCGCCTTTGTCGCCGCATCATTAAAGGATTAACCAATAATGATGTGATGTCGACGGTTTGCGGTTACAGGGTACGCCGAGCACCCCGGCCTAGTCCTACATAATTAGGTTAAACGAAGTATTAATAAAGGAATTATCGTCAATCAGAACAGCTTTTTAGCCAATCTTATTAGTTTGGGCTTCTTCATCAGGATCATTCCAAGCTTCTTTAGTCCTGAGGCGCGCGCGAATTCCACCAGGTCCTCTCCCGTGAGGTATCCTGCGAGCCAGTTAAGCTCCTCGTCAGAAAGGGACTCCATAACCTCCCTGAGCTTAACAAGCCTTTGAAGCTTTTCTCCCCTCTCCTTCCACCACAGCTTGTTATACTCTGAAAGGGATTTTTTGGAGCAGTCGCCCTTTCGGATTGCCTTTATAGCCACTTGGGCCGCAATCCTTCCAGCCACAAACGATTCCCCTATTCCCCCGCCGTGTATAGGATTAACCTGGTGTGCGGCATCCCCTACAACCATAAAGTTGTCTGTAACCATATCTTCCATCAGCCCCCCAACAGGAACACCGCCTGCATTAACCTCAATGATAGAGCCGTCTTTCAGTCCAGGGCGGGAATTTACAAAATCCGTAAGGTATTCAAGTGCTGTCTTTTTTGCCCAAGGCTTCCTGACACCAACCCCAACATTCGCTTCCTTCTCACCTTTGGGGAATATCCAGGCGTAGCCGGCAGGAGCAATCTCATTCCCGAAATACAGCTCAATCCTGTCAGGGTCTATGTTTACTCCAGCCATCTCGAACTGGACGCTTGAGGCAATATCAGCAAGCCTTATTGTTGTGTCTATTCCCGCTTCCCTTGCGATTTTTGATTCCACCCCGTCTGCCGCTATAACAATCTTTGCCTCAACGTCCCACCTTTTCCCGTTTGACTCAAGCGTCACGCCTGAAACCTTCCCGTTATTCTTTGTCAGAGAAACAGCGTCAGTCTTTGACAAAACCCTTGCCCCTGCGTCAACGGCTTTTTTCGCTAGCCACTTGTCAAAAACCTTTCTTTCTATTACCCATCCCTCAGGGCCCCTGTAATCAACAGTTATCTTCTTTCCGTTTGGCGCGTAGGCACTGGCCCCCAATATTGTCCTTCGCACCCACACATCATCCTTATCAAGACCCATCCTCTCCAGTGCTGATCTTGAAAGCCCTTCACCGCACCTTTTTGGAGAGCCTATCTCAGCCCTTTTCTCAACCATAAGGACTTTTAATCCTGCCCTTGCGGCAGTCATTGCAGCAGAAGAGCCCGCAGGTCCACCACCCACAATTACAATGTCATAACTCTCTTTCATTTTCCTTCACCCACAAGAGCTATCGCCCCAACAGGGCAGAAGTTGATACAAATCTTGCAGTTGTTGCACCTGTTGTTACAGACAATCCCGTGCTCTGTCAGTGTGAGGGCTGACCTCGGGCATACAGCCACGCAGCCGCTGCACCTCAGGCATTTTTTGGAATCTGTCTTTATCATAAAAATCTAAATATAGTTGAACGGGATATTTAAATTATGTTCGGAGTTCTGCGAACTTAATCTGGAATTTGAGAATGGGTTTGTAGATGGGACTAAATGGTACATCAGCTGGACTTTTGATTTCTCGTAGCATATACCAAAATGCTGTAAAAAATATGAATCATAAAATAAAAATAAATAAAAGACTTTCTCTAAGGAAATAACACTAGCTGTTGAAGTTTATATAGAAAAATGGTATTTCTTGGTTTGGTGCTTACCTTGGAAGGGTTTAAGTTAAAGTGTAAGATTAGCGAGACTGTTAACATAATAATGTTGGGAGCATAGTTATATGCAGTAAAACCACCATATACCTATGCATGAACCTCCTCCCAACAATAGAGAATAGTATCAGGGACATGATTTGGAAGGACGGCTTTATGAAATTGGCTTAAGCCGTCAATCTAAAAACATCTTCAAGCGCAACAAGAAGCCAATTCTGACCAAT